>CAYPBV010000023.1:0-35252 GCA_964409025.1 uncultured Chitinophagaceae bacterium | reverse complement strand
ATTTCCCGCTATCTCTTCAACTTTAACACCTCCTGAAAAATAACTTAATCCAACACTATGCTGAAGATTATTACCGCTAAAACTAAAAAATGGAATTGTTATTTGAGGAATCCCTGAATAATGATTTACAGGTATCTGATTAGCTCTGTTAAAAGCATTTGCCGCAGGGCTCCCTGTAGCTGATGTGCCGGCTGCATTTGGAGGAGCAGGTGTTGTTTGCGCAACAATTTCCTGCGAAAGAAAAAAAAGAATTGAAATAATGAATGTAAAAAGACGATTCATAGTAAACATGTATTAAAAATTATAACCAAATCGAAATAAAATTGCCTGTGTAGCGGGTACGTTTACACGATGCATCAAATCATAGAGCAACATCAGATTTCCCTTAAGCTTTTTGCTTACATTGTATTTTTTGCTGATACCCAGCAAAGCGCTTCCTGTCCATCGGTTTAAATTGTTGAGCTCAGTAATACGATTAAATGCGGCATTATAATTTTGCTCAAATCCTCCGTTAATAAAAAAGCTCCCTTTTAACTTAAAGTCCGCAAAAGAGCGAAATCCAATCCCATTGTGTGTAATGCGTATGTTGTTCAAACCCGAACCCATACCCATACTATACATAGCTCCAATACCCAAACTTCCTTTTTTGGAAAACTTATATGCTGCCTGGGCCGCCCAGTTGCTTGTTTGTGGTAATGGACCGTTGGGTCTTGCAAACTGTACGTTGGCACCAAACTCTAATCGTTGCAGGAAAGTTTTTGACCGGAGGGTTTGCGGTTGATAATCAGGCATGTTGGTTTGAGAGCTGTTGCCATTAACCCTGTTCAATATATTTTGCATGGCCCCCTGTGCCTGCTGTATTTGTTGTATTACTATCTGCCCAGCATTAGGGCCTCCTGTATTGACTGTGTTTTGAACCAATTGAGACGTAAGCACTTGTGTTTGCATGCCTGCCAGTTGAGCAGGATCAAAACCACCGCCTCCACCACCCGGCATAAGCGCAGCCAGAGCAGAGTTACGTGCCATGAAATCATTGAAAGCGGGGATCCGTTTTAGTTTTTCAATTGCTAGTTGTTGCAGGCGAACAGGATCGTTCAGTATGTTTTTATAATCCCTTACCAATTGTGTGTAAGCTCCGGCATGTTTATTAATCTTGCTTAAATGACGGTCAAAATTCAAGCCCCTCAATTGCTCCGTGAGCAGTTGCTTTCGTTCATCCAGGTATTGTTCAATAATTGCAGAACGTTCCAGTTCGTTTTGAACACCTGCGAGCTTTGTTTTAAGATCATTAAACCGTTGTGCCTGTTGTTGCAGAACGGCGGTTTTTGATTTGGTTGTTTGTAAAAATCCAAGAGTGGTTTTAAGCTCGTCTACGCCAGGGAACTGCTGTGCCAGTTTTTGTACACTGTTTTCAACCGTTTTTAATGATGAATCCGCTTTGTTCAGAAACTGATTTCCATTAGTAAATAATTGAGCAGCTTTTGAGGAGTCAAGCTTTGCGAGTTTCTTCTGAATTCTTGCCTCTTCTTTCTCTAATTTCCGAAGCATCCAATCGGATGATTTCTTAAGTCTGGTCTCTATAAAGGAGGCCTTTCTGCTGGCTGCATCAGTAATTTTACGTGATGATGTATTAGCGATCTCCGTAACATCTTCATTCAGTAACTGTGCATGCGTTACCTCAGTGATAGTTACCGTTAGCAAGACCGTATTCAATATGTATAATAATAGCAACCGCATGAAATGCTTTATTTCGGTTGCTTGAAGGAGTTAATCGTTGCTCAAATTTTAAACTTAAAATATTATCAACAAATTCAAATCCTGAATATCTTTATGAATATTAAGAATAACACTCACACCTAAAAAAATTTACGATTATGCCTGGCCGTCTTATTGCAAAATACCGTGAAGCAAAGGGTCTTTCACAACAAGACATGATGGAATTACTTCACATGTCGCAAGCGAATTATTCCAAAATTGAAAACAACAAAGTTGAACTTACTGCAAGATTAGCTAGGAGAATAACAAAAATCCTTGGGTGTACGCTGGATGATATTATTCCCGATGAAACGGTAATTGAAAGTGCTTCCTTTCCAAAAGGAAAAAATAACACTACAACTAATGTAACACTTGAGGAAGTAGAGTTATTATTTAAAAGAAAATTTGATGAAATCAAACTATTACTAGAAGAAAAATTAAATAAACAGCAGTAAAGATTTATTATAATTTCACATTTCTAAAAAAAGTTCACATACCCAAAATGTATTTTGCTTTGCCGTAAGTTTAACGGCACATCATTACGCCTGCCGCCTGCAAACGTAATATTGAAAATGCCCGCCTTGGTTTCAATAGCCATACCCAGCCCGGCACCAATGAAGGTGTTGGTACTGTTGGCCACCGTGCTGTTATTCCGTACCCAGCCACCATCTGTAAACGCATACAAAAAACTGTTAAGCCCAATGAGCAGACGGTATTCCATTGTAGCTACTGCATACGCACTGGCAAAAATGCTTTCTTCATCAAAACCACGCAGCAGCCGGAACCCGCCAATCTGAAACAATTCGTTTCTGAACAGATTGGGACTTTGTACAAGACCTGTATTGAGTGCTGTTTTCAACACTGTTTGCTTTCCTGTTTTAAAATAGCGGGCTGCATTGGCCCGTATGCGAAATGTGTAGGTTCTTGTTTGAATGGAATCATAGAGAGAGCTGTAATCAAATGAAGGATCAGCCGGGTTTTTAATTTGTACAATCGCATTGTTTTCTCTGATGCGGCGGATACCTGCCGAGCCGGTGAGTTTAATATCATAACCCTTGCGTGGATTAAAGCGGTAATCTGTATTAAACCATTCATAGTCCACGCCAATATTGGTTGTTGTTTGATCTATTTGCTGTGGCAGACGTTTGGTAACTTGAATGGTCAATGTATCTACCGCATCAATATTGGTTAAGAATTGCTGATAAAAAATCTTTCCGCTTCTGTTACCACCAAATGAATATTGGGCACCCGCCTGTAAAGAAACATTAAGAAACGAAGAATCTTTCTTAAACATTTCAAACGAAAAATCAGCACCAAAGGCAGAGCCAAATAAAAATGGCTGCTGATACGAGAGTTGCAAACGGGGTGATTTCAACTGTATCTGCTGAAACAAGATCATTAATGACTCGCCCAGCCCAAATCCGTTTTTGAGGTTCATATTAAAATCACCGGTTATCAGTAACCGGTTGCCACCCAGTTGATCATTACTTGGTAAAAAACCAATAATTCCATTGATCTGACTGCTCTTTTTTTCCTTCAAATACAAATTTAAAATAGAACCGGTACCCAGCATGTTTACATTCCATGGCCGCTCTTCCACCACATAAGGCAGCAGCAGTAAACGCTTGCTGATGTTCATCAACTTTTGTTTATCATAAATACTGCCATTGGGCAGTTCAAGATAGCGCTGCATAAACCGGTTACTCACTTTGGTGTCGCCAAATATGCGGATGCTGTCAATCTTGTACAAAGGACCTTTGTTTAATCGTAATACTGCAAACATGCCATTATCAGAAAACTGCAGACTGTCTAAAAACACTTTAGCAAACGGATAACCGCTGTTTTCCAGTTTATTGAGGAGGCGTTCCTGCATTTGCTGTACCGCCTGCATGTTGAGCACCTGGTTATTAAAATTTTTTTCACGGTAACCGGATGCGTTGAGCCACTCCTGCGGAATAGAATCGGCACGAAGCATACTCCACTTAAACACACGCCCCACATACAACCACACCTGCGCCTGTGTGGAGTCCACCGCAATACTGTCAATTGATGCAGCTATCAATCCTTTCTTTTGCAGCAACTGTGGTATTTGAAAAATGTATTCGGTACAAAGCCCTTTGGTGTTAAATGTTTGCTGCAGGCCCAGCTTTGAAAGTTCAATGCCGGTATCAATAAAATTGTACTGTAACTTATAATTGCTTTGCGCCTGCACCTGCGTACACAACAGTACAACAGCCATTATACAACAGCAAAGAAGCTTTACAATTTTTTGGAAAACAAACAGGTACATTTGCAGTTTCTAAAATTACGTTTTGGCGGCGTTACGTCATGAAATAATTTGTTTACTCAACTGATGGCAGGCATTTATATACATATTCCCTTTTGTAAAATGGCCTGCAACTATTGCAATTTTCATTTCAGCACCAGCCTGCATTACAAAAACGAATTTGTTGCTGCTTTATTGAATGAGATTCAAATGCAACAGCAAAATAATTACCTCAACAGCTCTGCCATTGAAACGATTTACTTTGGCGGTGGTACTCCTGCCCTGCTTGCTGTTGATGAGCTGGAACGCATCATGAACCAACTGCAGCAAAACTTCAACATCCACGCTAATGCTGAAATTACACTGGAAGCAAACCCTGATGATGTAACAGATGCAAAGCTCATAGCGTGGAAGCAGCTTGGCATCAATCGCCTGAGCATTGGTATTCAATCCCTGTTTGATGAAGACCTGCAATGGATGAACCGTGTGCACAATGCGGCACAGGCCAAGCAGGTGTTCAGTATGGCTCGTACTGCAGGCTTTGACAATTTTACGGTGGATTTAATTTATGGCATACCGGGTTTAACGGATGAAAAGTGGGAATACAATATTAACTGGGTACTGGAGCAGGGCATTACACATCTATCCTGCTATGCATTAACGGTGGAGCCAAACACCCCTTTGCACAAACTCATACGCACACAGCAAAAACAAGATGTAGATGCAGCACAGCAAAGCCGCCAATTTATTCAACTGATGGATACAATGGAGCACAAAGGCTGGGAGCACTATGAAATTTCAAACTTTGCAAAGCCCGGTCACAGGAGCAGACATAACAGCGCATACTGGCAGGGTGTTCCCTATTTGGGATTAGGACCATCAGCACATTCATTTAATGGCAGCAGCCGTCAATGGAATGTGGCCAACAATCAGCAATACATCCGTGCATTGAATGAAAACAACATTCCGTTTGAGGCAGAGGAACTTACCACTACCCAACAGTTGAATGAATACATCATGACCTCGTTACGGCTGATGGAGGGATGTAATCTTGATGTGATTACAAAAAAGTTTGGGTCAGACAAAGCAGAACAATTACAGCGTGAAGCTGAGCGTTATTTGCATCTGCAATGGATGAAGCAGGAAAACAAACACCTGATACTTACAAGAGAAGGAAAATTATTTGCAGATCGTATTGCCGGGGATTTGTTTTTTTAAAACATTTTACTCCATATCCACATGTGATAAAATATTGTCTGCTGCCTGTATTTCATACATGAGCACGGGGTATAATTCATGCTTTTCTATTGGCATTTGAGCAAGCTTTTCTTTGAGCGCTTCTATATTCATCAGCAATACTTCTTTGGTAATGCTTTGTGCATGTATGGAAAGTGGTTTGTGTACTTCAAAATCTTCACGCAGCAATTCAAAAGCTGTTACGTTTAACGCTTCGCTTATTTGCTTTACGTGGTTAATAGTGAGTTGGGTAATATTATTTTCTATCTTACTGTAAGCATTTTGGGATATACCCATCATACGTGCTACCTCATCCTGTGTAATTTTTTTCTGCTCCCTTATTTTTTTAATGTGTGTTCCGGGCATGGTCAAATGGTTTTGGCTAAGTATCGTTTCAAAAGATGATTAGGTGCGTTGCTGCTTTGTAAGTAAATGATGCACTACTCCCACTACCAGCATCAGCAGCAATAACCACGGTGCATAACCACTGAATGAGAGAGGTGACATAATGAAATTGTTGAACTTATTACAAAGTTAATCAGCTTTCATTCCACAATGTATAGGCAATGAAAATATTAACAAATCCATTTCTTATATCATGGTTTCTTCCACTTGCCTGAAGCCTTCTGTTGGAGATAAACCTTCCCAAAGAATACGATACACCATGGCAGCAATGGGTATATCCGCTTTTACTTCTTCATTAATGAGGTATAAACTGCGGCTGGCATTATAACCTTCTGCCACCATATTCATTTCCAGTTGTGCCGCTTGTACACTGTAGCCTTTGCCTATCATGGTACCAAAACGGCGGTTACGGCTGTAAGGAGAGTAGCAGGTTACCAATAAATCCCCCAGGTACACACTGGCCGCATAGTTGGCACTTTTACGCAGCGGGTTTTTAATCAACTGCACACCCGGTATTGGTTCTTTGTGCACACCCACTTCAATATTACGGATACCTACTTTGCGCAAAAACACCGCCATTTCATCAGCCGCATTGGCTATGAGTACACTTAAAAAATTATCACCATAATCCAACCCATTGGCAATACCACTGGCCAGGGCATAAATGTTTTTTAAAATAGCAGCAAACTGCACACCATACACATCTGTATTGGTTACGGTATTGATGTAATGGTTCCTGAACTGATCGGCCAGCCATTGTGCATTTTCTTCCTGCAGTCCGGTAAAAGTGAGATAGGATAATTTTTCTGCCGCCACTTCTTCTGCATGACAGGGACCCATGATAGTGTAATAATCATTGGCGTCAAAGTCAAACTCCTGTTTCAAATAATCATTGAGCAAAATATTTTTACCGGGTATCAATCCTTTAATGGCTGAGATTACTTTTTTGCCTTTAAACACATCCTTTGGCAAGGGTTGCAATGTAGCTTCCAGATAAGCTGAAGGCACAGCTAATAAAATATGTTCAGACAGCTCAATACTTTCCTGCACATTGGTGGTAAGATACAGCAATGCTGTATTAAACGTGGCACTGCGCAAATAGCCGGGATTATGCCGGTGTTTTTGCAAATGATCAATAATGTTTTGATGCCGCACACACCAGCACACCGCATGACCGTTATCGTTGAGAATCTTTACCAGTGCAGTAGCAAAACTGCCACTGCCAATAACTGCTATAGAATATGTAGTTGCCAGAAAGTTGAGGTTTTGTTCGTGGGGGTGAATATACTACTTATAGAAATATTGTAACAAATTGAATGCACCCATAAACAGGAATTAAAGAAATTTATTTAAAGTTATACTGCCCCAGAAAGATGGCCAGAATAAACAAAACTGAAATGCTTAATAAAATATACAAAAGTGAAAATAACCGATACTTTACTTTTTCTTTATTTTGTTTTGAATCCCAATCAACCTGAATAGCTTCAAGGCTTCTCTTATCACTTTTTATATACCTGAAATAGTTCAACACTTCAAAAAAAATAAAAATCAGTATAACCCAAAATTTATGCTGAAACATTTCTTTTGTTTCAAAAAAAAGAGAAAGCAGAATTATGATAGACATTACATGAGATGTAAATATCAAGGAAAGAAGCCCAATTGCTGAAAGCTTAAAACCACCTTCCTTGTATTTTGAGTACGTTTTGGCTACAAAAAAATAAACATAATCAATGAGTGAGAATTTCATTTTTTCTTTTTTACTGGTTGATATCTTTATCAACCATAGTGCGCATTTTAATCATTTCAGTTGTTGCTGCCACCAACTGCTAAACAAATTAAAAAAAATCCCGTTTAACCTTTCAATTAAACGGGATCATCTTTTCAGTATGAGTTAATGATTATTTCTTGGTTTCATACACTTTTTCTTTCGGCACTACGATCACTTTCATATCATTCTTCAGCAATTTACTGATGGTATTGTACGGCGCACTTACTACCTGCTCTCCTTCTTTTACACCAACCAGCACTTCAATGTATTCATTATCCTGTATATCTGTACGTACAGGAGCTTTACGCACTTTGCCATCAGCACCTACAATAAATACCACTTCTTCCATATCTTCTGTAAGTACTGCGTTGTCAGTTGATGTTTCCTGACCCTGTGCCTTTTTCTTATCAGCTTCCTCTTTTGATTTGACACCGGAAGTTTTTTCATTTTTATCACGGGTAGTGATGGCAAGAATAGGAATGGCTAATACATTCTCATGCTTCTTGGTCATAATATCTGCACTGGCACTCATACCCGGACGAAAAGGCAAATTTCTGGGTTTGGAAGGATCAATTAAATCAGCGTAAGAAGCAGGGTCAATACGGATATATACTTTATAATTGGTAACATCTGATGTAGCGGCTGCACCCACGGCTTGTGCACTGGTACTGCTGCTGCTTATTTGTGTAACCACTCCTTTAAATTTTCGATCATTATAAGCATCCACTTCAATGATGGCACTGTCGCCTATATGAACTTTAGGTATATCATTTTCGCCCACATCCACACGCACTTCAATTTTACTCATATCCGCAACACGCATAATCTCTGTACCCAGACTAAACTGATTACCCGCCACACGCTCACCTTTTTTTACTGCAAGCAGCGAAACAATACCATCCATGGGAGAAACTATGGTTGTACGGGTTAAGTTTTTATTAGCTGCATTCAAATCAGCTTTAGCTCCTTCTACTGCGGCTTTGGTACTTCTTACGCTTTGACGTGCTGCATTTAAATCTGCTTTGGCAGAGAGGTATTGACTTTCTGCCTGCTCAAATTCAGCCTTTGAAATTACTTTGTCATCAAATAATTTTTTTTGACGGTCATATGCCATTTTTGCCTGGTTGAGCCTTGCTTCAAATGCATCTAACCCTGCTTCAATATTACTTACCTGTGCCTGCTGCTGGTTTACAACAGAAGCACTGCGGTCTCTGTTACTGGTTAATACATCTGCAAATACACGGCCCAGCACCTGTCCTTTTCTTACGCTATCACCTTCCTGTACCAGCAATTCTACTACTTCACCACTCACATCACTGCTTACCTTGCGTTCATCTTCAGGATATACTTTTCCGCTGGCACTTACGGTTTCAATAATTGTACGCTTGCCAATTTTTTCAACGGCCACTTTTATTCCTTCTTCTTTACCAATTACACCTGTTTTCTTTAAAGCTACAAGCGCCACAATTACTACCAGCACGCCGCCTATAATCCACCATAACGTCTTATTCATATAATCTCAATTATTTTGGTTGTTGTTTATGATTTGTATTCATCAGAGTCTTAAACCCTGTCCTTTGTAAAACTCCAGTACTTTCATACGAAAAACATAATCGTACTGGTCAGCCACTTTCTGTATGCGTGCACGGAATAAATTATTTTGATTGGTAATGTAATCAATCGTACTCATAAGTCCTGCATCGTAACGTTTTTGTGCCAGGGCAAATGTTTTCTCCGTAATCTCCAGTGTGCGTTTACTGGCATTGTAACGTTCATATGCATTACGTGCGGTAACATAGGCCTGGTAAATATTATTTTTTAAGGTTATTAGTGCCTGGTCACGTGTAAGCTGGGCTCCTTTTATATTTAATTCAATACGTTTGTAATTGGTACGTGCCTGTGCTCCGTTAAATATGGGGATGCTTAACTGAATGCCGATGTTTTGACGAAAGTTTTGATCCAGTTGATTGCCCCAGCCCGTCCACATGTCTCCAAATGATTTTTTGGAACGGATAATATCAAAATCCGGTGCCTGTACCGGATAGTTGGTACCATTTACATTTACGAGAGCACCTGTATTAGCAAAACCAAGTGGCTGAATGGTATTACGTATACTTGGATTGGCAAAGTTAGTACCCATGCCGCCAAATAAATTAATGCTTGGATTTAAAGCAGCTTTTGCCGATTTCAAACTATACCTGAGCGATTCCATTCTGTAATCATTGGCCTTTACCTGCGGCTGACTTTGTAAAGCCATTTGATACACCACATCGGGCAGCAAATCGGCGATATTATCAACAGGTATCAGTTCCACAGGAGGTACTGTAATATCAAAAACTGTTGCTGCATCTAAATTGAGTGTGGCCTTTAAATTGAGCAGGTTTTGTTCAGCGGTTGTATAAGCATTAATGTAGGTTGCACTGTCTCTTGCAAACTGCGATTCTAATTCCAATGCATTTAGTTCCGGTAATGAACCTGCATCTACACGCTTGCGTGTATCAGTAAGCCTTGCACGTGTGAGATCCATCGTTGTGTATGCTATACGGGCCTGTTCTTTTGCCAGCAAAACCTGTAAATAGGTTGTGGCTACTGTTAATCCAATATCATTTTTAGTTGTCTGTACATCTTGTTTGGCCGCCAGTACGCTTGATTGATTAGCCAATACCTGATTTTTGATATTGCCAAAATTGTAAATGAGTGCATTCACATTGAAGTTATACTGCTGAAACAAGAGCGTTGAACTCACAAACAAGTTAGTTGTAGGATCCACCGCTCGACCAAAGTTGGTACCGGTAGAATTTGTGAAGTTGACATTGGGATAGCGCCCAAGTTTGCTTTGATCCAAAGTAAGCTGTGCTATACGGGCCTGAATATCTGATTGCTTTACTGAAATATTATGCTCCCAGGCATATTCTACACAACGGCGCAGATCCCACAACTCCTGTGCACTAATAGATTTACACCAAATGAGCATTACTAAGAGCATTACTAAATTATAAGACGCTTTTCGCATAAGACAAATGTACTTTGTAAAGGGGCACGAAAATATTGATTTTTGATTAGCGGCTGCTTCGTAATATTACGCATCAGTTCATTAAAGTGTTGCTTTTGTAAAAGCCTGCTCCAAATCGCCTTTTAAATAACCCGCATCTTCCAAGCCCACATACATCCGCAGCATTTGATGTTCAGGGTTTTGCGGATTAAAGTCTTCATCCTTAATACCTGCACATTTCGGTAATAACAAGCTCTCATGACCGCCCCAGCTCACTGCCATCATGATGTGACGAAGGCTTTCGCAAAATGTTACAATTTGCGTACGATTGGTGGCCCGTACATAAAAGGAAAATAAACCGGGCGCTTCTTTCATTTGAGCTTTTGCCAACTCATATTGCGGAAAGCTTTCATCAAAGGGGTAAACAATGCCGCTTACAGCCGGGTGTTGTTTGATAAATTCCACCAGTTTCTTAGTGGTATCGTTAATCCGTTCCAGTCGGGTTTGCAGTGTTCTCAGTCCACGAATCATAAGCCATGCATTAAATGGTGATGTGCCATTGCCCAGACTGTTGTACTCACTATCAAATATTTTTTTCATCATCTGGCTGCTGCCGCTTAGTACACCACCCAGCACATCACTATGACCACCAATATACTTGGTGGCCGTTTGCATGGCCAAATCAACGCCCATCTCTATTACATGTTGATAAATGGGTGTGCAGTAACTGTTATCAATAAGTGTAGTGATATTTTTTTGTTTGGCAAAGGCAGCAATGGTTTTAATATCCTGCAACTGCATGTTCCAGCTATTGGGGCTTTCTAAGTAATAAAAGCTTGTATTGGCTTTAGTAGCATTGAAATAATTAGTTGCATCCGTACCATCTACATAACTTACTTCAACTCCAAAGCGGGTGAAGATAGTATCCAGCATCCGCTGCACCCAGGTGTACGGTTTTTGAACAGCTACAATATGATCACCTGCTTTTACATTGGCCATAATACCGGCAAAAATGGCGGCAGCACCATTGTTGAAAATGAGGCAATCTTCAGCCCCATCCAATGCCGCCAGTTTTTTACGAAGTATATCAACAGTGGGATTTAAACCACGGCTGTAGATGTAGGTGCTCATTTCATTTTCAAAAGCACTGCGTAAAGCATCCACTTTTGAAAATTTAAAATTGCTTGTTTGGATGATGGGTGGTGCCACTGCATTGAAATAATGTTCACGTTCTTCACCGAGTTCGTTCAGGATGTAGGAAATATCCATATAGTCCATTATTTTTTTCTGTGCAATAAAAAGTAAATCAGCACAAATGCAGCAAGTACTCCAATACCGGTTACCGCAGCCGAAGGATCGTCAATTGCAATACTTGTGCCTACAAATAGATAAGCACTCATAAAAATAACCGGTAGCAGTGGAAACAATTTCATTTTATAAATTCCTGTGCCATCCAGGTGTTTTGTTTTTTTACGGAACCAGAAAATGGTGGCACAACTCAGCACCATACCAAAGCAATCCAGAAAGATTGTAAATGATAAAATTTTTTCAAATTCCTGTGCAAAAAACAAAATCACAATACAGATAGCTGCAAAGACCGTTAATGAAAAAGTAAGTACACTTGTTTTTTCATTTTGCCGGGCAAATATTTTGGGCAGACTTCCATCCTCTCCCATCGCATACATCACCCGTGGATTGCTCATAAGTAATCCGTTTACGTAGGCCAGCACACCGAGAAATAAAAACGCAGAAAAAACAGTAGCGCCTGTGGTACCAAAAATTTTATCCATTACCACATAAGCAATTTCCCGTTCACCTTTCATTTGCTCAAAACCAATGAGTTTATAATAACTCAGGTTTACCAGTAAATACAGTCCGATGATAATTGCAATGCCAATGAAAATTCCCTTCGGAATGTTTTTGGATGGCTGTTGTACTTCATTCCCAAAGTTTATGGTTTGCTGATAACCTCCGTAGGTAAACGAAACAGCAATTAAACTTACGCCCAAACTTTTAATCCAGTCAAGCGTATTTACAGATGTGCTGATTTGCAATTTTGCAGATGATACAGCTGCATACTTTTCAGGAAAAAATAAAGCGCCTATCAGTACCACAATCATCAGAATTTTAACCGTCATTAAAATATTCTGTGCCGTTGAACTGATCTTCAACCCACGAAGATTGATAAAATAAAAAATCACAATAGCCACACAACTCACCAGTGCTTTATGAATATCTGTCCACTCACCGGGAATTAATTTCAGCAAATATCCACTGCCAATCAAAGCAACACCACTTAAACTGGCCGCATTACTTACCAGTATTAAGCAGTTAATGGCAAAGGCAACACTTGGATGATAGGCCTGTGCAAATACTTTATAATAACCACCTGTTACGGGATAGCGGCTTCCAATTTCAGCATAAGTTAAGGCACCGCATAATGCAACCAATCCGCCCACAATCCATGCACTGAAATAGACTGATGGTGCAATGGCATCTTTGGCACTGGTAGCGGCTGTACGAAAGATACCCATGCCAATCACCAATCCCACCACTATCATGGTAAAGGAAAAAAGATTGAGTTTGTTATTTGCTTGCATAAACAGTTATGTGCGTTGAAGATAATTGTTCTTTTAATACAATTCAGTTCATTCAATAAAACATTCTACCTTTGAAATTATGAAGAACCAACTACTAACCCTTATAACAGCAATAGTTATTGCATTTAACTCGCATGCGCAGGACATTCCTGATTCCAGTTCAAAAGAATTAGGCGAAGTGGTAATTAAAGCATTTGAGCAAAACAGAAAGTTGCTCGATGTACCGGCTGCTGTGAGTACCATCAGTCAAAAACAATTACTGCGTTTCAATAACACTTCTATTGTAAGTGCTGTTAATACACAGCCCGGTGTGCGCATGGAAGAACGAAGTCCGGGCAGTTACCGTTTAAATATTCGTGGAAGCTCTTTGCGTTCGCCCTTTGGTGTGCGTAATGTAAAAGTGTATTTAAATGATATTCCGTTTACAGAGCCGGGTGGAAGCACTTATCTCAACTTACTTTCATTCTTCAATATCCAATCCATTGAAGTGTTGAAAGGGCCCGGCGGCAGTTTGTATGGTGCAGGCAGTGGTGGTGCCATGTTATTACGTTCACATTTAAATCAGCAACAGCCGGGAGTGGGTCTGGATTATACTACCGGAAGTTTTGGTTTGCAAAACATCAACATGTATGCACGCATCGGTTCACCTAAAAATCAACAAACAATCGCATTTACCAAACTGCATAACAACGGTTACAGAGACTGGACAAAACTGGACCGCAGTGTTTTTACATGGGATGGAAAATTTGAACTCAATAATAAACAAAACATCCGCACATTTTTATTATATGGCGATTTACGTTATCAAACACCGGGCGGATTAACACCTGCTGAGTTTGCAGCCAATCCCAAACAAGCCAGACCGAGAGTGGGCGCTACACCATCAAGCAAAGAAAACAATGCAGGTGTTAATCAAAAAAGTTTTTTAACCGGTGTGAGTCATGATTTTGAAATAGCATCTAATTTTAAAAACACTACTTCGCTCTATGCTGCGTTTTCTCAATTCAATAATCCCACCGTTCGAAATTTTGAACGCAGATTAGAACCGCACGCCGGAGGAAGAACAGTTTTCAGCTTTACACCTTCACTTAAAAAAGGGAAATTAAAAATGGTAGCAGGTGCTGAATTACAAAGCGGTCGCTACAATATAAGAGTTTACAGAAACAGAAACGGGGTAAGTGACAGCCTGCAAACAGAAGATGAAGTAAATGCTGATATATGGAGTGCGTTTGTGCAAACAGATTATCAACCAACTGATGATTGGGCGTTTACTATTGGCGCCAGCATTAATCAAAACAAAATCAAGATTACAAGACTCAATAAATTTCCTTTAAGCCCGCAAGGCAGAACCTATGATAATGAAATAGCACCACGGCTTGCAATACTGCGAAAAATCAATAAAACAATTGCTGTTTATGCATCGGTAGCCAAAGGATTTTCAGCACCTACTTCTGCTGAAGTATTACCTTCAACAGGCATCATTTCAACAGAGCTTAATGCAGAAGAAGGATGGAATTATGAACTCGGAACAAGAATGAACCTGCTCAATGGAAAACTGTTTGCAGATGTGAATGCATTTTATTTTCAGCTCAACAATGCCATTGTACAACGGCGTGATGGCGGCGGTGCCGATTTTTTTATAAATGCCGGTAAAACAAATCAAAAAGGTTTAGAAGCATTGATAAATTACAAATTATTAAAGCAGGTAACGCTTTTCACAAGCTATACTTATAATGATTTTACGTACAAAGAGTTCAAACAATTAACTACAGATTTTTCAGGCAAGCGCTTACCGGGTGTTGCAAAACATAACTTAACATTTGGTGCTGATGTAAGTATCAAAAATGGTTTTTACGGCAACATTACTATCAACTATGTGAGCCCTGTAATGCTCAATGATGCCAATACATTTGAAGCTCAGGAATATTACCTCGGCAATTTGCGTATTGGTTACAAACGAATGTTGAAAAAAACAAGTATGGATCTGTTTGCTGGCGTTGATAATGTGTTTGATGAAACCTATTCACTCGGCAATGACATCAATGCAGCCGCCAATCGTTTCTTTAATACAGCAACAGGCAGAAATTTTTCTGCCGGAGTGAGTTTGTTTTTTAATGCAGCTAAATAAATATCAAATTACTTCAAACGTATTAATTCCGCACCGGCGGACAATCCCAGGCGTTACGTTTTCCAAAACGATAAATGAGTCCAATTGATACACTGTAATAATGGTCCTTGTACTTTGGATTTGCCGCAATACTAAATCCATCAATATAATCAGAACGTGTACGCCGTACATTCAGTTCCGTGTTGAGAACCAGCGATGGCGTCATTACATAACGCAATCCTGCTCCTGATGAAATAACCGGTAGTAATGAAGGTGTACGCCGCTGCATATCTTCCGCTATACGTGCAGGGAGATTTTCTTCCAACCCAAAATGAGTGGCATTAAAATTACTCCAATCTCTGCGTACACGCAGATAACTGAACCCAACACCTGCAAATAAATAAGGTGATAACCTCGGCCCCTGCTCTACCCAACCGGATGGACTCCATACCAACTGCGGTGACAACTCAATCAACGGCGTACGAAATTGAAAAGCTCTTTGCTTACGAAAAGCAGGATTATCATAACGAGCTTCATCGCCTCGCAGCGAAGCAATGGATGCATTGAGCCGAAGAGAGAAATTACCCGAAAGAATTCTTGTACCATGTACAATTAAACCCGGCCGCATGGTTGGAAAAGAACCAAAACGATTGGGTGTTAAATCGCCCTGGTAAATAAATGTACCGATGGCTGCTCCCACTTCATAGCCCGAAGATTTTTTTTGAGCAGTTGTAGTAAGGGTACAGAGAATACAAACAACTGCAAAAAGCATAGCATTACTGTTCATGCAAAGCATTTAAATGTTGAGAAATAAATTCCCGGTAAACAGTTGTTTGGAGGAGATGGAAAGAATGCGGGCTTCAATTCATTAACGAAATCAATGACTGTTTCGTGTATGGCTATGTGAAAAACTTTACAAAAGAAAAATATTGATTTGACTTTACGGCTCCTACATTTGCAGCCGTAGCCGGTTGTTGCGCTTCAGGCGCATCATTAAAAGGGAATTTGGTGCAATTCCAAAACTATCCCCGTAGCTGTATACGACACTCCTGTTCCATAGAAGGAGTAGTACTACTCAAATTTTATAGTCACTGTTACAAAACGGGAAGACTTTTTGAGTTAGTCGTGAGTCAGAAGACCTGCCTGTTACACTTAACATTATTCAGCTTTCGGGTGAAAGGCTTGAAATGTAAAAGTCAACTGACGTTTATATTTCTCATCTTTTTTTCGGAAGCAGTCACTTTAAAACTTTTTTTCAACATGAAAAAGAAATTAGTTTTTGTGGCTGCTGTTCTTTTCAGCAGTTACACACAGGCGCAGCAAGACAGTTCTAAAACACTGGATGAAATCATCATCACCGCCAATCGTTTTGAACAGAAACAATCACAAACAGGAAAAGTAATTACCGTTATCGGACGTGATGTGCTGGACAAAAGTGCCGGACGCACCGTAGCACAGGTATTGAATCAGCAGGCAGGGATTGTAATTAACGGCGCACTCAATAATATGGGCACGGTGCAAACAACCTTTATGCGTGGTGCAAACAGCGGAAGAACATTGATACTGCTTGATGGCATGCCGGTGAGCGACCCTTCACAAATCAATAATGAATTTGACCTTAACCTGTTTTTAATTAATGATGTGGAGCGTATCGAAATTTGCAGAGGTGCACAAAGTACGCTTTACGGCAGTGATGCTGTAGCCGGTATTATCAATATCATCACCCAAAAACAAAATGTAAAAAAACCATTCCATGTAAAAGCAACACTGAGTGCAGGCAATATGGCTACTTACAGAGGCAATGTGCAGCTGTATGGCAAAGCAAACAAATTGCAGTATCAGCTACGTTCTGCCCTGTTGAGCAGCAAAGGTTTTTCAGCAGCTTTGGATACAACTGGCGATAAAAACTTTGACCGTGATGGATACAGAGGCACAACTAACAGCGCATCACTTCGTTATGAACTGAATGAGCAACTGAGTTTTAAATCATTTATTCAATACAATCAATACAAAGCTGATATTGATAATGCCGCTTTTACTGATGATAAAGACCATACACAAAAAAGTAAAAATCTGAATACCGGTGCAGGATTTCAATTTAAAAATAAAGGCGTTTCTGTTACAGGTAATTATATGTACAGCGAAAGTGAGCGCAACTTTTTAAATGACAGCGGCAGCATCAACGGGTTTGCTAAATTTGTTCAGGATGATTATGCAGGCCGTAATCAGTTTATTGAATTGTTTGCAACGGTTGATTTGGGTAAAGGTTTCAGCTTATTACAGGGAGCTGATTACAGATATAATACATTTAACAACCAATTTCTTTCTGTAAGTTCCTTTGGTCCGTTTCGTTCACAGTTCAATGATACAAGCATCAGCCAGCAAAGCATGTATGCTTCCTTATTCTACAAAGGCTTCAATGACAAATTCAATATAGAACTGGGCGGACGATTGAATGTAAACAGCCGCTACGGCAGCAATTATACCCATACATTTAACCCAAGTTACCTGCTCAATAAAAACCTGCGGGTGTTTGGCAGCATTGCTACGGGTTTTAAAGCACCGAGTCTATATCAACTGTACTCTTTTGCAGGCTTGCGCACCTTAATGCCTGAGCAAAGCCGCAACTATGAAACAGGAATACAACATCAAACAAAAAAATTGCAGCAACGGTTGGTTTATTTTTACCGTGATGTAAAAACAGGAATTGATTTTAACTTTATAACATTCAGGTATTACAATATCCCCAATCAAATTGTACGTGGATTGGAATATGAATTTGTTGCCTCACCTGTTGAACAAGTAACCCTCAGCGGTAACTATACGTTTTTAAACGGAACTGATTTTATTCAAAGCAGAGTAACCACCAAAGATTCGTCCTATCAATACATGCTTCGCCGACCTGCACATAATTTGAATTTACAAATAGCTTACAAACCACTGAACGATTTATTTATTTCAGTAAATGGTAAATACGTGAGTGAACGTTTTGATGTGGGCGGATTTCGCAGACCTGATGTGAAATTAGGCGGCTATTTTTTATTGGGTGCTTATGCAGAATACAAGCTGCACAACAATTGGAAACTCTTTGCTGATGCGCAAAACATCACCAATACAAAATTCTTTGATGTGCGTGGGTTTAACAGCATACCATTCATGATTCATGGCGGCATAACCTTGAGCTTATGAGCAAGCATGAAGAAAAAAACTGTGCCCGCTGCGGCGCCTCATTTGAATGCAAATCAGGCGATATAACCAATTGCCAATGCTACGGCGTAAAGATGAATGCAGCAGCAGAAGGTTTTATTCAAAAGAAATATGATGATTGCCTTTGTAGAAATTGTTTGCAGCAACTCAACCGGCAATACATACTTTTTACAGAACAGAAAGAACGTTATAAACAACGCTGATGAATCTTAAAGAACAACTATTGTACAAAATCAATACAAAAACCAAACCTGTTGGTGCGCTGGGTGTTTTGGAACAACTGGCCTTACAGGCAGGATTGGTGCAGCAAACATTGTCGCCCGTCATCAGCAAACCGCATATTGTAGTATTTGCGGGCGACCATGGTATTGCTGCCGCAGGAAAAGTAAATCCTTATCCGCAAAGTGTAACAGCACAGATGGTATTGAATTTTGTAAGTGGTGGTGCAGCTATCAATGTATTTTGCAAACAACATCATATTGATTTAACTGTTGTTGACGCAGGTGTAAATGCAGACTTTGAGAAGAACCTTCACATTGTTCATTCAAAAATCAGAAAAGGAACACATGATTATACAATTGGCCATGCCATGAGTATGGATGAAGTGCTGCAGGCTTTGCAAAAAGGAAAAGACATTGTTGAAGCGATTTATGCGAAAGGTTGCAATACGATAGGTTTTGGCGAGATGGGTATTGGCAACACTTCGTCTGCATCGCTTATTATGCATCATTACACAGGTTTACCATTGGAAGCATGTGTGGGACGTGGCACAGGTGCCAATGATGAACAACTGCAACAAAAGTTACATACACTTTATGATGCCGCACGTTTTCATGAACTGGCGCAATATGATATTACACCGCATTCAATACTCGCACGGGTGGGCGGTTTTGAAATAGCTATGATGGCTGGTGCTTTTTTAAAAGCATATGAACTGGAAATGCTGATAGTTGTAGATGGTTTT
The DNA here is from genome assembly GCA_964409025.1 of uncultured Chitinophagaceae bacterium. Lineage (GTDB taxonomy): Bacteria > Bacteroidota > Bacteroidia > Chitinophagales > Chitinophagaceae > Lacibacter. The sequence goes on along the minus strand of CAYPBV010000023.1, from coordinate 15,952 downwards.
ATTGCAACAGCAGCGTTATACAGTGCCATAGATATTTTAGATACGCCGCAGCGAAAGCAGGTACAAATGAGCAATGAAAGTAATTTGCTGCGCAACTGTGTATTTGCACATACAAGCGGTGAAAATGGTCATGCTAAAATGCTGGAGCAATTAGGAGCTGTTGCTTTGTTGCATCTTGGTATGCGATTGGGTGAAGGTACAGGTGCTGCATTAGCCATACCTTTATTGCAAAGTGCTGTGAACTTTTTAAATGAGATGGCAAGTTTTGAAAGTGCGGGTGTTTCAAACAAAAACTAAATCAGTAATTATCAAAAAGCAAACAGAAATATTTTTTACGGCACTCATGTTTTATACACGCATCCCCTGCCCCAAATGGGTAACACATGATGCGGACTATTTAAACAAAGCTACCCGCTATTTTCCACTGATGGGTTGGATAGTGGGTGGAATATGTGCAGGGGTTTTTTATGGTGCTGAATTTATATTCAATGCTCCATTAGCTATTCTTACTTCTATGATTGCAGGCGTTTTTGTTACTGGTGCTTTTCATGAAGACGGATTTGCTGATGTGTGCGATGGTTTTGGCGGTGGATGGACCAAAGAAAAGATACTGGACATCATGAAAGACAGCCGCACGGGTGCTTATGGTGTTATTGGTATGTGTTTACTGCTGCTGTTAAAATACATGAGCCTGCTTTCCATCAACACCTATCAATTACCTATCGTATTAATAGCCGCACATAGTTTCTCAAGATTATGTGCAGTACTTGTGATTGCAACCAGTCAATATGTGCGGGAAAATGATGATGCCAAAGCAAAACCTCTGGCAAAAACGATTTCAGCAAATGAAATTGTGCCCGCCCTGATTTTTGGTTTAACGCCATTGCTTTTATTTTGGGATGCAAAGATGATTGCAGTTTTGCTGCTGCCCCTCACAGGAGCTGCTTACCTGCGTTGGTATTTTCATAAATGGATTGGCGGTTATACAGGTGATTGTTTGGGTACTGTTCAACAGGTAACAGAAGTATTATTTTACTTAGCATTTATAGCAGTATGGAAATTTATTTGATTCGACATACAACACCTGCTGTTGAAGCCGGCACCTGTTACGGACAGGCCGATTTGGATGTAATTGAAACATTTGAACAGGAGGCATCAATCATTAAACAATATTTACCTTCTACCATTACACAGGTGTACAGCAGTCCGCTCCAACGCTGTAAAAAACTGGCTGATTATTTATTTCCGGAACATGACATTAATTATCAAAGTAATTTAAAAGAAATCAGCTGCGGATCATGGGAGTTACAAAAGTGGAATGACATACCACAAGAAGTATTGATGCCCTGGATGAATGACTTTGTAAATGTTCGGATACCAGAGGGCGAAAGTTATCTGGATCTTTATAATAGGGTTGTAAACTGTTTTACATCCATCGTACTGCAAACATTACCTGCAGCAATTATATCACATGGTGGTGTAATGCGGAGTATATTATCACATATTACCCGAACACCTCTTGATAAGTCATTTGAAGCATTTAAATTGGAATATGGCTGTGTAGTAAAAGTAGAGCTGAAAGAAAACACTTTCGCACACCACATTCTTTCCAATATACCTTCGGCATCACAACGCAATAAACCTTCTGCATACTAAACAGTACATTTGCAAAAACGCTGTTTATGAGTTTTAACTTGCAGGAGTTTTTAACGCTTACGTTTACTTTATTTGCGGTGATTGATATTATAGGCTCCGTGCCCATGCTCATTTCCTTAAAGGAAAGGCTGGGTGGTATTCATGCAGCAAAAGCTACAATGATCTCCGGTTTTCTGATGGTTTTATTCTTTTTTCTTGGAAATCCATTTCTTAATTTGTTAGGCGTAGATGTAAAATCATTTGCTGTTGCCGGTTCCATTGTTATTTTCATTTTAGGATTAGAGATGGTTTTGGGTATTGAATTTTTTAAAGCCGATAACAATCCACGTGCAGGCACATTGGTACCTGTTGCGTTTCCGTTAATTGCCGGTTCAGGTACATTAACAACTATCATGTCGCTTAAAGCAACCTTTGAACGGAGCGATAAAAATGAATGGATGATTCTATTGGCCATTCTTTTTAACTTATTAATTGTGTATGTGGTGTTACGTTCACTCAACCGTATTGAAAAATTTTTAGGTCCGGCAGGATTGATTGCTGTACGAAAATTTTTTGGCGTAATATTGCTCGCCATTGCGGTTAAGATATTTGGAAGTAATGTAGGAGGATTGATTAAATAATTTCCGAAATACGAATGACGATTTACGATTTGGATGTTATTACAAAAATCGTAAATCGCTTGGCCTCGTAGTACAATGGATAGTATAAGAGTTTCCGAAGCTCCAGATTCAGGTTCGATTCCTGACGAGGCTACAACATTTTTTTCAAATAAAAGACTTCTTTTACCTACGTTTTTTAGCACCCCTTCAATAACATAAGATAGTAAAGCCGGCTATAAATGGCAATGAACGATCTCCTGCAAATGATTAAAAGTGTCTGAATGGAAGTGACTGAATGAATTCAATCACTTCCATTCAGACGTTGTTGTTACATATTATAATTTTATTTCATGCAGTATGATCTGCAGAAGTAATTTTAAAACGGAGCGTTATTACACCTTCACTTCTCTCCATTTACCACGTTTAAAAAAATAAAACGCAACCAGAGCTATCAGTGTTTCAGCTATTGGTACTGCTATAAATACACCTGTGCTTTTCCAATCAAGGTATTTGGCTAAAAAATAAGCAAGCGGAATTTGAAATGCCCAAAAGCAAAAAAAACTGATATAAGTTGGCGTTTTAGTATCTCCTGCGCCATTTAAAGCTGCCATCATTACCATTCCTATTCCGTAAAAGATGTATGCACTCCCGATGATTTGTAATGAAAGTGACCCATACTTAACTACTTCAGTTTCTTTTGAAAATAGTTGAATAATTGGCTCAGAAAAAAAGAGGAAGAGCACCATCACAAAACTCATAAAGATAGCATTGTATTTTGCGGTGAGCATTACACTGTTGGCAGCACGTTCTGGTTTGCCGGCACCAATGTTCTGTCCAACCAATGTAGCTGCTGCATTGCTTAATCCCCATGCCGGTAAAATAAAGAACACTACATTTCTGATAGCTACCTGGTAACCGGCACTGGCATCTGTACCTCCTGTTTCGGCCACCAATCTTGCAAGTACAATCCAACTGCCGCTGGCAATAATAAATTGCAGGGTTGCGGGTGATGCAATTTTCACCAACGAACTCAATACTTGTTTATCAAACCGAAAATGTGATGTATTGAATTTTAAAATACCACTTCCTTTAAAGAGGTGGTAACATTGATAAACTACTCCACTGCTCCTGCCGATAACTGTAGCAATAGCTGCCCCTTTTAATCCTAAAAAATGAATGAGCAAAGGGCAAAGAATAATATTAATGCCACTGGCTATCCATAAACTTTTCATTGCCATAGCTGCATTACCTGCTCCTCTGAAAATACCGTTGATGAGAAATAAAAAAGTGATGGCTGCACTGCTGCCCAGCATTATACGTGTGAAAACGGTACCTTCCTTTACTACTTCCGGAGCAGCACCCATTATACGTAATACATCTGCTGCAAACACAATGCCTGCTATGCTCAGTATTACAGTTACCAGTAATGAAATTAACAGCGCCTGTGCGCCGGCATGAGCAGCAGCTTCATTGTTTTTTTCGCCTATCCTGCGTGCTACTACTGCTGTGGCTGCTGTACTTAAACCTATTGCTACAGAGTAAACAATGGTAATTACTGATTCTGTTAATCCTACCGTTGTAATGGCATTTTTTCCGAGCTTGCTCACAAAAAACATATCCACTACAGCAAATACGCTTTCTAAACTCAATTCCAAAATCATGGGTACAGCCAGCAAAAACACGGCTTTTCGCAAGCTGCCTTCTGTGTAATCAAAAGCCTCTCCCCGGAGTGATTGCTTTATAGTTTGAAAAAAATATTTAAAACCTGAATAGTTAGTCTGATTCGTCATGATAAAAAATTAAAAATAAACAAGAGTTTTATGCGGTGCTACCGCCTTACATGTGGTGTGTCTTTAAATAAGACGGAATCAGAACTTCATATGCGTGGAAATAAGAGAATGCAAAACTAATAGTTTAAGGTTCAACATAAAAATGTGGTTGTGGATTGGCGGCAAATATCCGTGTTAGAGGGTATTTTTTGCAATACACATTGCCGGGTCAAAAACAAGTTTGTACTTTTAAGCTATGGTTGACAAGTATAATCTATTCAACCATTCAACTTTGTTTGATCCTTCAAAAATGGAAAAACGGAAACAACATGAAACAATTCAGTTTAATACTCTGCTTGCTTACCCTTGCTTCTGCTGTATGGAGCCAGGCACGCATACCGGTAAACGAGCCTGCAACCGGTAATAACAAACCCGCCGTTAACAATACCACTACTACTGCAAATAATACAACAGGCAGTAGTGAGTTAACCAAGTATGCTGATCCTAATGGTAGGTTTACGATTGGCTATCCCGGTAACTGGATATTAAACAGTTCACCTGAAAGTGCCATTATAAAAATTACTTCGCCTTTAGAAAAAGATGATGATAATTTCAGACAAAGTGTAAATCTTCAAATAGAAGCTTATAACTCTTCCATTGATGACTATGTAAATGCCAGCTTGAATGAGTTAAAACGATTAATGAAAGGCTTTCGTGAAGTATCTTCCATGTATTTTAACCGAAATGGTTCCCGTGCCTATCAAATTGTGTACAAAGGCAAGTATGGTGATAATGAAGCAGAGTGGCAGGTTAAACAATTGTATGTGGTTGCAAACAGCAAAGCTTATATTTTAACGTATGTATCAAGAGCTGATGAGCGTGATGCATTTGAAACTGCTGCCAATAAAATTTTCAACTCCTTTAAATATTAATAAGGCATCTTACTTCCAACAAAAAAACATCGCATATGCGATGTTTTTTTGTTGGACTGATAAACAACCAGAATTATCAGGCTAAAATGCAGCAGTAAAAGCCCGGTTTTTTTCCCTTTGCTGAGTATAGCCCCGACAGGAGCGGCATGCCGTAACAACGTGAAGGCATACAGCGGATGGCGGGAAACAACCGTCAGGCTTTGTACTGATGCGGATGCTCCTCAAAAAAAATGCTTTGCTTTTATTTCGCATTAAGAAAATTATTAGATTGAGCCATCGTAAATTTGTAAATCCCGGCTTGCAGTAAAAGACGGTTACTAAATTTGATTTTATATGAGCAAAACACAAGAAGTACTACAGGATGTTGTTATAAAATTTGCAGGTGATAGTGGTGATGGTATGCAGTTAACAGGCAGCCAGTTTACCAATAACACAGCGTTAATGGGAATTGACCTTGCAACATTTCCTGATTTTCCTGCAGAGATTCGTGCACCGCAGGGAACCCTGCCGGGTGTGAGCGGCTTTCAATTACGTTTCAGCAGCGACCGTGTGTTTACACCAGGTGATGCGTGTGATGTATTGGTGGCCATGAATGCAGCAGCATTAAAAACAAATCTTACTGCATTAAAGAAAGGTGGAAAAATTATTGCCAATACGGATGGGTTTGATGCAAAGAATTTAAGATTAGCCAATTATCCTGAAGGTGAAAATCCACTGGAGAACAACTCACTTGAAAACTACACGGTAATTAAGATAGATGTAACCAAAATGACCCGTGAAGCTTTAAGTGATATGACGATGGGACAAAAAGAAAAAGACCGTGCAAAAAACATGTTTGTGCTGGGCTTTTTGTACTGGATGTACAACCGTGATATGGATAACACCATTAGTTTCTTAACAGAGAAGTTTGGCAAGAAACCTGAAATTTTAGAAAGCAATGTGCGTGTGCTTAAAGCAGGTTACAATTTTGGCGATACAACGGAAACATTTACCACCACTTACAAAGTAGAAAAAGCAAAGATGGAGCCCGGTGTATATCGCTCCATTATGGGTAACCAGGCATTAGCTTATGGTTTGATTGCGGCCAGTGATAAAAGCGGCTTGCCTTTGTTCCTCGGTTCTTATCCTATAACTCCAGCCAGTGATATTTTACATGAGCTGGCTCGTCATAAATCATTTGGTGTAAAAACCTTTCAGGCAGAAGATGAAATTGCTGCAATAACTTCTGCTATTGGTGCGGCCTATGGTGGTTCTTTAGGCATTACAACAAGCAGCGGACCGGGTATTGCATTAAAAGGTGAAGCAATGGGTTTGGCAGTAATGCTGGAAATTCCGCTGCTTATTATTAATATTCAACGTGGCGGACCCAGTACAGGTTTACCAACAAAAACCGAACAGAGTGATTTGATGCAGGCTTACTACGGTCGTAATGGTGAGTGCCCCATGCCTATCATTAGTGCTTCAACTCCGGCTGATTGTTTTGCTGCTGCTTATGAAGCAGTTCGTATAGCTGTACAACACATGACTCCTGTAATGCTGCTGAGTGATGGTTACATAGCCAATGGCGCAGAGCCGTGGAAGTTTCCAAAAGGTGCAGATTTGGAACCCATCAACGTTGTATTTAAAGAAGGTTTGGCTGATGGCGAAGACAAGTATCTTCCTTACAAGCGTGATGAAAAATTGGTACGTCCATGGGCCATACCCGGCACAGCCGGTTTGGAACACCGTATTGGTGGTTTGGAAAAACAGGATATAACAGGCAATGTAAACTATGAGCCGGATAATCATGAGCACATGGTGAAGACTCGTCAGGCCAAGGTGGATTTAATTGCAAATTATATTCCTGAACAAACACTGGATAGCGGTCCTGCTAAGGGCAAAGTATTGGTACTCGGCTGGGGCAGTACCTATGGTGCAATTAAAAGCGCCTGTGCTGAATTACAGTCACAAGGCAAAAGTGTGGCGCATGCACATTTGAGATATGTGCGTCCGTTCCCTAAAAATCTCGGCGATATATTAAAAAATTATGAAACAGTGTTGATTCCTGAAATTAATAACGGCCAGCTCATCCGCATTATCCGTGATGTTTATTTTGTAGATGCGAAAGGATACAACAAGATTAAGGGAACACCAATAACGAAAGGGGAATTGGTGGAAGAGATCCGTAAATGGTTATAATAAAAAACCCGCTTTGAAGCGGGTTTTTTGTTGGAAAATTCTTACATACTAAACTGCCTTAAATGATGGTCAAGATGTTTCCATATCAATCGGCCCCAATCCTTTTTATTCATGGCGCCAAAGAACTGATGTGCATGAAACGATTCTTTCTGCTGCACTTGCTGCAGCAATGAAAGAAGTTGTTTTTTTTCAGATTCAAAATCTTTTACTGCTGCGTTATTTGTTTGCATATTCATTACAGGAGGTGTGGCAGAACCTTTAGGCCAGGGAAATGCATACAAACCTATCCATCTGCCAAATGCTGTTCTAAATAGAGCCGGGCCTGCTTTACCGCTTTCAGGGATAGTGCCTAAAGCCATTTTCAACTGAATGGCACAATGCGCCAGCATTTGCTCAATACTCAACGTTCCCCATTGCTGAGGAGATGATGCAGTAAGTGCATGAATACGTGCCAGCATTTTTTTGTACTCATTGGGATGAAAGATATTGGCAGCCATGGTAGTATTTATGATTATTTTTTGAGTTTACTCATTTCGTACTCCAGTGTTTGTTTTAATCCTTCTTCTAATGAACGGGGTCGATATCCGAGTTCATGTTGCGCTTTGGTATTATTGCCCAAATAAGTTACACCTGCCTGTACTCGCAGGGCTTCGCTGCGATACATATCAGGCAGCGGTAAAAATCCTTCTACCAATGAAGAGAAGAATGCAGTGATTTTTAGCATCACAGGCGGTACAATCATCGGTTTTTTAATACCGGTAATTTTTTTTGCAATATCCAATCCCTCAGAAAATGTATGACTTGGCCCGCAAATGATGTACTTGCTGCCCGGCTTTGCCTTTTCCATTGCTAAAATATGTGCATGTGCTACATCATCTACATGTGCCCAACTGTAAGCAGAGCGAGAAGGTATCAACGGTAATTTCTTTTGCAGATATAAACGTAATGCATCATCACTCATGCTGGTTCCATCAGGACCATAAATTAAACCGGGCATAACAATCACCAGTGGTAATCCTTCATTAATAAACTGCTCTGCAATCTGATGAGCTTCAGCTTTTGTTTTATCATATTCACTAATATGTGTTCCTGTAAAATGAAAGCTTTCATCTTTCAATTCTCCATGCGTATCAGAGTTAATGGCTAATGTGCTTGTATAAACACCTTTTGGAATCTGAAGCTCTTTCATAAGCTCCAACACATTACGTGTGCCCAGTACATTAATTTGATAGCCCTGTGTTTTATCTTTCACTCCCACTTTATACCAACCTGCTACATGATACACACCATCACAATCACGCATGGCTTCACGCATACTTTCTTTGTCAGTTACATCACCTTTTACAAGTGTAACCCCTATTGCCTTTAATGCTGCGGCTTTTTCGGGTGTGCGAACAACGGCTATGATGTCATGTCCTGCAGCCTTTAATTGTTTGGCTAAACTGCCGCCTACAAAACCCGTAGCTCCCGTAAGAAAGTATTTCATAATTATAAATTGAAAAGTATTATTGAAGTTAAAGAAAATGCTTTTTACCAATGGCCAGATGAAGCACATCTTCCATGTTTTGTTCTTGTTGTAATCGAATCAATTCCTGTTTCGGATAAAAAATGGGTTCATCACTCAAATCAAATGTAGCATGATGCATAGGTACCAGTTGCGCCGCTTTCAACTGCTTGTGCGCACCCAGTACATCTGCCGGACTTGTATGCGCTGTATGCATAAACCACTCCGGTTTATAAGCCCCGATACCCAGCAATGCATAATCAATGGACGGAAACAGTTCGCCAATCTCAGCAAAATGAATGCCCATGCCACTGTCTGCACCAAAGTAGATGTTATGGTGTTTTGACTGCAGCATAAAACTGCCCCAGAGCATGGTATTCATATCCGTTAATCCCCGGCGGTTCCAATGTTTAGCAGGAAGATAAGTAACAGTAACATCTGCCTCCAGGGAATAAGTTTGATACCAACCCGCTTCTACGATGGGATTGGTGATGTTCCAGGAGCGGAGCAAAGGAGCTATTTCCAAACCGGTTAAGATGATGGCTTTAGGATTGAGTGCACACAAATGCTGCATGCTCTTTTGGTCGGCATGGTCACGATGATTGTGTGAGAGCAAAATAAAATCAATTTGCTTTAGATCAGCAACGCTGCAGGGTAATGGTGTATGTCGTTTTACAGGACCTACATTGTACAATACAGGGTCGGTAATAAAATGCTTGCCTGCAAGTGTAAATAAAAAGGTGGCATGGCCGAGCCAGGTAAAACCATCATCGGTGCTTTTTGCAAAATTTGCACCGGTGATTACATCTATACCTGCAGTTTGTTTTCGCTTTAATGCTTTGAGCGGATTGGTTTCGGTTTGCCACTTTAATAATTCCCTGAAGCTGCGTTCTGATGCGCCATCTAAATTGATGTATTGATTTTTTTCGTTTAAAGGGTTGCCTGTCCAATCTTTTTTAATGAAAGGAAGCAAAGGGTTGTAAGTTGAACGAGGTTTCATGAGTTGGTGATTTGACCTGACATTTTTTACGGTGTACAGTCATTTGTTTTATTGCCAATGGGCAGACACCGTTATATCATCAACAATACTGCAACATAATGACATACGGCCGCACTCAATACAAACAAATGCCAGATGACATGATGATAGTATAGTTTTTCCCACAGGTAAAATACAGCACCAATTGTGTACAAGCCACCACCTATAGCAATCATGAGCATCACATCAAAGGGAATGGCATCAAAAAACTGTCTGCCGCCAAAGAGTAAGATCCAGCCCATGCCGATGTACACAAGCGTTGAAACAAAATTGAACCGACCGGTAAAAAATATTTTGAACACAATACCAATCAATGTTAATCCCCATAATACACAAAGCAGGGTGATGCCCGTAGTATTCATCATGTAATTGAGCAGAAAGGGCGTGTAAGTTCCTGCAATTAAAAAGTAAATACTGATATGGTCAAATACATGCAATACCTTTTTAGCACGTGGATTTTGAAACGCATGGTATAGTGTGGACATACTGAACAACAACAAAAAACAAAATCCATATACGGCAGCACCCACCACAGCAATATTATTATTCTTTGTGGCAGCCAATGCACTCAGCACCGGCAACGCTGCTATGCCGAAAATAATACCCATGCCGTGTGTAATGCTGTTGGCAATTTCCAGTTTTAAATCATGATGCTGGCTGCTCATTGTTTATTGATGGCGTTGATGATTTCAGTACTTAAAGGTGATATGGCAGGATCAAAGTAATGGATGAGTTCACCTTGCTCATTCACCAGGTATTTGGAAAAATTCCAGCTGGGCTGTTTGTTGTTCCATCCGTTATGAGTGGAATCGCTCAGCCATTTAAATACCGGGTTTTGATCAGCGCCTTTTATCACACTTGACTTTTTCATGAGCGGAAATGTAACACCGAAGTTGATTTTGCAGAACTGTGCAATATCTTCATCCGTTCCTTTTTCCTGCTCTTTAAAATCATTGGCAGGAAAGCCGAGTATGATTAGTTGGTTTTGAAACTGTTCCTGCAGTTTTTGCAAATCATCATATTGCGGAGTATAACCGCAATCGCTGGCGGTGTTTACCAGCAATACCTTTTTACCCTTCAGCTGCTCAAAGTCAAAGGAAGTTCCGTTGTTGGACGTTGCTTTTAAAGAATAGAAAGAAACGAGCGCTTTTGCCTGTTCATTACCAAACTGCTTTGCTTTTTTACCACTGGCCCACATAAACGCCGGATAGAATGCTTTTAATAGTTTTTGACGGATAGTCATATCAGGAGAATTTCTGTTTACAAAATATACATAGCCTGCTACGGCAATAAATAAGAGAACGATTGTGTATAAAACACGTTTGAATAATTTTATCATGTACCAATACATTATCGTATCACCATTTTAAACAATCCCAGCTTCCCTTTAAACGGCGGATATTTTATGGAAGGATCAAACCAGGAGGGCGTTTTCATCACTGCTTTCTGGTGGCTGAAGGTATCAAAGGAATATTTACCATGATATTTTCCTGTACCGCTGAAACCTCTTCCGCCAAAGGGTAGATTGTGATTGGTTAAATGCCAGCTGCTGTTGTTCACACATCCGCCACCAAAAGGTATGGCTTCAATCCAATTTTTTTCTTTTGCACTGCTTTCTGTATAAACATAAAATGACAACGGGTTGGGATGTTGCTCTATCATTTTCAATGCCTCATCCATTGTTTTAAAGGTGAGAATCGGCAGTACAGGTCCAAATATTTCATCCTGCATTATAGGTGATGACAGTGAAACATTTTCAAGCAAGGTGGGTTCAATAAACAATTGTTCACGGTTTGTCCGGCCTCCATGTAAAATGTTTCCGCTGCTCAAATACGATGCTACACGGTCAAACTGTTTTTCATTAATGATTTTTCCGAAATTGTAGCTGTCAGCAGGTGCATCAGAATAAAACTGCACAATACATTTCTTCAGCTCTTCCACTAATTGCTGCTTTTTTGTTTCGTGCACCAGCACATAATCCGGTGCTACACACATTTGCCCTGCGTTGGAAAATTTAGTAACCGCAATTCTTCTGGCAGCAACTTTTATATTGGCATCACTTTCCACCACACAGGGACTTTTCCCGCCTAACTCTAATGTTACCGGTACCAATCGCTCTGCTGCCATTTTATAAATAGCTTTACCGGTGGGAATACTGCCGGTGAAAAACACATGATCAAACGTAAATTCATTCATCATGGCAGGTACTACTTCGGCGCCAATACCATCTTGCACTAAAACATACTCCGGTGTAAATATTTCTTCAATCAGTTTTTTGATGACTGCTGCTGTAGCAGATGCATATTCACTTGCTTTTAATACTGCACAATTGCCTGCAGCAATAGCACCCAGCAAGGGATTTATCAACAGTTGAAACGGGTAGTTAAACGGACCAATGATGAGCACCACACCCAGTGGCTCACTATATACTTTACTGGAGGAGGGAAGGTTGAGCAGGTTGGTAGAAACACGTTGCGGCTGCATCCATTGTTTTAATTCTTTTTCCATGGCACTGATTTCAGCTATCACCATTCCTGTTTCTGTAACCCAGCTTTCCTCCTTACTCTTTTTTAAATCTGCATACAATGCTTCATGGAGTTCCTGCTCGTATTTATAAATCGCTGCTTTTAATTTTTTTAATTGTTCAATCCGGAATGCATAGGGTTTGGTTACGCCGGTTTTGAAATAAGCACGCATAAAGGCCAATTTCTCCGTCAACTCGTTTGTTTGCATAATACGTTCATTTGATACTGTTAAATGTACGGCAGTTTTTAACCCAAGCCTTTTCAATTCTTGTAAACAGCCGGGATGGCTCACTTGTTTGACGGTGCTCATAGGAACTACATGATTGCATCCTGTACCTTTAGGATAAATCTTTTTTATGGCAACAGCCAAACGTAAAACATGGATTGAAAAACGAAACAGCAGTCGTGAAGCAGAGGTTGAAGTATTGCAAAAATCATTTGCAGATATTGCAGCAGGAGAGAAAATGCTGATCCCTACGCCGCAAATAGTGGATGCTTACATCCGTACTATTCCTAAAGGTAAAGAAAGCACCATGGCACAGATGCGGAAAGACCTGGCAGCTGAGTACCATGCTGATAAAACCTGTCCGCTCACCAGTGGTATTTTTCTGCGTATTGTAGCCGAAGCGGCACATGAAGAACTGGCGCAGGGCAAGCCCATCAGCAAAATCACTCCTTACTGGCGCATTATGGATGAGACAACTACTATTGCTAAAAAACTTTCTTTTGGTATGGAGTTTTTGCAGGAGCAAAGAGCTAAAGAAAAATTGGGTTCCCACAAACACACAAAGGGCACAAAGAAATGAAACGCATTCAACATTTATCAAACGTCTATCAAACAAAACAACTCCGTGTGCTTTGAGGCATTGTGGATTATATCTCAAAATATTATCTCACATTTGACCTATGGATGTCTTAGTCCCCAAATCAGATGACTATTTTATGCAACAGGCTTTGAAAGAAGCACGACAGGCTTTTGATGAAGGCGAAGTGCCTGTGGGTGCAGTGGTAGTTGTAAATAACAAAATCATTGCACGTGGGCATAATGAAGTGGAAAAGCTTAACGACCCTACAGCACATGCAGAGATGATTGCGTTAACTTCTACTTTTAATTTTATTGGTGCTAAATATTTACCTGAGGCTACGTTGTATGTAACAGTTGAGCCCTGCCTCATGTGTGCGGGTGCGATGTACTGGAGCAAAATAGGCCGCATTGTGTGGGGAGCCGATGATGAAAAGAACGGGCATCAGCGTATAACACAAGCTGCTTCTCCTTTTCACCAAAAGGCGGAGATTACGAAAGGTGTTTTGAAAGAGGAATGCGCCCAACTAATGAAGGATTTTTTTAAGCAGATGCGGTAGCTCATCTTTAACAAACTATTCAGCAAAACATCTATACTTCTCTTTCATTGGCACATCTTATGATTGTGTACTTATATAAACACATTGTAAGATGAAAGTTGTTTTAAATTTGATAGTAATGAGCACGTTGTTTCTCAGTGCCTGCCGCAAAGCCGATGTACAGGCGCCACCTATTGATGAAAACAGATGGCTGAATCAGGAACGTGGTGTGGTAGTTTTTTCTGATTTCAGTTGCGATTATTTTGTAGTGGAAACGTTTAATGGCTATACCATCGTTCAAAACTGGAGTCTTCGTCCGTTTACCGGTGATGTGCTTTATGGCGATTTCAGCCGCTGGGGCGTACGTGATGTATACAACCGCAGCAGAGGCAGATTGATGCGGGTAAATGTGAGGGACTTTTGGTTAAGTTACTTTTCAGCGCAGGACAGGTTGGGGTGGTATTGTAATTAAAGAATCAATATAAAAAAAGCGCCGCTGAAAATTGCGGCGCATTTTTATGTTTAGTAATTTTTATTGATCCCACCATAATCTATCAAGTAAAGATGGTACAGACTTTACATTACCGGTATTTAAACTTAATTCAGAAGTAGGATAATCCACTCTTCTGATTGGTGATGCCAGTAATGCATTTAATGGTAATTGAAATCCTGTATAACTGAAGTTGAAACGGCGGGCATCATCAAAGGTAACAGGTTGCAAAAACATAGCTTTGTACTTTTCTCTGAAAACATCAGCAAGCGTTAAATTGGCTGCACCAACAGCAATTTGAGGTAATGCCAAATACACATCTCTTGCAGCCGCAGCAACGCCAATCTTATCCATACTTGCACGTATACCTGCAAGATAAGCGGTATAAGCTCTGGTAGTAGCCCCACTTCTCAAAGCTGCTTCTGCTTCAATAAATTTTACCTCCTCAAATGTGGCTACAAATAGTGGCGAAGCATCACCGCTGAAATAGCCTGCAAGTACCAAATAACATTCATCATTAGTGGTGCCTGTACCCACACGACCCTGTCCGTTACGGGTACCACGGTAATCACCAAATCGTGTAAGGTTTGTTAAACGAGGAAGCCTTGGATCAGTATAACCAAATGTTGTTCCATTCATTCCATTTACAAAATTTGAACTTAACCAACCATCAAGAACTAACGAAGCCTGGTTGCGTGCCACTGTAGCCCATGGATTTCTTACGGGGAAGATGGTTACTCTTGATTCCTGCGCAACACTTGTATAGGAGCTATCCACTGCACTTAATACATTCACTGCATTATAAGCGGGAAGTTTACTTACCTGGTTCAGCAATCTTGCCTTTATTGTAAATGCAGTACGTATCCAGTTTATTCGTGCAGTGGAGTTCCATGCCGCTGCATTTGCTAATGTAGGGCCATGAAAAAAATCGGCAGCCGGCACCATTGTAACTGTTGGTGTTTTACGCAGCTCAGTAATGCCCTCATCAAGTAAAGCTATACAACGGGTATACAGTTGCTGTGCATTATCATATTTCGGTTTCAAATTAGCTCCCGTTAAAGCTTCTGTAAATGGTGCGTCGCCCCATAAATTGATAATCATACTCAGGTTAATGGCTGTCATAATTTTGCTCATACCTAAGTGAGCAGAACTGTTAAGTTCAATAGCCAGTAATTCCAGGTCTTTGAGATCAGCCAATACATCATAAAGGTTTCTCCATGTAGCACTGAAATCAACACGATCATAAATATCAGTTGGAGATGAGCTGTTGGGCGAGGCTAAGTATTGAACATAATAACTGGTTATGTTTGAAACCCTAAACACATTCACCGCAGTATTGTGTGTAGTAGTTGTAAGTAAGCCGTTAATTGAGGGTTTGGTGGGCCGGTTGGGGTCAGTATTAATATCCAAATATTTTTTACATCCACTGGCCAATAAAAGAATTGCTGTAAAACAAACAACAGCAGTTATTTTTTTTGAACTTGAAAAAATATATTTCATAATAATTTTTTTTATGTTTTAAAACATTAAAAGTTTACATTGATGGTTGCAAAAAAGCTCCTTACACCGGGATAACTGAAACCTGCAAAACCATCACCATTGCTGTCAGCACTGGTAGAGCTGTTTTCAGGATCAAATCCTGTAAACTTTGTTTTGAGCCATAAATTGTTACCAGTTACAGATAAAGAGGCTCCCTTTACAAGCTTAACATGTTTTAATACAGATACTGGTAAGTTATAACTTAGCGTTACATTACGTAAACGAACCCACCCTGCATCTTCCACAAAATTTTCACTAACACCCCGATGAATCAAACGATAAAATCCGTCTGTATAATTTCGTCCGTCGGGTCCTGTTTGCTGGCCCAGCCATACTTGCTGTGTATTAGGTTGACCATTTGAAGTAACTCCATTAAATAC
>CAYPBV010000022.1:0-35739 GCA_964409025.1 uncultured Chitinophagaceae bacterium | reverse complement strand
CTTTAATGAGGGCTTCCAAGGCCATCATTACACTCCATTCCACTTCATTGGCATCATTGCTCATACGTGAAATTAAATCGCCTTTGCGCTGCTCTGAAAAAAAACTAACCGGCAGCTTAAGTACTTTATCATACAAATCCCCACGCAATTTGGTCATAACACCATTACGTATAGGCGCAAGTACACGGTACGACAAATAAAGAAAAGCGTTTTTAAACATTACAGACGTTATAATAATACCGCATATAAATGCAAGAGCCCTTCCCGGATCATTAGACTCCTTTATAATATTGCTGATGTAATATTTTAAATACTCCAGAACACTTTTGGCTGATAATGAAAATTCAGGCTTTACGAGAACCAGTTCTGTTTGTTTAAACAATAACTGAAGAAAAGGTGCCAGCATTGCCAGCGAAATGATAGAAAACAAAATGGATAATACTACAAACAGGAAATAAAGACCAATATTGGCCCTATATCCTTTCAAATACTTAAATATCCGTTTAAACTCTTTCATGTAATCGAAAATTGAATCAAATACAACTCCTGCTCCGCTTTAAAACCGTGCAAAGTAACTACTTTTACATCGCCCCAGAAGACCTTTTATTAATAACAGACGATTTTAAGAAAATACTATGGAAGAAGGAAAGAGACAAAAGCAGGTTGCCGGTGTTTTGCACGAAGAGCTTACCGGCATTTTTACCAAACTAAGCCTCAATATTGTTGATGGCGGGCTGGTTTCCATTGCCCATGTAAAAGTAACTCCCGATTTGCTTGAGGCACGTATTTATTTAAGCGTATTTCAGGCAACTGATAAAAACGCAGTACTAAAAAAAATTGAAGACCGTGCGCCGGAAATAAAACGGGAACTGGCATCAAGAGTAAAACATCAGCTCCGTCGCATTCCTGAAATAAAGTATTTTATGGATGATACACTGGATCATGTATTTAAAATGGAAGAGCTGTTTAAAAAAATTGAAGAAGACAAAAAGGGAAATCATCTTTAATTACCCCTAAATAATCATTACTTGAATTTTCTTTTTGCCTGGCGTTATTTCAATTCCAAGAAAAGTACCAATGCTATCAATATTATAGCATGGGTTACTGTAGCTGCAATGGCTGTGGGTACTGCTGCACTGGTAATCGTGTTAAGCATCTTCAACGGATTTGAAGGATTGGTAAAAGATCTCTACTCTTCTTTTTATCCGGATGTACGCATTACATCCCGTAATGAGAAAGTGATGCTACTTACTGCAGGTCAGGTGCAGCAAATAATGTCAATGAACGGGATTGCTTTTGTAAGTTTTACTGTAGAGGAAAATGCACATATTCAAAATGGAACATTTCGCACCAATGCCACTATAAAAGGTGTAGATGAAAACTACAGCAAGGTTACGGATATAAGCAATCATCTTTTAAACGGCACCTACGATTTGGGTGACAATGAATCTGCCAGTATGGTATTGGGCAGTGGAGTTGAAAATGCATTGAATTTATTAAGTGACAGGGCCATAATACCACTTACAGTATATATGCCCAAACGAGGGGTAACAGCTGTAGCAGATCCGCTGGCAAGCATCAGTACTGTTACTATAAAGCCAAGAGGCGCCTTTGCCATTCAGCAGGACTTTGATAACAAATATGTTCTCACCAATCTTGCTTTGCTAAAGGAAATGATTGGGTTAAACGAAAATGAATACACATCTGCTGAAATAAAACTAGCCGATGGTGCCGATGAAAAAAAGGTGATTCAACAATTGCAGAAGCAACTGGGTAATAATTATCTGGTTGAAAACCGATATCAGCAAAACCGTTCGTTATTTGCTGTAATGCAACTGGAGAAATGGGCTATTTACGGTATTCTTTCACTCATATTAATTGTGGCAGCCTTTAATATGATTGGTGCTTTAACCATGCTGGTACTGGAAAAACAGCAGGATGTACAAATACTCAAAGCTATGGGCGCTACAAATAAGTTTGTACAAAAAATTTTTTTGAGTGAAGGTGTATTGCTTGCTATGACGGGTACAGTTATCGGTATTGCTTTAGCTTTATTATTCTGCCTGTTGCAGGTTACATTTAAAATTATTCCATTGCAAGGCTCCTTTGTAATTGATTATTATCCTGTAAAGGTGATGATTACGGATTTGCTATTGATTGTAGCAACTGTTTTATTTATTTCAATTGCTGCCTCCTGGCTGCCATCAGCTAAGGCAGCCCGGCAGAAACTGTCCTTGAAAGCGCAGTGATTATGATTTTCTTTTTGCTCTAAGTATATCCAATGCCTTTCGCTGATTTTCTACTTCTGTTTTTTGCTTTTCAATATCTTTCCTGTTCTGCTCAATATCTTCATTGAGTTTCTTTAAACGTTTCTGTAAGCTTTCGCTCTCATCCTGCAGGTCAGTTGCTTTTTTTTCTTCACTTTTCAGCCGGTCTTCCTGTGCTTTTATATCACGCTCCAGAGCTTCAGCCTCAGCCCACACCGGAAAATTGTTCATATACATATTTATTTTTTGAATGAGGATGGCATCATCACCCGCTTTTATATACGAACCGGGAATACCGGATACAGCAAAATAAACAATGGCTGCATCTTTTTCTTTTCTTCCTTTACGATCTACACTTAAATATACATCAACGGGTTCTGAGCTGATTTCAGTTATTCTTATGCCTTTATATACAAGTACTCCTTTGGTGGATCTGCCATTATATCCCAGCTGGGCTAATTTTTTAACTATTGCATCTTCTGTTACTGATGATGTTTGTGGTATCTCCATCGTAAAGGCAGGTATTTTTGTCTTTTGCCACTCCAGCTCACCAAAGTTTTGAGCATTTGTAAGTAAATATGAAAAAAAACATATTAAAAACAGCGTCAGCTTTCTCATAATTATAAAGTTTATAACGAAGATACTTAACAATAAATAAGGGTTGCATGCTTTTTGGTAATAAGTTTGGATATTTTTGAATGAGCAATAACCAATGAGCAGCGTTAAAAAATTAGCGGGACAAACTATCTGGTACGGATTCAGCAGCATATTCGGCAGGTTTCTGAATTATTTACTTACACCTTTGCTGGCTACCATTTTTGCATCAGCAGCGTATGGAAAAATTACTACACTCTTTGCCATTGCTGCCTTTCTGAATATTCTTTTTACCTATGGATTGGAAACAGCATATTTTCGCTTTTCAGCCAGTGAAGATGAAGGGAAAGTTTATAATACAGCTACTACTTCTATCATTATCTCCACCACAGTACTTACTGTTATTTTTTTATTGCTTTCTCAACCTATTGCTTCTTTCCTTGAAATACCTACTAATCCGGAATATGTGCAATGGGTGTTATGGATAGTAGCTTTGGATACATTAGCGGTACTGCCTTTTTCAAAACTCAGACATGAAGGAAGGCCAAGAAAATTTGCCTTTATTAAAATACTCAACATCCTCATAAATGTTGGTCTTATATTGTTTTTTCTAGTAGTATGCAAAGAAGCACAACAGGGTACAATTCTGGCTTCTTTCTATTCTGAAAAAATCGGGCTGGGTTATGTAATACTTGCAAATGTGGCTGCGAGTGCAGTTACATTAATGCTTTTGGCTAAAGAGTTATTTGCATTTCGTTTTCAGATTGATATTTCGTTTTGGAAACGATTGATGCTGTATAGCTGGCCGCTCATTATTGTGGGATTAGGCGGTATGGTAAATGAATTGATTGACCGGTTTATGATTTTAAAACTTTATCCCGGCACTACGGAAGAAGCCTATTCACAAAGCGGAATTTATGGAGCTAATTACAAACTTGCGGTTTTGATTGTATTATTTATTCAGGCATTCCGTTTGGGTGCAGAGCCTTTTTTCTTTAAGCAATCTACACAGGAAAATGCACAACGCACTTATGCACGGGTAATGAAGTTTTTTGTTATTGCCTGTTGCTTTTGCTTTTTAGGTGTGGTACTCTTTCTTGATATCTGGAAATATTTTATGGGCCGCAGTCATCCTGAATACTGGACGGGGTTAAAAGTGGTGCCCATATTAATGCTGGCCAAGTTGTTTTTGGGTGTATACTATAATCTTTCAGTTTGGTATAAACTCACCAATCAAACGTTAACAGGAGCCTGGATTACGCTGGGTGGTGCGGCCATAACCGTGCTCATCAACTTTTTGTTGATACCCTCACTTGGTTATATGGCATGTGCTATTGCAACCATTTGCTGTTATGGATTTATGATGATTGTATCTTACAAACTGGGGCAAAAGTATTACCCCATTCCTTATGCATGGAAAAAACTCACAGCATATGTAGTGATTTGCGTAATCTTATTTAGTGTGCATGAGCTGGTCACTCATTTTGTTGTTTCATTGTGGTTTAGTCATTTGTTGGGTCTTATACTTACAGGTGCATTTGCACTCTTTGTTTTTCGAATTGAACGAAAAGAATTTCAAAATCTGCCTGTGGTGGGAAAGTATTTATAATCTATCTGTAAAACCCTTCTTCATTTAATACTTTTTCTGAACCTTGATCTACTTTTATAAAATAGGTTCTTCCTGTGGGGCAGTTGCATGCTGCACAAAACACACGGTCTTGCGGCGGTTTTGTAAGTTCTGCCTTTGAAATGATAATCCCTTTTTCTTTAAGATATGCCGTCATATTTTTCAACGTTTCTTCATCGGTACCATTCAGCCATTTATCATTGCATTGGGTTTGACCTTTAGAATAAATAGTAACTCCCGGCTCATTTTCTTTTTCGCATGCTGCTAAACTCACCACCATTAATAATAGAAACATTCGTTTCATAAGAAGTATTTTTAAAATTGAGCAAATCTGTATTTAAAACGTTGCATCAACTTAAAAAAGGATTGTTTCTTTTTTCATAGCCAACCGTAGTTACGGGTCCATGGCCACTGTATACCTTGGTATCATCAGGCAATACAAAAAGTTTTGTTTTGATGCTGTGAATCAGTGTTTCATAATCACCACCGGGCAAATCAGTTCTCCCAATACTTTCTTTGAACAGTACATCGCCCCCCATTACAAATCCCTGCTTTGCGCAATAAAAGCACAGGTGTCCGGGTGAGTGGCCGGGTGCAAAGAGGATGTCTATTTCATCATTGCCCAGTTTTATTTTTTCACCTTCATTTATATAAACAAACTGTCCGGAGTAATTGTCAAACGGCAGGTTCCACATAAGCCCGGAAGCCGGTGCAAAATCCAAAACCTGTTTTTCTTTTGGGTGAATATGAAGCAGCAAATCCCAGGTTTCATGTATCCATTTATTGCCAAATACATGGTCAAGATGGCAATGCGTATTGAGTAACAAAACGGGCTTTAATTTGTTTTGTGTAATAAAGTTTTGCAAAACATCTCTTTCTTCAGGAAAATAACAGCCGGGGTCTATAACAATGGCTTGGCCTGTTTCGTTATACAGCACATACGTATTTTCCTGAACCGGGCTGAAAGTAAAAGCTTTAACAGTGAACATGAGCTGAATTTTGTACTTTTAAAAAACAATTAAAAAACCTACATCACACTATATCAACACGAAATTATGCGAATTGAAACGATGAATTACAGGAATACATCAGGATGGTTGGTACTTTTAATGCTTCTTACTGTTCAGATGCAGGCTCAGGTAAATGGCGTTGAATTTGGTAAAAACAGGGTACAGCACACTAAGTTTAAATGGCAGTTTTATCAAAGCCCCAACTTTAATGTGCATTATAATCAAAATGGATTAGAGCTTGCAAAATTTGTAACGCAGGTGGCAGAGGAAGAATTGCCCACATTGGAAGATTTTATTGAATATGGTATACAGCGCAGATTAAACGTTGTTCTCTATAACAACTTTAATGATTATAAGCAATCCAATATAGGTATTGGTCTTGACTGGACAAATCCCGGAGGCGTTACAAAACTGGTAAGTAATAAGATGGTTATTTATTACTCCGGTGATCACAATGATCTGAGAAGACAGTTGCGTGAAGGTATAGCAAGAGTATTAGTAGAAAGTATGTTGTTTGGCGATGATTTGGGTGAGTTCGCACAAAACCAGGCGTTACTGGATTTGCCAAAATGGATGACTGATGGCTACATTTCCTATGCAGCTGAGCCATGGAGCACCAAACTGGATAACGAATTGAAAAGTGCAATGCTGGGTTTTCAGTTTAAGAGCTTTTATCAGTTTGCTTTTGAGCAGCCAAAATTGGCGGGTCATGCTTTTTGGTATTATATAGAGGAGCGGTACAGAAAGGAGAATGTAACTTATCTTTTATATCTGAGCAGAATTTATAAAAATGTAAACCGTGCCACACAAACAATTGCTAAAAAGCCTTTGAAGGATGTACTCAAAGATTTTATGCAGTACAATCGTGATAAATATTTTAAAGATATCAGAGCACGCAGAAATGTACCCAGCGGCAGATTAACGGTGCCAAAAGAAATTAGCAAAACAGATTATTTCCGTTTTCAGGCAAATCCCAATCCTAAAAGTTTTAACTATGCTGTGGTTGAGTATAAGCGAGGTTTAACAAGAGTTGTGCTTAATGAAAATTTTATTTCAGAAAAGGTATTGTGGAAGAGTGGTGTACGCAACCTCGAAGAGCGTCCTGATCCTAATTACCCCATGCTGGCCTGGGATCCTAAGGGCACACGCATAGCAATGATTGTGTGGGAAAGAGGTAAACTGTATTTGAGTGTGTATGATGCATTCAGACGAACAAAAACCATTAAAAGCGCCGAGCTTCCTTTTGAACAGATAACAGATATGCAGTATATGCTGGATCCTAACACACTTATCTTAAGCGGTGTAAAGGGGGGGCAGAGCGATATTTTTGTTTATAAAATAGATAATCAAAAGTTAGAGCAGATTACGAATGATATATATGACGACCGTGATGCCAGCTTTGTAGCGTTCCCGGGAAAAACAGGAATTATTTTTTCAAGTAACCGTCCTTCTCCCAATGCACCAACAGGCGATACTGTACTGCCACGCAGCAGGTTTAATATTTTTTTAATTGATAACTGGAACAAATCGGAGTTCAAACAAATTTCTCAGCTTACAAATATTAAGTATGGCAATGCACGCTTCCCCAGCCAGTACAATACAAACCATTTTACATATATAAGCGATGAAAATGGTATTGGTAACAGATGGGCCGGATTTTTCAGAACACAAGCTGCCGGTATTGATACCATGTACAGAATAGGAGAGGATATCTTACGAAATCCCGAACCCAAAGAACTTGACTCTACACTTAAAGCCTGGAATAAAACTGAGCCTGACTCCATTGGCTTCTTCCGCCTCACTACAGATAGTACCTATTCATTTCCAATTACTAATTACCAAAGCAGTGTTTTGGAAACCAGAATAGCAGGCGACAACGGACAGGTAACAGAAGTAAACAGGCAGGGCGAATTTAAATTTTTATATAAGCTCAAAGTAGATGAAAACGTTTTACGCAAGCGTAACATTACCGCAAGACCCACTGAGTTTATCAAGCGAAGTTCAAGGCTTGAAAAAACCATGAATGAAAATACACAGGAAAGAACCGATCTTCAGGATAGTCTTATAAGCAAACCGGTAAACCCTGCATCTGACTTTTTTGAAACAGAATTTGTAACAGATTCTGCCGTTGCTACTGCAAAACTCATGGGCACAATGGCACCTCCAAGAGACGAGGTGTTAAATAAAATGCGTTTATTTCCCTACACAAGAAAATTTGCGCTGGATAATATAGCGGCTAATTTATTATCAAATAATGTATTGTTTATTAACCGTTACCAGCCTTATAACGCATCAAGATTTTTAATCGGTAATCAGCAACCACAGGTTAATCTTGCAAATGGCAATGTTGTGAATGCACTTACCCGGTTTACAGTTATGGAGTTTTTAGAAGATATGAAATTTACCGGAGCTTTCAGAATTAATTATGGAATTCAAAACAAAGAAATTCTTACCCGTTTTGATAATTTAAGAGGCCGTTTAGATTGGGGGTTAACATACTACAGAAATACACAAACGTTTGGTGTGTTTGATATTTTCAGGCAAATTACAAATCTCTACCAGGGTAACATAAGTTATCCGCTAAATGAAGTACAAAGTGTACGTATTATGGCCGGTATAAGAAGGGATCAATATCTTACCAAGTCTGATGACAGGGTTATTGGTAGTTTAACCGATCCCACATTGGATGAAAATTTCTTAAATGCCCGTGCTGAGTATGTTCATGATAACTCAATTAACCCCACTACTAATATCTGGAATGGTTTACGTTTTAAAGCATGGTTTGAACTGTTTAACCGATTGAGTGGAAGTTATCAGTCAAATCCGCAAGGTGGTGACTTTACATTTAACGTAGGATTTGATGCCAGAAATTATGTAAAAATTTACAGGAACTTTATATGGGCTGTACGTGCTGCCGGTGACTTTTCTTTTGGTGACAGTAAAGTACTGTATTACTTAGGAGGAACTGATGGTTGGTTAATGCCTGGTAATAATGTTGTTATGAGAGACAATCTTGTAAAGCAACGTTACTTTAATCAATTCGTAACTCCAGCACAGGATGCCGCTTATGTATATGAATCGCTGGCGGTGAATGTGCGGGGCTTTTTACAAAACTCTGCTAATGGTAACAATGCAGTAGTAATAAACAGTGAATTCAGACTGCCTGTGTTTTCTACGTTGTTTAATAAGCCCATTAATAATGCATTTCTAAGAAACTTTCAGGTGGTTCAATTCTTTGATTTTGGTACTGCATGGAATGGTAAGTTTCTTGATTTTAAACGTCCTGATATCGTATTTGGTGAGCCTGGTAATCCCGTTCAGGTGGTTACAAAAGCACCGGGCCTTGGTCCTTTCCTTGGTAGTTATGGTTTTGGTGCACGCAGTACACTGCTGGGTTATTTTGTTCGTTTTGACGCAGGTTGGCCCATGAGTGGTTTCTTTAATTCTAAACCAATATTACATTTATCATTGGGGCTTGATTTTTAGATAAACTATTTTTTAAATCATACCAAAGGGCAAAAAGAATTTCTTTCTGCCCTTTATTATTGGGTGCTTTTGAGAAATTGATTAATTCTGTTTAAGAGCCAAGGACTATCTTGTTACACTTAATGGTTTAAAGCGTGTTTGAATCAGTTTTTATTCGGGAGTGTAGTTGAAACTGACGCATGGTTTCATAGACCAAAGCAAATACAGCAGCAAATAATATTGTTACAGCCCAGGTATGAATATGCTGTAACGGATTTGATAAATAACCTGATATGTCTGTTATTAAATCCCACGGCCTTGTAACGATATGCCAGCTGTTATAGCGATCATACCTTCCCAGATAAATACCAAAACCACTAAGAAGAAATAATACAATGAGTATACATCTCACTTTCCATACCTGCCAGTTTAGTAACATTTGTTTTTCTACCTGTTGTAAGGAAACTAAGCCCAGCAGTAAACCATTCCATGCGGCTGAAAATAACAGAATAAGATCAAAATAAAATGGTACATCCTGTCTGTCTCTTAAATGAACCAGGTCGGTAATCAGATAAGGTGCATTGGGCCAAAATAACAGCCAGCAGCAAAACCAGAAAACTTTAGTCCATTTATTTTGCACTGCTTCCATTCTTTCGCTGAAGAAAAAGGGCAGCCATGCCAGAAATAAATTCCAGGGAATAAATAAAAACAAAAAACTTTCGGTGTAAGAAACTCTTACTGTATACAAGCAAATAGTAAATGCTGCTGAAAAAAAAAGTATGCGTTTCATATTAAAAAATCAATTGACTGATTTTTGGATAAAAAATAATGATACCAATGATGAATACACTGATGGCGCTTACCAGTACTGCAGCCGCAGCAATGTCCTTTACCTGCTTAATGAGCGGATGAGGCTCAGTAGTAACAACATTACACAGTACTTCAACAGCGGTATTGATCAATTCCATTGCAAGTACCAAGCCTGTACAAATTATAACGGCTATCCATTCCCATAACTGCAGTTTAAAAAATATGCCTGCAGCAGTTACCAGTACAGTTGCTGCAACATGAAAACGCAGATTTTTTTCACTTCGAATGGCAGTAAGGAAACCGTGCAGGGCATATTTGAAGCTTTTCATAAGTTAGTGATTATTGTCTGGTGGATAATGATTACTGATTTCAGCTTTTGTACCATACCAATCAATTTTACCCGAGTAGTACATAACGGCAGCCAGTAATACAAACAAACCAATACTGCCAAAGAGTAAGGAACCATCCTGTAATTGTATAAGTACATAAATCATAGAATAAAGTGCCGAAAGAAACAGAAAAAATACCAGTGCTACACTCCATTTTTTAAATACACTTTGTATGTAAAACGTAATGAGCAAAACAGTAGCTGCCGCCGCAATGATGTATGCAGTGGTAAAACCTTTGTACTCACTTATGGAAAGCAGTAATGTATAAAAAATACAAAGGGCAAAACCT
Organism: uncultured Chitinophagaceae bacterium; assembly: GCA_964409025.1. GTDB lineage: Bacteria > Bacteroidota > Bacteroidia > Chitinophagales > Chitinophagaceae > Lacibacter. Next base: position 25,288 of record CAYPBV010000022.1, on the reverse strand, counting down.
ACCAGTACATACTGTAAGGGATGTACTTTTCGCTTCTGCAATACTTCAATAAAGAAAAACAGACAGAGTGTAAGTGCAATAAACAGTAAGGCATATTTTACACTGCGCATCGTTTTGGCATAGGTGTCAACACCCTGAAGTAATTCCAGTCCAAATGCAGCCGTATCAATATCTACTGTTTCATTAGTCCAGCTTTGCGGAATGGAACGTGTAAAATGTGAAATATTCCATTGGGCATCAAAACCATTTTCTATAAACGGATCTTTGCCGGGTAGATAATTACCGGTAAAGGATGTGTTTTTAAATGCAGAGGTAAGCCGCACATTGGTTTGCTTACCTACAGGGGTAAAATACAAACTTCTTGAACCGTTTAGTTTAAGCGACAGCTCAAAGGATACATCGCCATTTATTGTATTTAATGCGGGCAATATTGCACTTACTCCATTTTTGGTGATGCTGTTTGCAGGCAAATCAGGATTCATTTCAATTTTGCTGTTGTTGAAGTGAAGTTGTAATTGTTCAGTAATGCCTCTGTTATCACTCAGGCCCATACAAAACCGTACTTCATTCCATTGTATAGTAGCAGGGTCAATACCCAGGGCAGAGAAATTAAGTGACGTGAACGTACCACTCACTTTCATATCAGTTCTGTAAAGAATCACCTGGTAGATGCTTCTTCTTCTGGGTTGAGCAATGAGTTGGCCATTGATGTTTAATTTTTCGGGGAGGAAGTAAGCATTATACTTTACGGTGTAAGGCTGACCCTTATCGTTCTTTTCAGTTAATGTGTAAGGCACTAAAAGAAAAGGGCCTGTAAGTTTTTGTCCGTTTGCCCATTTTGAACTTACTTCTGCAATTACTTCTTCCTGCCGCTGCTCACGCTCACGTACAAGGTCATGAATAAATGCTGTGGGTATCAGCAGCACTAAAATCAAAAAGCCTACTATCATTGCTTTAATCATAATGCTGTTTCGTTGCCAGAATGTTTGTTGCGTTTCCATTGTTTAATTTATGTTTTAAAAAGTGCTTTGAAAATCAAAGTATATGTATAAAAAAATTTATTTCCCCATTTGTTTTATCATTTGCTCCAGCGCATCCAGATGCTGGCGAAAAGATCGTTCGCCCACCTTTGTCACGCTGTATGTTGTATTTGTTTTACGACCCACAAAACCTTTATTTACTTTGATTAATCCATTTTCTTCCAATGCCTTTAAATGGCTGGCAAGATTACCATCTGTAACTTGTATTAACTCCTTGAGTTCATTAAAGCTCACGGCTTCATTTACCATAAGTGCACTCATAATCCCCAGCCGAACACGGCTGTCAAACACTTTTTGTAACTGTTCTATCGGATTCTTCATTACTCTTATTCAAATTTCACGTATCAGTTGCGTTCATATTTATTCCACATGATGACGCCATATGCAATATGAAATATGCCAAAGCCCATTGCCCAGAAATACAAACCCCAGCCTGGAAACCAGCAATTGATCAATCCCAGCAGTACATTGGCATAACCTAAGTAGCGGATTTCTCCCAATGTAAATTTGCTGCCATTAATGAGTGCAAGACCGTAAAAAATTAAACAGCCGGGTGCAATTAAACCAATCACACCTGCTTCAATTAATTTCAATAAAAAAATACCACCGGCCGCCATTGGTAAAAGTACATTCCATATTAATCTGCGGGCAGTGGTGCCCCATACCGGAATATTTTGCTTGCGACTGCGAATCCATGTAAAGAAAAACGCCAGCATAAATGCAGCTACAAACGTAAGTACGGCAATTTGGAATAAGCGATCACCCATGAATGCACGCATAGTGGGTATGCCTGCATCTTTTAATATGTAATCATTTAAATGCTGCGACTTGTGCGTAGCAGCTAAACTGCCATTAATAACTTCATGAGCAAACCACGCTCCCGCAAGTGCACATACACCGGCAGCCACACCACTTAAGCCGCTCAAACTAATGAAACGGCTGCTGCGGTTCATCATGTCTTTAATATCCTGAAGTGTTTCAATTGATTGATTTTGGCTACTCATAAAAGCGCTTTGAAATACAAAGTAAATACACTTTGCTCTATATTTCCAAATTTTCAACTGCTTTTTTAACAAAGTCTTGTTATAAAGCAGCGGCCATTTGTAAAACAAACGACTGTTTCAAATCCTCGAATAGTTATTTTTACCTTCTATTTAACCCTTTTTACAATCATGCGAAAGCATCTCTTAATACTTTGCCTTTTATTTTCTGTTGTTATCACATCGGCGCAAACAAAATATATAGCAGGGTATCTGAAGGATTCGCATTCTGAAGAGTCAATTCCGTTTGCCTCAGTAGTGTTGAAAAGAAGCGGCATAGGAAAACAAACTGATTCTTCAGGACGGTTTTTTTTCAGACTTACACCCGAACAATTAGCTGATACGCTACTTATAACTTATGTAGGTTACAGTGAAATGATGTTGCCCATATCTATTCCTAAAGGTGATACTTTGTTTTTAACCATTGCTTTAGAGCGTGGCACAATAAAAAAGGAAGTGGTGGTAAAATCAAAATACAGCAGGGGATGGATTTTGTGGCGAAAGATTGTAAAAAACAAACCAACTAATGATCGCTATCGCTTTGAAAATTTTGGTTATGAACTTTATAATAAATTAGAAATTGATCTCAATAAGTTTAATGCTGAAAAGTTTACAAATATCAGACTGCTTAAACCATTTGGGTTTGTGATTAACCAAACTGTTGACAGTACCAGTGATGATAAGCCTTTTTTACCTGTTTTTCTTACCGAAACAATTTCTGATTACTACTTTCAAAAAATGCCTCTAAAACGAAGAGAAGAGATTAAAGCCAGCCGCACATCAGGATTAAATAATGAAAGTGTTCAGAAACTGCTGGGCGGTATGGATCAGAATGTAAACGTATACAACAACTATATCCCTGTTTTTGATAAACGTTTTGTAAGTCCTGTCTCCGATAATGGAGATGCTTTTTATAATTACCGCTTAACTGATACACAATACATCGGCGGCAAGCGTTTTTTTCATCTAGTGTTTGCCCCAAAACATAAAGGTGAAAATACATTTGAAGGTGATTGCTGGGTGCATGATACCACCTTTGCCATACAGAAAATGAATCTGCGTCTGTCTGCTGATGCCAATGTAAATTTTGTAGAAAAGCTCAGCATTATACAGGAGTATTCGCTCATTAACGATACTACCTGGTTTCTAAAGAAGGATAAGTTTGTGATTGATGTAGCACCAATCGGCAAACAAAAGTTTGGAGTTACAGGGCGCAAAACAACTACGTATGAACAGGTAAAAGTAAATGCAGGCGTAGTGTGGGAAGCATTGCAAAAAAACAAACAACTGGAAGAAACAGTTCTTCTGCCCGGAGCCACTACGCAAACTGATCTTTACTGGCAGGAAGAGCGTCATGAAACACTCAGCAAAAATGAAAAGGCCATTTATGCTATGGTAGACACGTTGCAAAAAATGCCTTTGTTTAAACGATATACCAACCTTGTAACCTTTCTGGGCACGGGTTATAAACCATTTGGAAAATTAGAGTATGGCCCATGGTTCAATGCCATCAGTTCCAACGTAGTGGAAGGCCTGCGTTTACGATTGGATATCGGAACCAGTACCGCCTTTAGTAAAAAATGGTGGTTACGTGGCTATGTAGCTTATGGATTTGCTGATAATCAGTTTAAAGGGCGATTTGAAGTAACACATCTGTTCAAAAAAAATCCCCGTACCAGGCTGTATGCTTCTATTGCTGATGATTATGATAACGGTCAGGTATATTACGATGAAGTGAGCCAGGATAATATCTTTTCACTTGCTATACGAAAACCCAATGTGCCCATTAAGTTTTTAAGGGCACAGCAACAGAAAATTGAATTTTCTAAAGAAACACCATCAGGATTTACATTTGGCATCGCAGCTTTGCATAAACAGTTTAAACCAATAAGAGCCTTACCTGAGCTTGCTTACTTTAATGATGGTGCCAATTTTGGAACACTTAACAATACCGAAGTAACAGTTCGCATTCGTTTTGCTTACTTAGAACGATTTATTGAAGGCACGTTTTTAAGAACCAGCTTGGGAAGTCCATATCCCATTGCTGAAATTAAATATGCAAGAGGTATTCCCAATGTACTTAACAGCAAGTACAGCTATCACCGCATCAGCGGCAGTGTAAGTGATTATCAAAAGATTGGCGGCCTCGGGGAAATTTATTATAACCTGTATGCAGGCCGCATATTTGGGACCTTACCTTTTACCATGCTTGAAATTCATCCCGGGAACGAAATTTTTTATTACAACAAGTATGCATTTAACCTTATGAACAGGTTTGAATACATCAGCGACCGGTATGCAGGCATCAACTTTGAACATAACGTGGGCAATGGATTATTCCGTCTGCTCCCCACACGTAAATTAAAACTCCGCCAGTTCTGGACAGCTAAATTGTTATGGGGCAGTTTGAGCGAAGCGAACAAACAAAAAAACTTTGTAGGCAGTTACTTTGATGAAAGCAACATGAAGTTTAATCCTGAAACAGGCAAAGGATGGTTTGCCTTTCAAACATTGCAGGATAAAACCTATATGGAGCTGGGCACAGGCGTGGATAATATTTTTAAAGTGTTTCGTGTAGATTTTATCTGGCGTGTACTGCCATCCACACCTGCAACTGCTTCCAAGCGGTTTGGAATATTTGGAAGCTTTAAGTTGCAGTTTTAAGTATTGATTTCGTTCAGCACCTTTACTATCACCCCACAAGCTTTCTTTATTTCCTCTTCTGTAATCGTAAGCGGTGGTGCTATGCGTAAACTTTGCGATGCAAATAAAAACCAATCGGTAAATACTCCGTAATCAATACAGGCGTCAATAACCTGTTTGTTTTGATCGAAGCTTTCAAACTCAACAGCTATCATTAATCCACGGCTGCGTACAGATTTTATTTTAGGATGATGTAAACAGGTTCTGAACAATTGCTCTTTGGTAAAAACTTCTGCCATCAAATTTTCATTCAGCAACACATTCATCGCCGCCATGCCTGCTGCACAGCACACGGGATGACCGCCAAAGGTGGTGATATGCCCCAGCACCGGATGATCACTAAATGCATCCATCATTTTCTTATCAGCAATAAAGGCACCCAGCGGCATACCACCGCCCAGCGCTTTGCCCAGCAATAAAATATCAGGCACAATTCCAAACTGTTCAAAGGCCCAGAGTGAGCCGTTGCGTCCAAAGCCGCATTGAATTTCATCAAGAATTAAAAGCGTACCTGTTTGTGTGCATTTATTCCGCAGTGCCTGTATCCATTCTTTGAGTGGTGCATTTACACCTGCTTCTGCCTGTATGGTTTCAGCAATTACACAGGCAGTGTTTGTAGTGATGTGCTCTAAAGCTTCAAATGAATTATAAGCTGCATGATGTATGCCCGGTAACAAAGGACGAAAGTTGTTGCGCCAGTATTCATTACCCATTACACTTAATGCACCCTGTGTGCTGCCATGATAAGAATTGTTGAAAGCCACCATTTCTGTTCTTCCGGTAACACGCTTGGCCAGTTTCATAGCGCCTTCGGTAGCTTCTGTGCCACTGTTGGTAAAATAAACGGAATTGAGTGATGCCGGAAGATGATCGGTAAGAAGTTTGGCATACAATACCTGCGGACTTTGTACCAACTCACCATATACCATTATATGCAGGTATTGATCCAGTTGTTGTTGTATCGCTTCAATAACACGTGGATGCCGGTGCCCAACATTGCAAACGCTGATGCCGCCAATGAGATCAATATACTCTTTACCATCAGCATCCCAAAGTTTGCAGCCTTCTGCTTTCACAATTTCAAGTGCTAAAGGAGCAGTGGAAGTTTGTGCATTGTGTTGAAGAAAGAGTTGGCGATTGGTCATTGACATTATTGTGTTGAATGCGGCAAATTTAGGTTATCGTAGAAATACCTATGAGAGGCGGGGAAAATGTGAGATATTTGTAGGGTACTCTACTTATAGTGGATGAGGCTTAAAAATAAACAACTATGGCATTAATTCTTCCTGTAGAAGGTGTTTATCCGCAGATGGGTGATGATTGTTTTATTGCACCCAATGCCACCATTGTGGGCGATGTGGTGATGGGTGATCAATGCAGTGTATGGTTTAACGCAGTGGTGCGAGGCGATGTAAACAGTATCCGGCTGGGCAATAAAGTAAACATTCAGGATGGGGCAGTTTTGCATGCTACATACCAAAAGACCAAAACCATCGTTGGTAATAATGTAAGCATTGGACATAATGCTATTGTGCATGGCTGTACTTTGCATGATAATGTGCTCATAGGCATGGGGGCGATTGTGATGGATAATGCAGTGGTACACAGCAACTCCATCATTGCAGCGGGAGCTGTGGTGCTGGAAGGAACTATTGTACAGGCCGGAAGTATTTACGCAGGTGTACCTGCAAAAAAAGTGAAAGACATCAGTGAAGAACTCATCCGGGGCGAAATTAACCGCATTGCCAATAATTATATCAAATACAGCGGATGGTTTAAAGATGCAGCAGAAAAATTATGATTGTTAAATAAACCTTTTTTAATAACCGAATGTCTTATAAAAAACCTGTTATGACAAACCTTTTGAAAGCAGCGATTGTTATTATTTGCGTGTCTTTATTCACAGCATGTAATGTGTTTAAAAAGCCCAAAGAAGGATGCCCCAGTAACGGAGCTAACGTAGGTGCAGAAAAGATTTTAAGTGGAGAAAAAGTGCCAAAGGCCAGGAAATTCAAAGGTTGACAACAAGCATTTTTTTGATCATATAAAATACCGTGCTATGAACCCAACTCTACGAAATCACATCGGCTACAGCGAAGCCATACTGGATGATAATGCCAGTTTTGAAAACTTCTTTAAGTGGGCCGATTTACTTGCTGAAAAGCTCAACATCTCCTTTACCCGCAAGCTGGATGACTTTGAAGCCCTGTACTGGGATTTTTTATACAAGGGTACCACGCTTACACTCAGCTACAACATTTTTAATGGTATTACTGTTTTTCCGGCACTGGAAGAACGCAGCGATGCGTTTGAAAATGTAGCAATTGCTGAGCTGGTAGACAAGCTTAAGGATGCCAGCCCTGATGAGGCTTAATATTTTCTTTCTTCAATAGAGTCCAGAATATTTACATAGCTGATGTAACGCAGCGGGTGTATGGTTTCATTTTGCAAAGCTTCTTTTACCGCACAGCCCGGCTCATCCAGATGCAGGCAATTGTTAAACTGGCAATCCTGAATAAGCGGTTGCATTTCGGTAAAATAATGAGATAGCTCCTGCCTGCTGATATCTACAATTCCAAACTCACGTACACCGGGCGTATCTATTATTCTTCCATTAAAAGATAAATCAAACATTTCAGCAAAGGTTGTTGTGTGCATACCCTTGCCGCTCCAGCCGCTCACTTCATTGGTACGAAGCTCCAGCTCCGGCATTATATAGTTAATAAACGTTGATTTGCCCACACCGGAATGGCCGCTGAGCAACGTTGTTTTATTTTGAAGCAGGGCTTTTAATTCCTCAACACCCTGCATGGTTTCCAATGAAATTAAAAATACCTTGTAACCAATTTCTTCATACATCTGTTTCCACTCTTCAAACGTATCCATTTCTTTTTTACGATACACATCCGCCTTATTGAAAACGATAATGCTGGGAATGTGGTACGCTTCTGATGTAATGAGAAAACGATCAATAAAACCCTGTGAAGTTTTGGGTTCTTTCAATGTGGCAAACAATAAATTCTGATCCAGATTGGATGCTACTATATGATGCTGGTATTTTCTGTGCGGACTTTGCCGGTTAATGTAATTTCTTCTTTCATAAATTTCTGTAATGATGTATGTGTTTTCAATATCGTGCTCCAGTTCTATTTCCACTTCATCGCCCACAGCAATAGGGTTGGTACTGGTAATATCATCAATTTTGAATTTACCTTTTAAACGTGCCTGAATAAAACCACTGTTTGTTGATTTTACTGTGTACCAGTTTCCTGTTGATTTATAAACCAATGCTTGCATATACTGCAAAGAAAAAGCTTTTATTGCCTCGGAAATGTTGAAGGTGGATAAGGTTTTTTATTGCCATAAAGACACGGAAAACGATAAAAAATACAAAAGTTTATAATACAGGGCTTTCAATTTTAAGGCCTGCCCAAATTTACCTCAGCATTGTTTTATTGCGTAACAGCTTTCACGGCGAAACAATTACGGAAACTTGCGAAATACCTTATACCGCAACCAAATTTCGAGAAACAGCAATACAACTGCAGCAATTGCCAGCCAGTAAAATTCTTCAGCATACTTGGCAAAGAGGCTGGTTTCAATTTTTGATTTTTCAAGTTGATTAATTTCTGAGTAAATGGTTTTTAGTGCTTCGGCATCCTGAGCTCTGAAATATTTTCCGCCGGTTTGATAGGCTATAGTTTTCATTAAGGCTTCATCGAATCCCTTGCCGCCTATTTCAGATATCTTGTCTATAGCAATGTTTTGAGAACGTGCCAGGCTTTGCAAATCAAGCCCAATGGTATACACTCTTACTTTATAAAACTTTGCCAATTCTATAGCAGTGGACGGATCCAATAAACCACTGTTATTCTCACCATCTGTAAGCAATACAATTACTTTTGTTTTGGATTCGCTCCTGCGTAAACGTTCAACACCTAAAGCCAATCCGGATCCAATTGCTGTACCCTGTATTAATACCCCGCTTCTAATTGCCATAATCTGGCTTATTAGTACGGAATGATCCAGTGTGAGCGGGCATTGTGTAAATGCTTCGGATTCAAATGTTACAATTCCCAGTCTGTCTGTTTTACGATCATTAATGAAATTTACTGCTACTTCTTTTGCAATATCTAAAGGAAGTGGATTAAAAGCAGGTTCCACCATACTGCCGCTCACATCCATGCACAGCATAATATCAATCCCTTCACCTTCTACACGTTCCTCTTCATTTTTTGATTGTGGCCGGGCAATTGCCAGTATGAGGAGCACTGTTGAAAGTAATCTTAAAACAAAAGGAAGGTGCAGCAGTATATTCTTCAGAGTAGAATGATACTTGTATATTGATAAAGAAGAAATTTTGAAGGAAGATTGTTGTGTATGTTGTTTGATAATATACCAAGCGGTCATAATTGGTAACAGCAACAGTAGCCACAAAAGCCAGGGATAAGCGAAGTTGATATGTTGCAGCCACTCGTTTATCATGCGTTCATTTGTTGATGAATGTGTTTGATGGCAGTTTCAACTGAGTTAAAAGCAGCAGTACAATCATGCTCAGGAACTGTAAATTTTGCAAATTTCACAGCATCGCTCAGGCGAAGTACCTGAGTAAGTGTATTTGTTTCATCACGTCCTGCAACAGGCGAAAGATGAACAGCAGTTTCATCCGTTGTATATGAGGTATAAGATTGCCTGAACGTCCGCTCAGCATAACGCTTAACTATAAAACTCAGTTGCGTGAAAATTTCTTTCTGTTCCTGTTGCGAGCTGCGGTTCTTTTCCTTTAACTGTAACAGTGCTTTTTCAAATTCTTCATAGGCGCCCGTTATGGGTTCTGGTGCAGAAGCAGATTGCAGTTTTTGTTTCCATCTTCTGAATATATAAATTAAAAGGAGCAAACTAAGTACAGCAGTTCCAATAATGGAATATGCGATCCCATCTTCACCAATATTACTGATTTCAATAATGGGTTTAATATCGTTTAAAATTGCCGAGCCTGTAGTATCGTATATTACATTTACAGTAACCGGCGGGAAAGCCAAAGCGGTGGGTTTGCCATTAACTGTTGAAGGTACAGTAACCTTTACGCCTTCAAATTTCCATGCGCCGCTATCCCAGCTTGTAATGGTAATTGTTTTCTTAAAAAGGTCAGCTGTATCAAACTTTACAAATTCAAAATGCAAAACACTGTCCGGCAACTTCCATAGTACTGCAGTGTTCTTTTCGATTGCTTTTAATTCAAAGGTGAGTTGTACAGATTCGCCAATTAAAATTTGTTCTTTACTGCTGCTTGCAACAGGAGTTATTTGTGCATGTGTAACCACAGCAGCAAGCACGCAAACTATCCATGAAACTACTTTCTTCATCATCGGCTGCGGTTAATAAAAAACTTTTGAAGCACTTTTACGTAATCATCTCCGGCACGCATGTGCAATAGATCGGCGCCGGCTTTTTGAAATACTTCTTTTACATAATTGTTATGGCGGTGAAAATCCTGTTCAAACTCATGACGCACAAAAGCATTCGTTGTATCAAGCAAACGTTTCGTTCCTGTTTCGATATCCATTACTTCCAGCAGGCCCATATCGGGTAGTTTCATATCCAGTGCATCATAAATTTTAATGCCTATTACATCATGTTTGCCGGCAGCTACACGTACTGCTTCCTCAAAACCAGTTCCCAAAAAATCACTGATGAAAAAGCAAATACTTCTGCGGCGGTTAAAATTGTTGAACATTCGAAAAGCATCCGTATAATTAGTTGCACCTGCTTCCGCATCTGTTGAAAGCATTTCCCGTACAATGTATAATGTATGCTGTTTTCCTTTTTTCGGTACAATAAGCTTCTCAACTTTATTGCCGAACAAAATGGCACCTACTTTATCCTGGTTGTTTACGGCACTAAAGGCAAGTACAGCTGCAATTTCAGTAACAAGGTCTTTTTTACGTTGCAGATGTGTGCCAAAGCTCATGCTGCTGCTGTTATCAATCAGCAAAAAAACAGTAAGCTCCCGTTCTTCTTCAAATACTTTACTGAACGGATGTGCGTAGCGTGCACTTACATTCCAGTCAATAAACCGCACATCATCACCCGGCTGGTACTCACGCACTTCTTTGTAACTCATACCCTGCCCTTTAAAAGCCGAATGATACTCACCTGTAAACATATGATTGGTGAGCCGCTTGCTTTTAATTTCAAGTAAACGAACTTTTTTTAATATTTCTTCAGTAGTGAGCAAGGAAGAGTTATTGCGTTATTAAATAATTAATGATGTATTTTCATTGGCAGATTAGCACATTAGCTAATTATTATGGCACCTTCACTGCATTCAACACCTGCTTAATTACTTCTTCTGCTGAAATGTTTTCAGCTTCAGCTTCGTATGTAAGACCAATGCGATGACGCAGTACATCAGCTGCTATACTTCTTACATCTTCCGGTATTACATAGCCTCGTTTGTTTAAATAGGCCATAGCTTTTGCTGCAAGTGATAAATTAATGGTAGCACGTGGTGAACCGCCATAGCTGATTAAGGGTTTGATATTGCTTAATCCATATTGATCAGGATAGCGTGTGGCAAATACGATATCCAATATGTATTGTTCAATTTTTTCATCCATGTAAATGGTGCGAACTAATTGTCTTGCTTCTGTAATTTCCCTGATGGCAACAACAGGATTCACCGGAGCTGAAACGGTTTGTTGTGTATTTTGACGAAGAATCATTTGCTCTTCCTGCTTGGTGGGATATCCAATTACTACTTTCAACATAAAACGATCCTGTTGTGCTTCAGGCAAGGGATAAGTGCCTTCCTGCTCCAATGGATTTTGTGTAGCTAAAACAAGAAATGGTTCTTCCAGCGGATACGTATGCTCACCAATGGTAACCTGCCGCTCCTGCATGGATTCCAGCAACGCACTTTGTACTTTAGCAGGGGCTCGATTTATTTCATCTGCCAATACAAAATTGGCAAACACCGGACCTTTGCGTACAAAAAATTTATTTTCCTGCTGGTTGTAAATCATGGTGCCAATTACATCAGCAGGCAGCATATCTGGTGTAAATTGTATGCGGCTGAATTTTGCATTGATAGCCTGGCTTAAACTTTTAATGGTGAGTGTTTTGGCAAGGCCGGGCACACCTTCCAGCAAAATATGTCCATTGCCCAAAAGGCCAATCAACAGCCTGTCAACCATGTATTGCTGCCCCACAAGTACTTTGTTTACTTCTGCACGAAGCCGGTCAAGAAAAGCACTGCTTAACTGTATTTTTTGATTGAGTTGTTGTATGTCTTCAGCGGTTGGTAACATGCCTGTTGATTTTTGGGTGAAAATACAAACTATGATTGTTTAAAACTGATTCGGTTGATAAACGGTTGATTTCAAAGAATGGTTTGTTTGCAAAAACGAAGCCATTTTTTATTCAGTTTGTAGCCCATAGCCAAAAGTCTTTAGTACGTTACATAAATTTTGAGTTTGCTCATTGTATTCACTTATAACTAACTACTGCAGGCTACCGGCTTTCTGCTATCCGCTTTACACCCGCTTCATCTATCTTTGCCATATGGATGCATCAAATGATTTGTTTGTAAGGTGGATGAACCTGGAGCATAAACTGGTAGACCGGTTTGGTAAAAAGCCCGATTTGGAATCCGTACTTTTCCTCATCGGTATTCAGGAGTTTGGCGAAATCAAAGGCAAGTTTACCAAAGAGCAAAAACAGGATTTAATACATGTAGCTGTTTGTTCGCTGTTGAGCCAGAGTGGTTATTTTGAGTATGAGCGAACGGATGATGACGGCTGGCCTCATTTTAAACAGCTCAAAGCCATGCCGGTAATGGGTATGAAAGAGCAGGAGGATTTTATAAAAGACCATGTATTGCTGTATTTTCAGCAAAATGGATTTTAATTCAAATTTTATTTTTCTTATTCGCCTGAATTCTTGAATTTAGCGGCCTCATCACACAAAATAAAAAGCATGAACTTTCCTAGTAATCTCCGTTACACAAAAGACCATGAATGGATTCAATTAGATGGCAATGTAGCCACCATCGGTATTACTGATTTTGCCCAGCGTGAATTGGGTGATATTGTGTATGTTGACATTAATACAGTGGGTCAAAGTCTTGATGCTGAAACGGTGTTTGGTACTGTAGAAGCTGTAAAAACAGTTAGTGATTTGTTTTTACCCATAGCTGGAACGATTACCGAAGTAAACGGTGCTTTGAATGACAAGCCCGAAAGTGTGAATAACGATCCTTACGGTGAAGGGTGGATGATTAAGATGACGGTGAATAACCCTGCTGATGTTGAAGCGCTCATGGATGCCGCTGCCTATGAAGCTTCTGTTGCATAATGAATCAACGAATTCAAAAATATCTTTCTACAAAATGGCCGACCATAATCTGGTCGGCTATTGTTTTTGTATTACTGGCTATGCCGGGCAGCGGGCTGTTTAATGAAACATGGTTCAATCAAATGCAAATTGATAAGCTCGTTCATGCTTTTTTATTTTTTGTGCTCACATGGTTATGGATAAAGTATATCAACCAGGGCAAACCTGTAACCTTCACCATTACTTTCATGCTGGCTTTCGTTACTACTTTATACGGCATTACCATGGAGTTTATACAAATTTATACTGGCAGGGATTTTAGTGTGGGCGATATGGTGGCGGATGGAGCAGGAGCTTTTTTGGGTGCTTTGATTGCCCAAAAAAATAAGCCCTGTCTTTAACTCTGACAGGGCTTAGATTATCTCTATCTGTAAACGATTACCTTTGTATTAAAATCATTCTGTTTACAGTTTGTATTCCATTGGTTATCTGTAAACGATATAAACCATTGCTCAGGTCATTAACATTAATGTTTACATTTTGCGTGCCGTTAGGGTAGTTGAATTCTTTTCTCAAAATACCAGAATTGCTGAAGAGCTTGATATTTTTTATTTGCAGCCATGCAGGATTATTAATACCCATTTGCTGCATAGCCTGAACATCAACGTTTATATTCACTTGATTTGATGCAGGATTGGGGCTTGAATTAACTCTCAATTGCTGGCCGCTGCCGCAATTTCCTACTCCGTTCACACCTTCAAATAAATAGGTTAATACTTTGCTGTCGCATTCGTTTTGAACTGTTACTGTTGCGGTTAGTGTTTGACCCGTTTGAATAAAACTGAAGCGTAAGTTATTTCCAACCTGCTCCCAGGTTATTCCGGATCCGTTTGGAGTAACAGTCCATGTTGCAAAAGCACCCAGAGGTATAAAAGGAGTTACATTAATAATTGTATTGATACACGCAGGATTATATACGGTATTTCCAAAATTACTCCACAATGCAAGATCAGATGATCCATAGGGGGAATTGTAATAAGCATAAGTATCAGGAGGCCCTCCAAAAATTTGTAATGAAGATGTATAAGTTTGGCCGCAAATAACTGCAGTTCCTGTAAGCGTAACCAACCCGTTAAAAGACCCGTTTCGGGTTAATGTAACAGGGTTTGTGGTTGTTGAAGATAAGGAAACTGCTGATGGGTTTGAAACTGACCATGTAATACTGCCGTGAGGTGGCAGTTGGTTAAATCTATACTGGCCGCTGGTACAAAGATTATTACTGCCATTAATTGAAAAACTTTGCGGCTGACAATCAGGAGAACAGTTTAGATTATTGTTAGCAACACTCTCCATTTCATTGTATAACCATCTTGCGTTCCTTTCAGTAAACCGTGGATGATCAAGATTATTGGGTAAATTATTATTCGCAGCCGAGGGGCTTTCCTGCGCAATAAAATTAGTACTGCGTGAAGGATTGGATGGGCTTACTCCGGCTACATAGGGTGCGGTGAGAGAAGCAGAATTAATAGTTGTGATATCTAGAGCACTTACTATTGGTACAAAGCAAAAATTATCTGCCAGAAAATTATTGCCGGATAAAGTGCCGGAAACACCCAAATCATTCAGAATAATAAACATATTTAAAGGCCCCGTTTGCACGGGTAGGTTATTGGGCAGGTTACTTCTTAAGCCTTGTGTACCTCCCGGCACTCCATCCCACGGAAGTGTATTTGCTGGAGAGTTGCTGTTCAGAAACTCAGGAAAATTATCTATAAGCAAGTTTATTGTACCGAAGAACATCCTTACCCTTGCAGTAAACTTTAGATAAGCAATACGTTGAGGAGATCCCAATGGGCATTGCCTTTAAATTCAAATCTAAACTTACACGTGTTCTTCTTAGAATCCATGGCCTGCGAAAGACAAACCTGTCCTGCGCATCAACCAAATTACTGTAAGGAGAAAGCGTACTTACTCCACATTCAGAACCATTACTTACTGCAATAAAACGATAAGTTGGTTGTGGGCCTCTCGGATTAAAAGTTATCATATTACGGTAAACCCCATCTAAAAAAGTATTAGCAGTAAAAGTATTTGCACCTGTAGCCCGCCAGATTAACATTTGTTGCGAAGCTGTTTCCTGAACTAAAGCATTCGCTTGTTGAATTATAGGCACCTGTCCAAGATTTATGCCACCTACAGTATAGCTCGCCAACATTTGGAGTAAATATTGTACACTTAAAGGCACATTAGCACCACGGTGCGGGCTATCGAAACTAATGAACAGGCGTGTTTGTGTACCCAGCGGAAACTGCGTTGGGCTTTTTGTCATTTGCGCCAGTGCATAACGTGCCACTAAACCACCCATACTTATTCCCATTACCACATTTTGCTCTGGGTTGGGGTTGCTGGCTTTAGTGCTATTAACCCAGTTAAGCACTTGTTGTACCAAAGCGGCGTTACTTAAAATATCATCTGTACCATTGTTAAAATCAATAAACACCAAATCATAACCGGCGTTTAAATCAAGGGCTCCGCTGAAATCATAATTTGTAGAAGGTTCATTGTCTAAATCAAAAAGAAAACGTTCAAAATTATATGGGTCAGTTCTAATGAACGGAGCTACATTACTTGCATCATAGCCTTCTACAACAATCAATGGTTTATTCAGCGTACGTTCAGTTCCTCTGCGGCTAAAACGTACTGAAACTGTTGCACCGCTATGTACACCCGGTACAGCGTTAAAATTCTGTATAATATCAGGTGGCCCATCACTATACCTGCCTGCTACACCTGTTGTAGTAATACGCTTTACATAAAACTCTGCATAACATTGATAGCTGCTGGCATCTGTACAATTGAGTTTTATTCGCCAGCGTTTATAACCGGTATCAGTATAATTTTTTGTAAAAGGCGTATTGAGGTTAATAGTGCGGTAGCCCTGCCCGTCGTTAAAATCTACCTGCAGGTTGCTGATGGTTTTACCCGTATTGGTATAAAACAATTCACTGCGGAAAAGAACGGTAATACTTCCATTATTGCTTACCCCTATGGAAGGTGCAGCAGCAAACAACAGGCGCTGCTGGTAAGGGCTTTGGGTGCGGCCGGGTACATCAAAAATTTGGTTATTGCTCACTGTAAACAGGTTTTGCTGCACGGCATTTTCATTAAGGGCGCTGTAATTCATAAGCAGTAAGGGAATGGCCGCAGTTTGGCTGGTAAGATTTGTGTAACTGTTAATGCCCGTATTCACTGTTGTAAAATCAGGAATATTGGGGCTGCCAAAAATACAGGAGGCACGCAGGTTGCCATACAGCGCATGCCAGAGTGGTGCATCCACACGGTTACTGTCTGTAAGTACCCCGTTAAAAATATCAAAGGGTACCATGCCTGGCCCGTACTCTTCTAAATAGCCTGTAGGTACCTGTGATTTGTTTACATTTTGAAAAATATTATCAAGCTGTGTTTTAAGCACATCCTGTGCTGTTGCAGTAAAGTGAAGGCAAAAGAAGGTTAGTGCCAGCAGCATGCAGGCTTTAAACTGTCTCATAAGTAATAAATTGAGAGGTGAATTAATATTTTACATCAAAGCGGCCCTTTGTAATACGCATTGTATCACAACCGGGTTTATAAAGTGTAAATTCAAATGTGCCCGCTATGATTCGGTTTTGAGTATCAAACTTGGTGATGTTCACAAAAGAATTATGATTAGTTATGGTATCTTTCCATTTATAATAACAAAAGTTAAGACTATTTGTAAACGTCCCGGCTTTACTGCTGTCAATATTCATATTATATCGACCAGTAGAGAAATTGTTGAATGAAAGACTAAATCCAGTAAAATTTGTATCTCCAACTTTCTCAGTTCATGTTGCTACCATGTTAAAAGATCCATTGTTTAAACCAGCATCATAATACCAACTTGGATTTGAAGAACCGCTATTTCCCTTTGGAACCCATACTTTTCCATTCAGCAAAAACCCAAAAGTATTTTTACCTTCCTGCGTGGCAGGCGGTAATTGTTCTGTAGTGGATAAAGGTGGCGGGGCCGGTGTTTTCTTGCATTTTAAAGAAGCAGAAAAAACAAAAATGGTAAAGAGTAAAAAAATAAAGCTGTATTTCATAACTCAAGTTTTAATATCACCTAATAATAAAGCAACATTTGAATAAATTGAAATTACAACTACAGGAGGGCTTAAGCCTGAATGCAGGTTTTGCGGGGGGGGGGGGTATTTTTACGTACATAAGTCATAAAAGAATGTTTCACTAAATATCGAACTTCTTTTTTTGCAAAAGAAAAATCTCAAAGAAATTTATTCTCAATAGTTTTCTTAATAAGCTGCTGTACTGTGAGGCTTTTGCTTTCAGCAAAAAAATAAGCCCCGGTGGAAACCGGGGCCGCAACCAAAACTAACTGCTTATGAGAAAAAATTTATCTTAAAATCTTATACTGCAAAGTTCCTGCTATTCTATCAATCTGCTGCTTATCACTTTGTTAAAGTCATGTCAGGCTTTTGTCATAAAGTTGAAGTTTTAAAACAGGTCCCGATAGAAATCGGGACCGTAACCAAAACTAACTGCTTATGAGAAAATTTGACTGCTTTTAAAGAACTTACACATAATAGACGCACAACACACGGGAAAGTTTATTTGCTACCTGTTAAAAAATTCTGAAACCACCCGTCACATCTGTTTACAGCCCAAAACCATGCCAAAGCCTATTTTTGCCGGTCGCAAAAAATTAACAGCAATTGAGAAATTATTTTAAGCTTACTATCCTTTTATTTTCTCTTGGGTTCAGCCTTCTTTCGATGGCACAGGAGGAAACGTTTAATGAAAAAAACTTTCGCTGCGCTATTACTAAAACATACGAAGTTATCAAGGTAGATGGATTCATTACCGAAGCAGCATGGGTGCAAAGCAAACTCATTACTAATTTTAAACAGAGTTTTCCCTTTGATACATCCTACGCATTATCCAGAACTGAGGTAAAGGTTTTGTTTGATGATAAGTTTCTTTACATAGCAGCCGTATGTTATCAACCCAAAAAATACACTGTACAATCGCTCCGCAGAGATTTCACTGATGGTACTACCGATTTGTTTTTGGTAAGTATTGATCCTTTTCGGGACAATCTTAACGGATTTTATTTTGCCGTGAGCCCCTACAATGTGCAAAAAGAAGGACTTATAGCCAATGGCAGCAGTGTAAGCTTTGATTGGGATAATAAATGGTTTAGTGCTGTTAAAAATTATGAGGATCGTTATGAAATAGAAATAGCTATTCCGTTTAAAACACTTCGCTACAAAATAACCTCTGGTGAAAATTTATGGAATATCAATTTTGTGCGAAACGATTTGCATCGTAATGAACGAAGCGGCTGGGCACCTGTACCCCGAGGTTTTAGAATGGCTGACCAAACATTTTCAGGTACACTTGAATGGAAAGAACCGCCACCTAAAGCAGGTACGAATGTGTCCTTTATACCTTATACAATACTTGAGACCAACAAAGACAAAGTTAACAACACGGGTAAAACATTAGCCAATGCCGGCTTTGATGCAAAAGTGGCGGTAACACCTTCTTTAAATCTTGATTTAACCATGAATCCTGATTTCAGCCAGGTTGAAGTAGACCGGCAGGTTACCAATCTGAGCCGTTTTGAGTTATTCTTTCCCGAGCGTCGCCAGTTTTTTATTGAAAACAATGATTTGTTCAACAGCTTTGGTGATGGCAGTACCAATCCCTTCTTTTCCCGCCGCATCGGCATTTTTAATAATACCAAAACAGGTCTGGCTGAGAAAGTACCCATCCTCGGCGGTGCACGCCTCAGCGGACGTATCAACAAAGACTGGCGCATTGGTTTTTTAAATATGCAAACGGCCTATGTAAAAAGCGACAGTACGCCATCCACCAATTTTACAGTAGCTACTTTACAACGCCGTATTTTTACAAGAAGTAATATTGCCTTCCTCTTTGCCAATAAAGAAAATATTATCAACGAAAAAACCCGGCCTATCAATCAATACAACCGTGTGCTGGGCCTGGATATGAATATGGCATCAGCCAATGGCTTTTGGCAAGGCAAGTGGTATTACCATCAATCCTTTCAACCTAATCAACCCAAAGGTGCTTATTCATCCGGCGCCTTGGTACGTTTTTCGAAACCCACTTTAAACTTTGAAGTCAATAACTATGCTGTAGGAAAAGGCTATCGTGCCGAAATGGGATTTGTACCTCGTACCGGTTTTTACAGAAGTGCTTCCACAGCCAACAAAGTTTTTTTTCCAAAGAATGGGTTATCAAAAATCATTAATAACTGGAGCGTTGGTTTAGACTATGATATCATTTACAGTTTGTTTGACAATCGTATTACTGATTGGGATGCGAATCTTTTATTCAATATCCGTTTTCAAAATCTTGCACAATTGAATGCAAGACCATTCAGGAGAGAATACACGTATCTCTTTGATGATTTTGATCCCACCAATAAAAACCAACCGGGGTTTTTAGTATTGAAAGAGGGAACAGCATATTACTATAACACCACAAGAATTAATTTTAATTCCAATTTTCGCAAACCCTTTTTCTATAATATACAAACACGTTTTGGCGGCTATTTTAACGGGAAAATTCAAAGTATAACGGCTGATATTAATTATCGTTTTCAACCATGGGCATTGGTACAGCTGAGTGCCACGTACAATCGTATTCGTTTACCGCAAGGGTATAACAATGCTGATTTCTGGATTATCGGCCCAAGAGCTGATATTACGTTTTCACGAAGCATGTTCTGGACAACATTTATTCAATACAACAATCAAATCAATAACATCAATATCAACACCCGCTTTCAATGGCGCTTTAAACCTATGAGTGATTTATTTATTGTCTACACCAATAACATGTTTGCCGAAACTGTAGGGGCCGATAACCGCTTTCAGCAGAAAAATCACGCATTGGTAGTAAAGCTCAACTACTGGTTTAACTTATAATAGAAACGCCGCTGAAAAATCAGCGGCGCCTTTATTACATTCTGAAATTTATCTTCCAAATAATCCTTTGGCAATATCCATCAATCCGCCACCGCCGCTTTGCTGCGAAGCACCGCTTTTTACCATACTAATCACATCATTCAAATCCGTATCGCCATCACCATCTCTGTCAAGTCCGCCCTGTGTTACTTTGCCCAGCAATCCCTGTAAATCCAAACCATTGCTGCTACCGCCGGTGAGCGAGCTGAAGATGCCCTGCAAATCAAAACTGTTATCATTGGGATTATTTGTTTTTGAAATAAAATTCTGCAATACACCGGGCAAGAGGTTGCTTACAATATTGCCTGCCTGCCCTTCATTTAATCCGAATTTATTCATCAGATTACTAACCGCATTTCCGCTGAGTTGAGATGCCAGCGGATTGTTTTGTAAATCACCCCCTGCACCGCCCAGCAACTTTAATACATCCTTAAACTGACCGCCCGCCAATGCGTTTTGCAAACCACCGGTAATACTGTTGGTTACTTCGCCTACTGCTTCATCATTTCGCTCATTGGGTATATCAGGATTATTAATAATGGTACTGCCGGCCTGTTCTTTTACGAGGTTAAAAAGTTGCTCTAACATAGTGGTAAGTTTTAAATGATAAATAGAAATAGAAAGGTAGCCTAAAAAGCTACCTTTTATAACGAACTCAAAAAATTTATTCTGAAATTAATTCTGTGTGGCGAGTTTTTCTGCATTTTCAGCAAACTGCAGTGCATCAATCAACTCTTCAATTTCGCCATTCAACACCGCATCCAGGTTGTAAAGCGTTAACCCAATACGATGATCGGTAACACGGCCCTGCGGGAAATTATAGGTTCTGATTTTTGCTGAACGGTCGCCTGTACTCACCAGACTTTTACGCTGCCTTGCAATTTCTTCTTCATGTTTACGCACCTGCTCTTCATACAACTTGGTACGCATCATCTGCATCGCCTTCTCTCTGTTAGCAAGCTGTGTACGTTCTGTTTGGCAAATCACAACTGTGCCGGTGGGTATATGTG
This sequence comes from uncultured Chitinophagaceae bacterium, assembly GCA_964409025.1. Lineage (GTDB taxonomy): Bacteria > Bacteroidota > Bacteroidia > Chitinophagales > Chitinophagaceae > Lacibacter. The sequence continues at coordinate 4,130 of CAYPBV010000022.1, read as the reverse complement.
TAAGCTGTACCTTGGTTTCAACTTTGTTTACGTTTTGTCCACCTGCTCCGCCACTTCTTGATGTTTCCATTTTTACATCACTCTCTCTTAATTCAAAATCAATTTCTTCTGCTTCCGGCATCACAGCAACAGTAGCAGCACTTGTATGTACACGGCCACTACCTTCTGTTGCCGGCACACGCTGTACACGGTGCACACCACTTTCAAATTTTAAAATGCCATAAACATCATCACCCGTAACTTCCAACTGCACTTCTTTATAACCACCCACCGTTCCTTCGTTCTCACTTAACACCGCCGTTTTCCACCCACGTTTTTCACAATACTTAATGTACATACGCAGCAAATCACCTGCAAACAAACTGGCTTCATCACCACCTGTTCCTGCACGTATTTCAATAATGGCATTTTTATCATCCTGCGGGTCTTTGGGTATTAACAACTGACGAATATATTTTTCCATTTGCTCTTTACGCTCTTCCAGTTCAGGCAATTCCAGCTTCGCCAGTTCACGCAACTCCTCATCATTACCATTCAATGCTTCTCTGTAACTTGTAACATCATTAAGTAACTGCAAATATTCTTTGCGTGCAGTTACAATTTTTTCCAAACTGCGGTACTCTTTACTGAGTGCAGAAAACTTTTGATTGTTGCCCACAACCTCAGGATTGGTTAAGGCAACCCCCACTTCATCAAAACGTGCCTGTATTGCTTCTAACTTGTCTAACATTAAACGCTTATTTTTATGTTTCCGGCTGAGGTGCTGCTATATTACGTTCGTTGCGTCGCACACTTGTACACCGGGTAATTCTATGCAGCTTTCTTCTTAACCGAAGGGCAGCAAAGTTAACAGAAATCAACGCATGGCATACAGGAAATTCAAAGCAACTCAACTCTTTGACGGTTACCGTTTCAGAAACGAAAACGAAGTACTGATCACTGCCGCTGATGGAACTGTTGAAGCAATTGTTTCAGCAGCAGAAGCAGGTGATGATGTTGAGCACTGGCAAGGCATTCTCACACCCGGATTAATTAACTGTCATTGCCATCTGGAATTAAGTCATCTCAAAAACGTCATTCCTCCGCATACAGGATTGATTGAATTTTTGTGTTCGGTTGTTACCAAGCGTGGTTTTGAACCTCACGTCATACAACAGGAAATTATAAAAGCCGAAAAAGAAATGTATGATAACGGTATTGTGGCCGTAGGTGATATTGGCAATACTGCTGATACGGCTCCAATAAAAAGCAAAAGCAAAATCCGCTGGCAAAATTTTGTAGAAGTGCTGAGCTTTACGGATGAAAAAGCAACTGAAAATTTTAGTCACTACAAACAAGTAGCGAGTGAAATGGAGGAGGCACTTCGTACTTCGTACCTCTTACCTCGTACTTCATTGGTTCCCCACGCTCCTTACAGTATTTCGCCCAAAACATTTGAGTTGATTAATGCTGCCACAAAAAATCAAATTATTTCAATACACAACCAGGAACATCCTGCTGAAGACGAGTTGTACAAAACAGGTGGCGGTGACTATTTGAAACTATTCAAAATATTCGGAATGAACAGTTCGCCTTTTCCTGTTACCGGCAAAAGCAGCATCCGTTCCGTGTTACCGTATTTCAACAATGGTCAAACTATTTTCTTAATTCATAACACGTACATGCCCGAGGAAGATATTGTATGGGCCAATGCATACGCAGCAACAAACAATCTGAAACTCATCTATTGCTTCTGCATCAACGCCAATCTGTACATTGAAGGTAAAGTACCGCCGGTTGAATTGTTTTTAAAACATAATTGCCACACGGTGCTGGGTACTGATAGTTACAGCAGCAACTGGCAATTAAGCATTGCCAAAGAAATGCAATCCTTATTACTGCACACATCACTTACACAAGAACAGGTTTTGCAAATGGCCACCAGCAACGGTGCTGCAGCATTACAATGGAATGATACGCTTGGTAGTTTTGAAGAAGGGAAGAAGCCGGGAGTGGTGTTATTGAATGAAGATTTCAGTTCATCATCAATAATTGTTTAAGCCAATACTTCTTTTAACACCGGTAGTGTTTTCATCTTTCCAAATTCAGAAAGATGCAGAGCGTAATAAGTTTCCAACGCTTCCAGTACAGCTCTTCGTTGAACATGATTCATGGGTACTTCCTTCAGTTCATCAGGCTGCATCACTTTCAGCAATTCAAAAATAAGAGCGGCTGTTTTACCATCAGCATAATACGCATGCTGCGGATGAACATCGGTAAATTTTCCTTCGTGCAAATCCAATACAGGCAAGTTCTGTTCATTATTAATCTGAAAACCAAAGAAGGTGGTTAAGTGCAATGCAAAATAAATGCTCAGTCCGGCTGTAACAGTATCATCTGCCATATCTAATTGCACCAACGCTTCTTCTGTAAAATAAAATAAGTCCGGATTTTGTTCCGGCTGCTTGATGCATTTCTGGAGCAGTTCAATCATGTATAGCAGTACACAATTCTTTACTACATCACTCATTACCTGTTTGTACAAATAACTCCATCGGAACTCTTTGATGCGGTTTAAATGTTTGAGTTCATTATGATACACTACAAGTTCCAGAACAGCTCCCGGCTGAAAAGAATTGGCTTTTGCATTTCCTTTTTTTGAAACAGTACGCACACCCTGCACAATATAACTCTGTAAACCAAACAACTCTGTATAGGCGGATATAATTAAACTCGTTTCACCATACTTTACTGCACGAAGAATAATAGCCTTTGTTGTATGTAGTGGAGTGCTCAAAAGAAATGATTGCTATTCATTGTTATGCTACTGATATGAAACGCTGCTGTCGACCATCGACTCTTGTCTGTGGACTACTTCACAAACACAATTCTCGTTCTTGCTTTTTCCACACCCGCTTCATCTGTTACTAAAACAAAATACATACCGCTGCTCACCCGTTGCCCTTTATAATCATTACCATTCCACACAGCCTGTCCGCCCAGTGCTCTTGTTTGAAACACCAAGCGGCCGTTAAGCTCTGTAATTTTTACAAATGAATTATTCGCCAAACCACGTATTGCTATTTGACCATTGTAACCACTTGGAACAGGGTTGGGAAATACCAGAACATTTTCATTTTTTTCAGTGGCTTCTGTGGCTGTACTCCTGTAGCTGCAAATGCCATTGAACGTTGAAAAGAATACTTCACCACTTACAGGGTCAATGGCAATTTTAATAATCTCATTACTCAGTAACGGACTGTTTTGTGCTGTAAAACGTTTAATCACTTTTTCACCATCTGCACTTATTAACCAAACACCATTTCTTGTGCCTACCCATTTTCTGTTAGCGCCATCCACCGCCATTGCACGCACATCCTCGTCCTGAAAGAGCAGGCCTGCAAAATTATCAAACTGAACAACGGGTTGAAATGCTTCACACGCATTGGCAGCAAACACTTCACCGGGGCATTGAACAATTGCTATTCCTTTATCAGTACCAAGCCAGATAAATCCGTCTTTATCTTTTACAATACTATTTACAACGTTCGAAGGCAAATTACCATTGCCTCTTCCGGTTCTGAACCATTTCCACCTGTCATCTCCTGTATTATCAATAGATGCACCGTGGTTAAAAACATACACTCCGTTACCCTGTGGTACCTGTATCCATTTTTGATTGGCATCATCAATCACAATTTTTCCCACCATGTTATCCTGAATCACAAAGGGTACCCGCATTTGCTTCCAGGTGCCATCAGCTTTCTTCACCACAAAATTATTAGGTGCACCAAAATTGCTGATCCATAAATTATTGTCTGTATCAAATGCAAGTCCGCCAACCCTGTAACTCCCGGGGTCGCCTATGGTTTCACCAATAGCACTTCCCTGTTTATAAATTTTAAATTTCGTTGCACTTTCAAATTCCACCAATCCTCCTCTGAAAGAGCCGGCAAATACTTTTTTATCTCTGGGATCAACTGCTATGGTAATAATGTCCTGTATGGTATCCATCCATGGAATAGCAGGGCGACTGTAATTAGTCCATGTGTTATTTTCAAAAGTAAAGAATCCTGTAAAGTTGAACCTGTAATTCCAAGCTTCATTAATGCTTCCTCCGCCCACATAGAGGGTGTTGTTGGTAAAAATCA
>CAYPBV010000021.1:0-36019 GCA_964409025.1 uncultured Chitinophagaceae bacterium | reverse complement strand
CCTCACAACTTATTGCAGTAAAGGGAGGGTATCTGTTGTTTAGGCAGGATACCTATGAACCATTGCTCCAATACACACTGTTTAAATCAAAGTAAGATCAGAAATAAAAAACATCAGCAACCATGAAACAATATTTGTCCTTTGTTACAGTATTCATTTTTTTCAGTTCTGCTTTTTCTCAGGCAACGGATCGGTTTAATATTTTTACCTATAAAAAACCACAGGGTTTTACAGTACTTGAACAACAGGAAAAACTTTATCTCGAAAAAAAAGAAGGCAGGCAATATTGCCAGTTAATTGTTTATCCTGTTACACCCAGTGCCGGATCCGTTGAAAAAGACTTTGAAGCACATTGGAATTTTTTTGCACGCAACCCGCAGCAGCAGGTGGGAGATCCTGAAGTGAACGAGTATGACAGCAGTAACGGATGGACCGTTCTGTTTGGCGCTGCACGTGGCATGTATAACAAACAGAATTTTGCAATTACCGTAACTACGTTTACCAAAGCCAATCAAACCTACTATATCGCATCTGTTTTTTCTGATAAAAAATTTACTGAAGTTGCCCAGGCATTTACTTCTGAAGTAGTTCCTGATGAAAAAAAACTATCAACAACAACTTTTAATGCATCAACCAATACATATGGTACCGGCAGCAACATTGTTAACCCGGCAGCTACAACCATTACAACAGAATACAGCGATGGATGGACCAGCACCTATATTGGTCCCTATGTAACAGTTACTAAAGGTGATTTGAAAGCGTGGATATTTCCGGTAAACGATTCATTGGACAAAGTGGCACGTAAGCCCGAAGAGTTGCTGGAAGATAAATACTGGCGCTACAGTGTCAATCAGTTTTTCCAGGTACGCAATGTAGCAGAAAGGCCCTGGCAAATGAGTGGTCCGGGTAATGATAAAATTTTTGAAGCAGAAGTTAAAAACAGGCAAACCGGTGAAGAAGGTTTTGTAGCCATGCGGGTAATATGGAACAGTGGCCGTGCACAACCTGTGCTTGCATTTGCAGCTACAAAAGAACAGCTGTATAACAGTGTGTTTGCACAATACAATTCATTTGAGCAGGTATTGGTCTATAATAAATTTACAGTAACGCCTCAGTTGTTACGTGGTACATGGCGCAGCAGTGAAGCAGGTTCTACCGGCAGTTATACCATTGCAGGCGGTTTTCAGGGAGGCAATGCAAAAGTGGGATTTAAAGATGAGTTCATCTTTAGTGCCAACGGAAGCTATGAAAGTATGCATGGTTTAAAACAAAGAAATGAAAGCACAGCTGATGGTTATGTACAGCGGTATAAAGGCAGTTATACATTTAATGGCGAAACCTTACAGCTCACGGGCTGGCGAAAAGATGACCCCGGTATTTTTGAATGCTGGATGGAAGCTGTACATGGCGGGCTGGCATTAATCATCGTTAATAAAAAATTTACCGGTCAAAAATATTACCTCTTTCGGGCAGAGTAGCACTCAGGAAAAATAAAACCGCAGCCGTATGTTTTCACATGCGGCTTTTTATAGAAACTCCACGTTTATAGGGATTGACCTGTAATGTTGATTACTTCAAATTTGTTCATCAGCTTTTATAATTATCAATCAGTGTTATCATGAAACAAATTTTACAATTGATCTATAGTATCATTCAACACATATTGGCTCCGGGAGCCGTTGAGCAGGACTGTATTATGTATCAACCCTCATTTGGTTATGCATATCAACCTTTCATTAAAAATAAATAACAATGAAAAATTTTTTCTTACTACTCGCTTTGCTCGGCACTGCTTTTTGGGGTCAGGCACAGAAAATGCAGTTTGGCCGACTTTCATTTGAAATACCAAACGGCTTCAAAGTTGAAAAAGGGAAACAGGAATTATACATCTACAATCTGCAAAGACAACTTTGTGCTGTTGTGTATAGTAATTACTCATGCGCAGTAAACCTGGAAGAAACACAATGGCAACTATGGAATCAGGAAATAAAATTCCCCAATTATATCATTGGTGAAATGATGAATCGCTACTCAATTGAAAGCGGCGGCGCAAAAGGCATACGGGCCGATTATGAAAGCCGTACTGACAATGGCATGGTAAGTAAATCAGCCATAGTATATGAGAGTGCCGGCAGTTGCGATGCTGTGCTTGCATACAGTTCAGACACAGAAACAAAATATGCACTCGATGGTTTTTTAAAAAGTATTGTTTTTGTAGCACCGCCGGTAGCAGTTACACTTTCGCCTTTAGAGCGTTCTTATCAATGGTACAGGGCTTTGCGTGGACCGGATGTTTCCAACAGTTCCATACAGGTATATCAATCACAAACCAGCATAAATTTTACCGGTTTCTACACGCCTTCACAACAACACTTACAAACGCTATGTGATAGTTTATTTTATCTGCGGGAGTTGCCTAAACTGCAAACTGTATTGATCGGGCAATCTAAAATGGATGACCTCGCTGCATACCATATCGGTACATTAAGAGCTATTAAAGAGTTAAAAACAATGAGCCAGGGTTTTCCTTTGTCCATCACTAATGCAGGTTTGCAGAGCCTCAGCAACGCAACTACATTAGAGGTGCTTGAGCTGCAGGGTTTGGATGTTAATGGTGTTACAGATGCAGGTTTTGTTCACCTCGCCAAGCTCACTAATCTTAAAAGGCTTTTTGTTGTAAGGGCATCCCGTATTACAATTGCCGGTTTTGAATATTTAACTACGTTAAAACAGTTGCAGGAACTCAATCTTTCTTATTGCCTACTTACAGATGCTGATCTGCCACGCTTAAGAGCTGTATTGCAGCAATTGCCGGCATTAAGAATATTATACATCCAAACAACAGCTATGACACCCGCAGCTACCATTCAACTGCGGCAGGAGTTTCCCGGTATTACAATCTATCGATAAACTATGGTAAATTTTTTTTATGAAACAATATAAATGGATGTTGTGCCTTATACTTTTTCTTTTCAACAATCTGCTGGCACAACAACCAATCAACGAAGAAAAAGTAAACAAAGCTGCTGCCATCATGAAAAAAATGATCAGTAATCCTGATCAGATGATGAACCTGTACCAGGAAATGCAGGCTTTAAAACTTACACCGGCTGAAGAAAAAGAAGCACAAAAACGGGCCCAGCAGGAAGCGATGAAACAAGCGAATGAAATCAAGGAAAAAGCAGTTGCTACCGGCGGCAAAACAGAACAACAGATAAAACAGGTGCGGGAAGAAAACAAACGTATTGTACCACTGAGAGATGAAGTACGGATTAACAGTGTTGTAAAACGCATGTTGAATGATGCTGAAATAAAAACCTATTGTAAAGCCGTGCATGAAGCAGTAAAAAAGCAAATGCTGCCACAGGCAGTGGAGCAGGCTGAAAAAATTTTCACCCAAATAAAAAGTAAAACAGCCAACTCCGGTAATTGGGGAAAGGAAGCTATTGCTGTATATTTTACCAATCTTACGCAGCAAAGCCTGTACATCATGGGTCGTGTGTGCAGTGAAACCAATGCCGATGCCAATACCCTCAACAATTATGCAGCATTGCTCAATGGCGTTCGTATGGAGCACGGCTCTATTCCAATCCTTAATTATTTACGTACAAAATATGGTGCCAGTCCGCCGGTGATGAATAACCTTGCTATGGCCTGGTTAGGATTGGGCGAATTTCAGAAAGCAGGAAAAATTGCTGATACGGTTATACAACGCTTTCCCGGAAGAAGAGGACAGGCACATTATGTAAAATCCATTATCAAGGAAGGTGAAGGTGATAGAAACGGAGCCATAGAAGAAATAAAAAAAAGTATGGATGAGAGTTACAGTGCTGTTAAAGAATCCATTCTTCGTAAATGGAACACAGGAATGAAAAGCAGTGATTACAAAGGCAATCCCGCAGGCGATGTATTAGGATTAAACAAGTTTGAATGGCCTGCCTTCCCCAAAAGCTATGAAGAAGTATTGGTACTGTACCCGCAGTGGAAAAAATACAAAGATGAATTACAGGCTGCACGCTATGCGTTTGAGATAAAAGAGAAACAGCTAAGAGAAAAGTATATAGAACCTTTCAAAAAAATCAATACTGTTTCTTTTACCGGATTTGCAGCAGCTGCCAACAATAATACCAATCAACGTATGGCTGCTTACTACAATAGCTTTTCAGAAGATTATGCAAAAGCAGACAGAGAACTCTTAGATGAAATTGAAATTGTAAAGGGAAAGATTAAAGTAATGACCAAAGAAATGGAACGCCAAAAAAAAGCGGTGGATGAGAAATATAAAAACTTTTGCGGCGAGGGACAAAAATGCCCGGAACAGGAAATATGTGAAGCAGAAAAGAAAGTGTATGATGCCTTTCTGGAAAAAGCCAATGAACAATGGCGTATGTATTTTGAAAGAGCAAACAGTATAAGAAAACGTTTTATCAATCACCTGTTGTATGGAGCAAGATACAGTATGGATGAGGACTACTTTCAGATTTACAAATTACAGATGCAGATACAATACCTCGCTTTTTTAGAATCCTTCATTTATGAAACCACAGCTAACGTTTTTCAGATTGGGCCACAACCGCTTTGTATAGGAAATCCTAAAACCAATCCGTTTAAAGGCTTGTCGGATTTTGATGCAGTGAACTGTAACAATAAATGGCAGATGACTTTTCCGGGTGGGCATGAATTATCAACTGAATGTAATAAGCTCACCTTTAAGGTAAACCTGATTGTGGCATCGGTAGCACGCACAGAAGATTTGTTTACCGGTGAATGGAGTGAATATGAAATCGAATCAGGTTTGGATATCAGTTCTAAACATTGGATGGCAGGCGCTGTAGAAGCAGGTGTTGAAGGTGGTGTTTTTGTAAAAATTGACCGAACCGGTATTAACGACTTTGGGGTAAAGGCGAGTGCAGGAGTAAAAGCAGGAAGTGAAACCGTTAAAGTTGGTAACAGCAATGTGCCCTTGAGTGTAAAGGTAATAGAGGCCGGGGGCAAAATTTCAATGGTAAGCGGCAAAACAGAAGTAGAAGTAAGTTCAGATTTTGCTTCAAGTAAAATTGAATACAAATAGTACACATGAAAAGGCTTTTACTTTTCCCTGTGCTTTTCTGTTTGATATTTCAAACAACTTCTGCGCAGGTTGGTAAAACGGTTGATACAGATAAGTATCCACCGCAGTGGGTGTGGCGGCAAAAAGGGTATGGCAATCAATGGAACATCAGCCGGGCTATTCAAAATGAATTGAAACGCATTTTTCAACCATTACCCGATGGCATACATGCCACCTTCAGTATTGCTTATGGCGACAGGCCCGCTATGACTCCCGGCACACCCCGTTATTACGATTGCTACCTCATGCTTAAAAAATTTTCTTACAACCCTTTCAATAAAATAATTGAACCGGAAGGTGAAACAGGTTGCTGGATTTATTTTCAGATGAACACACTCAATGCCTTGGGTTACAGTTTGCCGGGTTTAACAGATATTAAGTTTGGCGCTGCTGAGCAAAGCACTTACGTATGCAACCTGCGCATTGAAAAAGATGCCAATGGTAATCGCATTCTTTATACCGATACCCGTACTATGCAAAACATGCCGGAAGGTTACTGCTTCAGCGCAAATGGTAAACTGCCGGTACGCACACTCACCCGTAAAGAAGTATTTACAACTTACAAACAGCAAAGAGAAAAAAAACTGAACGAATGGATTGTGAAATATGAAACGTCTCTTGCAAAAGACGAAGCAAAGTACAATAACATGACGGCTGAACAAAAAAAAGCAGAAAGCTATTGGCCGGAGTTATTAGATAGAAATAAAAAGAGTTTAAATGAGTTTAAACAAATGAAAACCGGCCTGCTGCAATGGTATAACCAAAAAATGCAAACACCCAACTTAGATGCACCGGCTTTAGTAGAAACTCTTTCTGAATATACAGAACCGGAAAAACTGGATGTGAAAGAAGGTTATAACGTATGGACTGATGACCCCTCATTTTTTGATAAAACCAAGCCACAGGATGCACCACAGTTTCTTTTTCTGAGAATAAGAAGACAGGATAGCGATCTGCCCAAAAAATTATTTATGGATCGTTTTTATGAAGCATTCAACTTAGATGTATTGTGCGCTCTCGCCGGTGAGCCTGTTAAAAAAACCGGAAGCAGTAATACACTTACTGCATCACTCACTACTGCTAAAAAAGAAACCAAAACAGAACAGGATAAAAAAGGCCCTGTGTTTATAAATTTTGAACAGGACATAAGCGGAAGTTTTCCCAAACAATGGTATGGGATGAAAAATATTGCTGTTCAGGATTATGGAAGCAATAAATGGTTGGCAATTAATAAAGCAGGTTACTGGTATCCTCGTCAGTTTAATAAAAAAATGGAAGATGGTTTCTCACTCTCCTTCAACTTAAACTGGAATAAAGATATTTCGTATTACAGCGGTTTGTTTGCTGTAACACTGGCTGAGATGGAATATGACAATGTGATGGAAGGTTTTAAAACAGCCGGCAACCAAACAGATTATTATAGTTTTTATGATGGCTATGCCGTTAACTTCAACCGTATAATACTGTACTTTGATCCTTATTTCAACAACGGCGGACAGTTGCAGTTAATGGTGATGAACAGGGCCGGCATTGCACTGCTCAATCAGAAAATACTGTTGCCTGATTTTTACAAAGAAAAAAATCAACACCGTTTGCAATTAATACGTAAAGGCCGTCAGTTGATGGTGCAGGATAACGGAGCTACCATTGCAACATTCAATGATGTGTTCAGCAGCAGCGTATCTTATAACGCTTATTTCTTCAGCCGCTACCGTGCAAACAATGAAATGCCGGCAGATACTTATTACCTCAACAATATTGTGGTGAACTATTAAATATCGTTTATGAAACTCATTCCCTGCATCAGTCTTTTTACATTGTTAGTTATTATGAACAGAAATGATTTGATACTGAAGAGTAGATCATACACTAAAACAATTCATTCTTTACAAAAAGATTCATTACCGCCTTTACCACCAGCACCACAAATAAAACGGGGATGGGTGGGTACGTTTCACTATAAGGTTCAAATGAAGGGTGGCGGAAATCAACCTAAACCATACTCTTATTTTGTAAACTACAACCGGGTGCATACAGGTTATCTGGAACTCACCCGTGAAGTCAAAGGAGCCATCCGTGTAAACCAGCCTGATAAATACAATGCACAACGCTGGGAATCATGGATACCTGAAGGAAGTAAGAAAAGCTGGAACTATGTAAACGACAGTTTGCATGAAGTAACCGTTATTACTGCCGACCCCTGCTGCCTTACACCGCATGATCATTTCCGCACCACCCGGGCAGGTAGTGCAACTGAGTGGCAGCAAGGTGTTTTACACAATTATGATTTGCAGATTGATTATACAAAAGGAAATTTTATACTCTCCATGCCATTAACAGGCTGTAAGGCTCAGTTTACAGAGCGATGGTATGTGAACAAAGATGCCAAAGCCAAAAACAACTATCTGCGTAATGTAAACGATAGTGGTATGGAAGAGTTTAAAACCTACCAACACTTCAACAGCAGCGACACCCTGATGGGCACCTTTCAAAAAGGCCAGCAGGAAATTGTACTGCGCCGAACTGCACCTTTATTCTATAAAAGCTATCTGTGGCATGATAAAAAAAAGGGCGAACTCTATATCACTCCCTTTGCAAAAGGAAGGGTAGAGTTTATAATGAGGTTGAAAAGGGTGGGTGGTTAATCATTGCATCTGCTGAACCGATTACACCAATCATTCTAACATATATCATCTGAAAAAGCACAACAGATTCAACTGAAAAATCATCCTTTTCAGGGAGATACAATCACAAAGCTCCTTTCTACTTTTAATACTTCATTTTAATAACAAAACAATGAACTACAAATTCCTTTTTGTATTGCTTCTTACAGCAACCGCCGCCTGCAACTTCAGCAAAGGCGTAAAAAAAGATTTGAATACAGGGCTTTCAACTTCTTACAATGGCTTTGCTATTGAAGATGCCTATATGAGCGAAGGAGAAGAAGGAAAAAAATTAAGCAGTAACGAAGTGGCGCTCGGAGCACAGGTAAACATACAAATAACAGGTGTAGAAAATTTCAAAGAAGAAAACGGAAAGATTTTTCCGGGCTGCACACTCATCCTTACAGATGTAACAGGAAAGGAACTGCTCAACCTGCCTGATTTGTTTGCAGATGCAAAAGAAGGGTTACCTGCGGCCGAAGGTAAAAATCTGCGTGCCAAACTCACCACCGGTGACCCTATGATGGCAGGGCAAACCTATCATATCAAATGCCGTTTCTTTGATAAAAAAAATACAACCAGTGAAATTATAGCTGATGCTGACCTGGTAATGAAATAAACGCTGTGTTTGATTTTTTAACGGTTGAACAGCTGCTAAATCATTTGCAATTTGGCAGCTATTCGTATTAATGAGGCAGTGTTTTTTACATTAAATTTTGCAAGTAAATTTTTACGGTGTGTATCAATGGTGGATACACCAATAAATAGTTTCTCTGCAATTTCCTGACTGTTGAGTCCGTCTGCAATCAGCTCCAGTACTTCTTTTTCACGACGGGTTAAAGCTGGTTTATCATTACGCCCTTCTTCCACAGCCTTTAAAGTTTCATTTACTTCACGGCTTAAATAAGTGCCGCCTTTTATGGCCTGTTTTATAGCTTCAGTTATTTCAGTACGTTCTGCGTTTTTAAGTAAATAACCGGAGGCGCCGTTTTCCATCATCTTATCAATAAAACTGAACTGATTAAAGGTGCTCAGTGCCAGTATCATAATTTGAGGGTATTTATCTTTTACGATTTTACATAGCTCAATTCCGCTTTCTTGGCCCAGGTTAATATCCATCAGTATAACATCGGGCTGGTGCTGTTGTAAAAAAGATATACAGGAACTGCTGCTGGAAGCATGACCTATAACCTGCAAACCGGTTTCATTTTGCAGCATAGCCTGGATGCCTTCAATTACCAGAAAATGATCGTCCACAATAAAAACAGTTATTGGTTTCATATCGTTAATTCAATGGTTATACTGGTTCCTTTATCTTTTTCTGAATTAAGGTTTACTGTTCCTTTCAGGTATTCTACACGGTTTTTGATATTAGCCCATCCAATGCCTTTTGACAGTTCAAGAAAGTTTACATCAAACCCTTTTCCATTGTCCTCCACCGTTACTGTGAGCCGTTCGTTTTCCGTTTGCAACTGTACAATTGATTCAGTAGCTGCTGCATGTTTAATAGTATTGTTTACCAACTCCTGTATAATGCGGTAGAGTGTAATTTCAGTATTCTTATCAAACAGTTCTTTTTGCATTCCAAATGAATGATAACTTACTTTGAGTGCACCACTACCGGTAATACTGTCGCAAAAATCTTTGAGCGCTGTATCCAGCCCAAACTTTAACAGGCTCTCCGGCATAAGGTTGTGTGCTACTGAGCGGAGCTCTTTTATAGAGCTGTCCAGCATATCCATACTGCGTTCAAAGGCATTGGCATTGTCAGGCGTTAAAACCAAATTTCCCTTCATGGAATTGAATGAGTATTTAATACCACTGAGCATGCCACCCAAACCATCATGCAAATCTTTGGCTAACCGGGTGCGTTCTTCTTCCTGGCCTTGAAGTACAGCTTCTGCGGCAAGTAATTGTTTCTCTTTTTCAAGTTCTGCTATTTGCTGTTGTTGCAGTTTTTGTTTTTGCAGGTAAGTGCGGTAAGAAAGAAGTGAAATGATGAGGATGGCAATGGCTGTTCCTCCCAGTATATACGTAATCAGGTCTTTACGCTGAATAATTAGCTGCTGCTCCCGAAGCCGGATTTCTTTTTGCTCTGTTTGATATTTTGCTTCCAGTTCATTTACCATTTTACGGTTGTTGCGTTCCTGTACTGTATCTTTTACTGCAATAAATGTTTTAAGATAACTGTTACTCGCTTTAATATTTCCCAGCTTTTCCTGCGCTTCCACAAGGTCGGGTAATGTAAGCAACCGCACCTGGTAAAGGTTCAGCTCCACAGCTATTGCATCGGCTTCTTTTAAATATTTTACAGCATTTACATAATTGCCTGCTTTTAAAAAAACATTGCCCAACTGTTGTTGAACCAGTGCAATATCGTACCAGATGTTGATGGAACTATACAGGTCAAGGGCCTCTTTAAAATAAAAAATGGAGGAATCATACTTTTGCTTTTCACGGTGATACGTTCCCAGCAATGTGTAAAATTTACCTACGCCAAATACATTATTGGTTCCTTTTATAACAGAAAGCCCTTTTTCAGCATACTTGTATACACTGTCGTACTGTTTTTTTCCTTCAAACGCTTCTGCATATGCTATGAGGCTCCTCATTTTATAATTGATATCGGAACTTGCTTCTGCCATTTGCATTAACTCTTTTGCATAGTACATAGCTTTGGCAGTATCGCCCAGCAAATGATAAATACCTGAGATATTATAATAGGAAAAGAATATTTTATTTTTTTCGTTTACTGATGTAAAGAGGCTGATAGCTTTCTGATATTTTATAAGTGCTGAATCGTATTCCTGTTTCTGATGATAGATGTTTGCATATGTATGAATAAGTGTTGCTTTCTGGATAACAGCGTTTTTATCATTTTCTTTTTCAAGAAGATTGTATGCTTTATCCAGCAGCAGTTTACCGCTGTCAAATTTTACCTGGTAAAAAAGAAGCCTCGATTCAGTTCCCAGTGAAACTGAGATGCCGTACTTATAATTAATTTTTTCGGCCACGGCTCTTGCATCCTGCAGAAGTAGTTTGGCAATAATGGGTTCAACGTTCATAATCATTGCCGCCTGGTTGTTCATGCGGTTTACTTTTGCCGTGTCATCCGGCATACTGAAATAGCTGCTACGCACACTGTCTGCTTTAAGATACTGATACGCATCCTGTGCCGCCGCAGTTATACAGGCAAATAATAAAGGCAATATGGCGAAAACATATTTCATGAGTGCATTTGTGTTTGCTTGGTTTATCAGCTATATGTTTATCAACAGTTGTACGGATGTTCCTTTACCCGGCTGTGAGGTAAGACTGAGTGTTGCTTTAATGTATTCAATCCTGTTTTTAATATTGCTCCACCCAATACCTTTTACCCCATCAAGAAAGGTGGTATCAAAACCTTTTCCATTATCTTCTACCGTTATCTCCAGCTTACCTTCATGCACCTGCAACTGTACTATCGCTTCTGTAGCACCGGCATGTTTAATGGTATTGTTAATGAGCTCCTGTATGATACGGTAGAGTGTAATTTCAGTATTCTTATCAAGCAGTTCTTTTTGCATTCCAAATGAATGATAACTTACTTTGAGTACACCACTACCGGTAATACTGTCGCAAAAATCTTTGAGCGCTGTATCCAGCCCAAACTTTAACAGGCTCTCCGGCATAAGGTTGTGTGCTACTGAGCGGAGCTCTTTTATAGAGCTGTCCAGCATATCCATACTGCGTTCAAAGGCATTGGCATTGTCAGGCGTTAAAACCAAATTTCCCTTCATGGAATTGAATGAGTATTTAATACCACTGAGCATGCCACCCAAACCATCATGCAAATCTTTGGCTAACCGGGTGCGTTCTTCTTCCTGGCCTTGAAGTACAGCTTCTGCGGCAAGTAATTGTTTTTCTTTTTCAAGTTCTGCTATTTGCTGTTGTTGCAGTTTTTGTTTTTGTGTGTACGTACGGTACAGCAGCAGGCATATAAACACGAGTGCTGTTGCGGCACCGGCAAGTATATAATTAAAAATATTTTTTTGGCGGATGGTAAGTTGCTGCACTCGTTTATCTGTTTCCAGTTGCCTTATCTGTGCTTCTTTTTTTTCAAACTCATACCTTGCTTCCAGTTGCTGGATGGTGTTGGTATTTTTTTCATTATAAATACTGTCGTTCAGCAATCTGAATTTTTTTTCATAATTGAGTGCTGTACGGGTATCGTTTTTAAGTTCATACAACTCTGCTGCACGCAGGTAAAGATCACGCAATTCATTTTTACTTCCCATCTGCTGCGCCAGCATGATACCGCTTTCAATAACCGGTGCTGCTTCAGTTGTTTGTTTTTTACGTAGATACGTATCACTCAATCCCATACAGGCATACATTTCATACTCAGGTGTATTGCTCTGAACAGAACGTACAATGATTTTTTTATAATATTGAACTGCTTCTTCATAATTACCCAGCTCCCTGTAATTATCAGCCATTCCCATCCATCCGTCCATTATAATAATTTCATCATTTATTTTCTTACCCAATGTTTCTACTTTCCGGTACAGTTCCAGAGATTGCCGGTAACGCTTCAGGTAAAAATCTGATGTGGCAATATTAATAGTAGAGGATGCAATGGAATAATCATCCTTTAGTTCTTCTGCAATACCAAGAGCTGTAACAGCATAGCTGCGGCCTTTTTCATATTGCTGAAGTGCATTGAATACAGACGCCAGATTGTTGTTGCATACACGCTGGTATTTTTTATTACCTATTTCATCACTCAGTTGTTTGGCTTTTAAATAGCTGGCGGCGGCCTGCTCAAAATCAGATAGATATTGCCACTCACTGCCCACATTAATATAGGCAGCGGCAAGATTGGATTTGTTTCCGTCTTTCTCATAGAGTACAACTGCTTCACGGCAGAGGTTAAGCGCTTCACGAAAGCGTCCCTGGTTGTTTAATATTACTATGTAGTAACTGGTATAGAGGCGAAGCCCTTCTTTATACTGAAGTTTTTCTGATAAAGATTTTGCTTTTTTATAATAATAAACCGCCGTATCAGGATTGCTCTGTTCAAACTGCTCACCATATTGATAATACAGCAGTACACGTGATGAATCTTCTTTTGATTGCAGCATACGTGTGCGCAAACTGTCTCTTTGGCTTGTATTCTGGGCAAACAGGCTGAGCGTAATTAAAAAAAAAGGCAGACAATAAAATAGTCTTTTATTCATCAAACATTAAATTCAAACGTTACACCCGTTCCTTTTCCGGGTGTTGATGTTACCTGCAAAGTACCTTTCAGGTGCTCCACTCGGTTTTTGATATTACGCCATCCAAAACCTTTGGCCATATCAAGAGTGTGTACATCAAATCCTTTCCCATTATCTTCAACAGTTATATTCAACTTACCGTTATGTGCCAGCAGTTGCACAATAATTTCTGTGGCACCTGCATGTTTTACTGTATTGTTAATGAGCTCCTGTATAATGCGGTAAACGATGATTTCTGTATCACCCACAAGTTGTACCCGATTTATTCCGGATGTATGATAGCTCACCTTGAGTACACCACTATCTGTAATGCTTTCGCAAAATTCTTTGAGGGCTGTATCCAGACCAAATTTTACAAGGTTTTCCGGCATCAGGTTATGTGCCACCATCAGGAGTTCCTTAATGGAATTGTCCAGCATATACATGGTGCGTTCAAATGCCAATGCGTTTTCCGGAGTTAAAATCAAATTTCCTTTCATGGTGTTGAATGAATGTTTAATAACGCATAGCATCCTGTTCGGGTTGTAGTGTATGCATAATACTTTATTCGCTGAGGCCTCATTACTCTGCTTATGCAGAAAGTATTTTTTTTATTTGAGCAATGCGTAGAATCTTTTTTGATGCCATCAGCAAAATATGATTTTTCTACATTGCCTCTCACAGGCCGTGCATACGTATTGGTTGTTTCCTGGAATGACAGCACCTGCAAATAAACATCAGCAGCTCTCCTGTTATAATTTATGTTCAGATTAACTGTGCCCGTATGTTCACATCTGTTTAAAAGCAGTATTTGCAGACTGTTATTCACTGCATACCGATGTGCATACATATTAATGATGGTAAAAAAACAACAACAAAACGTTATACACACTTTTTTCATGACAGATTGGGCTTCCTACAAATTAAAGAATTCACATCAATTTAAAAACTCCCTGTTTCTGATGATTTTTTATTAAGTATACAATCTCCTTGTTTTTAGGGATTGACCTGCTTTCTGTTTTATTGAATTTTTGTACCCGCCACTCTAAATCTGATATCCTTCAGAAGCCATTTATCCTTTACTCGTAAATGAAAAACCTGTCACTATTTTAATTATTCAAAACGATAAAAACAAACACTATGTTACGCAAAACTTTTACGCTGGCCTTTATGCTTGTATTATTTCTGAGCAATTCTGTATCTGCAAAAATCTGGAGGGTAAATAATATCCCCGGTGCTGCTACTGACTTTACCACATTTGATGCCTGTTTTACTAATGCCTCTGTACTTAATGGTGATACTGTTTACCTTGAAGGTTCGCCAAATGCTTACACAAACAGCACCAACATTAACAAGCGCCTTGTGTTTATCAGTACCGGTTATTTTCTCTCCGGCACTGGTGCCAATCTGGGTTTACAGGCAAATACAGAAACTGCTTTTTTTAACAGTGCGTGGCGCTTTGATTCATTGGCTTCCGGCTCCCGTTTTTTGGGTATTGATATGCGTGGCGATTTGTGGCTGGACCCAAGGGCAGATAATATCCGGTTTGAACGTTGCCGCTTCAGCAACATCAGTTGGAATACAACTGCTGCCAGCACCTCCAACAGAGCACAGAATATTGTTTTCAATAAATGTTATTTCAATGGCGTTTCTACAACACCTCAGTTTTATTACGATAACCTGGAAGTTACCAATTGCATCATCACTTCATCCTTTGTGTTTAACCCCAGTAATATTGCCAGTGCGTTAATACGTAACAATCTATTTGGAAACGGTGCTACCATTACCAATGCGTATTTTGCCAATAACATTTTGCTTAACATAAGTGCAGGAAGTTTTAATGTAACGTTCTCCACCATCCGCAATAACATTTCTCAGTTTGCAGGTGTATTGCCCGCCGGTGATGGAAACCTGCAGGGCTTTGCACAATCAGTAATCGTTGTGGGTAGTACAGGTAACAGTACAGACGGACAATGGCGCTTAGCTGCCGGCTCTCCTGCTCTTGGCGCCGGTGAAACAGTGGGCGGCGTTACACCTGATTGCGGTCCCTTTGGCACTCCCGACCCTTATCGTTTAAGTGGTATTCCACCTATTCCTACTATCTATTCGTTAACAGTACCAACTTCTGTTCCGGTGGGCCAACCATTGAACATTACTATCAGCACACGTTCCAATAACTAAGAAGGTTCGTTTTCATTCAAACAATTAAAACTTCATTATGAGACGAATCATCACCACCTTGGTGCTGTTGCAATTGTGGCTTGCAGCCTTTGCACAAGCACCTTATCCCACGGCGCCACCGGCTCCGGGTAATATCGTAAGAGTGGAATATGTGATACTTCCTTACGGCAGTGCAGACCCCGGCATCGGTAATGGCACTCCACTCACTATAACACCACAACAAAATATTAATGGGTTGAACCAATCTATTAATCTCGGTGCATTGCCACAGGGATTTTATTCACTCTTCATCCGGGCACTGGATGCAGATGGTAAATGGAGCATCACCAATGGTAACCGACCTTTCAGTTATATTGTTGCGCCGGTTTATCCTTCGGCACCTCCTACTGCACAAAATATTGTACGACTGGAATATGTACTGGATGCAAATATTCCTTATGGAAGCGGTACTCCCATTACTATCACGCCTAATACCAATATTGCCAACTTAAATGCAGTGATAGATTTAACAGGTATTACTGTTGGGCCGCATATATTATACATACGCAGCCAGGATGCAGATGGTAAATGGAGTATTACCAACATCCGCAGCTTCAGTAACAGTACAGCACCAAATTATCCCGCTGCTCCACCGGCACCACAAAACATTGTGCAGGCAGAGTATTTTATTGATACAGACCCCGGACCTGGTAACGCTACACCCATCACCATTACACCGGGTACAAACATTACAGATATTCCACTTAGTATTAATACAACTTCTTTATCCGTTGGGCCGCATAATTTTTATGTACGCAGTCGTACTGCTGATGGTAAATGGAGTTTAACCAATCTCCGCACCTTCCAGGTAGGTACTATTTCTGTATTACCTGACAGTGTTGTGTTTCCGGCAACAGTTATCAATACCACAGCTACAAGAAGTTTAGTGGTAAGAAATAACAGCACCACTGCACAAACCATTACAGGTGTAACAGTGGGTGCACCGTTTACGTCCAACTTTACAAGTACTCGAACAGTCAATCCGTTATCAACGGATACCATTCGTATCAGCTTTACACCTACAGCAGCAGGAGTCTATAATGATTCTATCGCAGTGCAAACTTCGGCAGGTTTATACAAAACACCTGTAAAAGGTACGGGTGTAGCAGTGATTAATTCATGGACTTTAGAACCTGCAACCGGTCATAACTATGGTAATGTGCAAACAGGTAACAGTTCTAACTTCAACTTCACCATCCGTAACACAGGTAATGCTTCTATTACACTGAGTGAAGTAAGTACGGGCAACACCGTGTTTGTTCCCACATTTTCAGCGGGCACTGTTATAAATCCGGGAGGCACACTCAATCTGCCTGTTGCATTTAATCCAACAGCGGTTACATCTTATAATGGAATTTTAAAAATAAAAGCAACTGCCGGCGGACCCGATTCAGTAACAACCACACTCAGTGGCACCGGCTTTACACCATCTACACCACCGGTGTTAAACTTTGTTGCTGCATCACCTTATGATGGAGTGCGTGGTGTAAATCCTGCTGCAGGTCAATTGGGCGTATTTACTTACAGAGTAGTGTACCGCTCTGCCGATAACAGACCGCCGGCCCCCGGCCATCCGATGATAGGATTGGATGTAAACGGTGACCAGGATTTTACAGATGGCGGTGAGGGTATTTATGCAATGAGCAAAGAAGGTACCAGCACTGATTATGTAAATGGCGTCGTATATTTTTACACCGTTAACTATACATCTTACAGCAACACACTCGGTTATCGTTTCTTTGCCAATGATGCATTGGGCAATGCGGCTACATCAGTAAACACCGTTTATTACAGCGGACCGATTGTAACCTTCCAGCAACTGGATTTACGGTTATTTGCCAATGACATCAGTTTCAGCAAAACAAATCCATTGCCGGGTGAAACATTTACGGTTACGGCAAACATTACCAATAACAGCGCCTTCAATGCTGTGAATGTGCCGGTTTCATTTTACCGTGATACCATTTTGATTGGAAGTACAACCGTTGCAGCAGTCAATGCATACAGTACAGCAACTGTTACAAGAACACTTTCATTTGCAGCAGAAGGATTTTATCCGATTAAAGTATGGATTGATTCTGCCAGAACATTGAATGAAAGTAATGTGCTGAACAATTATGCCATCCGTCCGGTGATTGTAGGTACGCCCACATTACCCGGTGGTATTACCGTTACAGGAACTGCAACGGTGCAGAACTGTCCGGGCCAGCGGCTCATCTTCAGTGGTAGTGCACAATACTTTGGTACGGGCTCACCCACATCTGTGGCCGGAGCAGAAGTAACTATTAATACCGGCACAGCAATTCTTAAAACAACAACGGATGCAAGCGGTAACTATAGCCTGATTGTACAAAACCCGCCATGCGGTGGTACTATTACTTATACTGTTAGTGTTACTGATTTCACCTTTACCAGCAACACCTTTACAGGTTCGATAAGTGTACAATGTTTGCCGCCTAATGCATGTGGCGCTCCACCCATTACCGGAAACGCAACAGTAGTAGTTACAAGTTCCACTGCACCTTGTGCCACAGTGGTGGGCAGTAATGCAACAACAGATGTAACGATTACTTATCGTGGAAGAAATACGGCCAACTTCTGGAGTTCATGGGACAGAATCTGGAAAGACACCGTGAAAATTTTCAACAACGGTGTGTTGATTCAAACCTATTTCACCAATGACCTTCCTGATTTTGGAAGTGCAGCCACCTTCCCGGGCGATGTGAAAACCTATCCTGTTACAGTACCGTTGAATACAACAGGACCTAATAACATTACAGCCGTTGCAACGTATCAATACAATGAGTTCTTCCAGATTCCATCATCAACTTATAATGGCATCTTTACCAATGAATCAGTTACGGCGGGTACTACTATTGTAGCAACACCCAATGAACCCGACCTTACCATTAATGGCTTTTCACAAACCGGCTTCAGAACCTTCCAGTTTAATGATGCCAATATTCAATGCGGCACAGCAGGTGCACATGTGGTACGTGTGGTGAATATTACCGGAGCTCCTGTACAGTTGTTTGAAACAACAGTAGCTACTGTGCCCGGAGGTGGTGCAGTACCCATCGTTGTAAGTCTGCCCGGCTTAGCAGCAGGTACCTACAAAATTCGCATCGTCACTGATACAACAGCACAGGTGACAGAAGTAAATGAAAACAACAACTGGTTTGAAGCAACCATTGTGGTGCCATTGCCTGATTTGATTGTGGACCGTATTGTGCCATCAAATACTAATGTCACCATTGGTTCAGCCATCACCTTCAGTGCTACCATACGTAATACAGGTATTGCAGCCGGTGCATTTGAAGTTCAGTTCTTAGATGGAGGATTACCTATTGGCAGTAATACTTCTGTAACAGGTATTGGAGAAAGAGGTACTGTAACTGCAGGCTCACGTGTGTACAATGTGTTGTCAGACGATAAAGCATGTCCTGTTACCATTACAGCATTTGCAGATGCCACAGGAACGGTGAATGAAAGTGATGAAACCAACAATACAAGAAGTATTCAGTTTGGTACTGATATTACACCCATTCAATCAGCAGGTGAATTTGGAACAGGTTCCAATCCTGTAAGAGTAAGGGTGAATACGGCTAAGCAATTCAATGCGTATATCCGCAATCTTGGTACAAGAGATGTAAAAGATGTTACCGTTCGTTTTGTTTACAATGGCAACACCATTGGCAGTGCACTCGTTCCGGTGATTAAAGCCGGTGAACAGTTCCCGGCAGTGGCGTCGTTCAATTACACCTTTACAGCTCCGGGTAATGCAATAGTAACTGTAACAACTGATACGGCGAATGTTGCCTGTGAAATCAATGAAACCAATAACACATCGCTATACAATATTGTGGTAACAGACAGTAAAGAAGATTTCCAGGTATTATCACAATTTATTTCGCCCAGCAGTTTAAATCCTAATGCAGCACAAAACATCTCCATTGTTGGTACGGTGAAGAATATTGGTAACAGGGTAGCTCCGCCAAGCACCATGAAGTTTTATGTTGACAATATTCAACTGGGTGCACCTGTTCCATTCAATACATTGCAGATAGGACAAGATACAACGGTAGCAGCAACGGTTACTTATTCGTCACTCATTCCCGGATTAAAAGTGGTGAAGATTGTTGTAGATGAAGCCAATCTTGTAGACGAAGAAAATGAAACGAACAATGAAGCTACACGCATTATTATTGTGGGTGATGCGCCGGATATGACCAAACATGTAGCACAACCCATCAGCTTTAATCCCAACGGATTTAATGCAGGAGACAGTGTAACGGTTTCTTACCAGGTAAGGAATGCCGGTACCAGCGGCGGTACAGCATGGGCAAGGTTTAAAATCTTTGACATGGCCGGCACGCTCACTGCTATTGACAGTGCACAGTTTACATTGGCACCTAATGCCAACACAACATTGTTCCGTAAACTGTTCTTTGCTGTTGACTCCGGTTATGTAGTGATGGAAATAGCCAATTGCACTCCTGCTGAATCCAACCTGCTCAATAACAACGATACGCTGTTCTTTAATACAGTGGTACGGTTGAAAGCAAGCTTAACGGTAAACAACCTGGATATGAGTGCAGGTTTACCGCAGCAATTACCCGGATGGATTGGCGGTAAAATTTTACTTGGCGATTATGATTTAACTGTAACAGGAAACATCGTGAACTTTGATACTGCTCATTTCATTATCACTAACGGTAATGGTAAACTGTTTATCAATAATGGAAATGCACAGAATATATTCCCGGTAGGTACTTCTGTATTCAGCAGTAACTTCCTCAAGCTCAACAATAGTGGTACGCAGGATAACTTTAGTGTAAGAGTGGTTCCGTATGTGTTGAGAAACGGTAATACAGGCGATACCATCAGAACAGGCAATGTCAACCGCACCTGGTTTATTGATGAACAAGTACCCGGCGGAAGTAATGCATCGGTTGAAATGTTCTGGTTTGCACCGCATGAGTTGCCTTCATTTAACCGTAATCAAAGCAGAGCAGCACATTACACAACCTTCTGGCAGGTAGGCACAGCTACTGTAGCGGCAACAGATACCATTGCAGGCCGATTCAGCAAACTGCAGGGAGGTTATACAAACTTCTCGCCCTTTACGGTTACCAATGATATTCTTACTGCATTGCCGCTGCGCTTTATAGCAGTGAATGCAAAAGCCGTGGAGCAAGATGTAATGATAGAGTGGACAACCGAGCTGGAAAACAATACCTCTCATTTTGAAGTAGAGTTCAGCACCAGCAGCACAGGTTTTACAAAGATTGGCGATGTGCTTTCATTCAACACTAATGGTACACACAACTACAGCTTTAAACATGTAAAACCGCAGGGTTCCGTTTTATACTATCGTATTAAACAGGTGGATTTGGATGGCAAATTTGAGTACAGCAAAATTGTGGCCGTGCGGATGGTTGCTGCAAACCGAATCACACTTTATCCCAATCCTGTACAGCAGCAAACGGTACTCCTGTTTGGTGAGCCGCTTACAGCAACAAACAATCTGTTACTGTTTAACAGCAGCGGACAGTTAGTGCTGCAGCAGCAGTTAAACAGAGGCACGAAACAGCACACGCTGGATATGAGCACGCTGCCTGCCGGTACGTACTTGTTGCAACTGCAGGAAAACACACGCATTCAAACTTTAAAAGTTATAAAACAATAGTTCCTTGAAAAACAATCTGTAGTTTCAGCGTAGAGTGTTTACACCCGTCTAAGTCTTAGACGGGTGTTTTTTTAATATCCCTGTTTTTAAGGATTGACTGCCTTTACAGATAACAGCACATTTGTAAGAGCATTTGAAATACCTCTGAAAAACATATTAACCCACACCACATTCTAACCATAAAAGAGGAGCGTATGTGTTACACTAAACACCTTATCATCTTTTAAAAAATTATAAAGTATAACGACATGTATATGTATGAATTGGTAAACGCACTTCAGCTGGTCATTTGCAGAAAGGTTTTGTTCTGGCAAGCAGATATTCAATTATTGCAAACAGGGGTTATTACTTTCAAAAGATGATCGAAAAATGAACCATTAACAATCATCTGAAACTTATAATCATTTAAGGATGTAAATACTGTTACCATGAAAAAAATTCTATTCACCGTCGTACTAATTGTATACAGTGTATTGGCTTTTACACAGGGCTTGGGTATTAATACCACAGGCGCTGCTGCCGATGGTAGTGCCATGCTCGATGTGAACTCTACTACAAGGGGCGCTTTGTTTCCCCGTATGACCCTGGCACAACGTTCAGCTATTGCAACACCCGCTACCGGGTTGCTGGTTTATCAAACTGATGGACTGAACGGTTTTTATTATAATGCCGGTACACCTGCGGTTCCCAACTGGATTCGCTTGAGTGCAGAAAATTACTGGACCTTGAACGGCAGCAATAATATTTACAATAATAACAGTGGCGGATTTGTAGGGATAGGTACCGCTACTCCTGCAGAACGCCTGCATGTAAGCGGAACGGAATCGAATATTTCTACATTCAATGGAGGCAATCAAATGTATATCACCCTCTCTGAAAACAATGTGCCGAAAGGATATATCGGCAGCTTTAATCAAAGTGTAACAGCAAATGATGTTGATTTTGGTACATATAGTGGTACCAATGGTGCAGTGCATTTGATTACACAGGGTACTCCACGATTAACTGTAAGCAATGCCGGAAATATTGGAATTGGTTTACCAACCCCAAATGCACCCTTGCAGTTTTCAAACAGTATTGTAAATCGAAAGATTGTGCTGTATGATAACAATAACAATGATCATCAATACTACGGGTTCGGTATTAACGGCGGCACGCTCCGTTACCAAACTGACGCAACTGGTGCTGATCATGTATTTTATTCCGCCGCATCATCAGCCACATCAAATGAATTGATGCGTATTACCGGAACGGGTAATGTTGGCATTGGAGGCATTATACCTGCTTTTCGTTTAGACGTCAACGGAAGAATGCGTATAAGAGATGGCGGCGGTGGTAACAGTGCCGGCTTGTGGCTAAATAATACAGCCAACAGTACAACACCTGCTTTTGTTGGAATGCAAACCGATAATACGGTTGGCTTTTATGGAAGCACGGCTGGTTGGGGTCTTGTCATGAACACAGGTACGGGAAAAATTACTTATCAGGATGGGACACAGGCTAACGGAAGAGTATTAACCAGTGATGCCAATGGTACTGCAAGCTGGACACAACTAAACAGTACACAATCTGTAAGAACAGGCAGCCTTGGCGGAGGTGTAAATTTCGATTATTCTGAAATGGGCTCTTTCCCAAATGCCGGTACTTCAAAATATACTACCGTAAACATTACACTTCCACCGGGACGATGGGTTGTTTTTGCCAACCTGCTGATTAACGGAACAGCCTTGCCCACCGGTGGTGGTATTTTCATCAGAACCTACCTTGCAGAAAGCGCAACAGTTGGTACGGGAACTACAGATATTGTTCCGGGAACAGGCGGACTTATCAGTGGTAATTTCAGCTTCTCCAATACGTTCACATTTGTTTCGGGACAGGTATTTGTTAATAATACATCGGGGGCAAACAAAACCTATTACTTGTGGGCCAATGCAACAAGAAATACTTCTGCCCCTTCAACCGGCAGCGCTATCGGTGCATTAGGAAGTTCTTTTTGGGCAGAAAACCAACTGTTTGCAATACCTATGAACTGATAGGCATTTCCATATTTTTAGGGATTGCTGTTACAGCCTCTTGATTGCATTTTTATTATCTAACAGAAATGTAATGAAATCAATTTAACTGCTGATCTGAAAAAGAAAACAAAGAATTAAAAAAACAAATGCTTCAACTCGTGCAACGAATGGAAGCATTGGAAAAGAAACAATAAAATAATGAATATAAAGCACCTGTTATAAACCTGCTGCAAGGCAGGTTTTTTAATTACATCTTTACTGCCTTTACTTTATAACCGGCTTTTTTCAACAGGGCAATTAAACCAATATCGCCACCCAAATGCCCGGCACCTACTGCAAAAAAACTGGAACCTTCTTTCATACTTTTCTCCATTACAGGAATCCAGTTGTTGTTGCGCCTGGTAAGCAGGTCTTCCTGTGCATTCATTAAATCCGGCGAAGAATGAATCTGATCAAAAAGCGCCTGTACATTTTGCTGCTTATACACACGCACCATTTCAGCAAACTGCTTTTCCTGTGCATCAAACTCTCTGATCATCTTTACAATATTGGCGGCTTCAATACTGTCGGGGATGTTGTCAAACACCTGCATCTGATCTTCAATCGTTTCAAGTCCTTTAATATCTTTTTTCTGCTCTTTGGCCATGGCTATAAAATTGTTCTCATAAGATTCAGTGGTACTGCAGGGCAGCATTTTTAAATAGAGCATACTCATGGGCATCATCGGTTTAAAACCATTGAACAGAATGAGCGACATTCCCACCTTCTCTTTAAAAAAACTATCGACCATAGCATAATTTTCACCAAATAATTTCTTAAGCGTTACACCACCCTGCAACGTAGCCAGCTTCATCATTTTCATTTGCAATTCAGGATTATCCATATCCATTTCAAGAAACACATGCGCTGCTGCTGCAAATTTCTGCTTTACGGTTTGCGGCATAAAATAATCGTCTTTGCAAATCATATGTATGGTGCCAAAGAGATAAGAGGGCTTAGAAAGACCATTACCGCTTACTTCCCACAAAAGACTGTTTTCCTTTTGAGCAAAACAATTGAAGGAGAGCACGGTTATTACTACTATAAAAACTGTTTTCATCATCAATAAATAAGAATTGGTTCAGAAATAATGTTGTTGTGTTTTAATTTGCTGCAAAAGGCATTTCGTTCATTTCGTTTACAATCTGTCTTAATTTTTTTACATGCCTTCCGTATAAAAGATTGATGTACCACTTGTTTAAAAAATATACGGGTACGGTAAATACCAATGAAATAAGCAGCAGGGCAATAAAAAAGTAAATAAAGAAAGCCCCTTTACTCAGCTCTATATCTTTTGGCAAGGGCGATGTGAAATAAACAATCATTCCCGACAGGATTAAAATAACCGGCATCAGCAGTCTACCTGCCCATAAGTACATCTTCAGCAATTTTTCAAGCGTTACAAGTTGTGTGCTCAAATTACTTTTTACCTCACAGGTTACGCACTCCATGCTTAAGAGCAGCCTGCGTTTGGTAATATAATACCATCCATACAGCGCTGCGGTAATCCCTAAAAGAAGGGAGAGGTACAGCATGCCCGGCTCATTTTGCAGCACATAATAAATAATGGTACCACCATATAATACCACTACCAGCACCATTTCCCAAAACAAATTGCGCTTGAGTTTGGCAATGGGGCTTTTGGATTTTTTGGCCAGCAGTTGCTCCAGCTCCTGTGCTGATGTATCAACCGCTGATGCGCCCACCTCTTTCCACACGGCTTTTAGATTATCAAGTTCCATACGCTTCCTCCTTTGTAAGGGTTCTCAGTTTATCTTTTATTCGATTCATTTTTACCCGCAGGTTACCATTGCTGATACCCAATATTTCTTCCATTTCTTCATAACTCTTGTCTTCCAGATACAGCATTACTATGGCTTTTTCCACTTCACTCAGTTGCTGTATAGCTGCATAGAGCTGTTTGAGCTGTTCTTCTTTAGCATCATCTTTTACATCTGCCTCTTCCCGGGGTATAAATTCCGGAAACTGAAGATCTACTCTTCTGTTTTGCTTGCGTAAATCAGAAATTGCGGTGTTCAGCGCTATACGATACATCCAGGTACTGAATTTACTTTCACCACGAAAACTTCCATAAGCCTTCCATAACTGAATCACAATTTCCTGGTACAGGTCATCTTTGCCCGCCTCATCACGGCAATACAGATGACATACCTTACGGATTATGCCCTGATTGCGGTTTACAATCTCTAAAAATTCGTTCTGTACATTGGTTGGTTTCAACTAAAACAGCAGTTTAATGTTAAATTGGTTGCTCAAACAGAATAAACGTTACAGTTTTAATGAAGAAAATTTATTACCTCAGCTCCTGTACTACCTGTGCTGCCATTATTAAAGAAACAGGCATTGATAAAAAAGGTTTTGTTATGCAGGATATTAAGTCTGAAAAAATAAGCCCTGCACAGATAGATGAAATGAAACAGCTTGCCGGCAGCTACCAGGCACTCTTTAGCCGGAGAGCATTAAAATACAAAGAGCTCGGGCTTAAAGATAAGCAGCTCAGTGAAAACGACTACCGAACTTATATGCTGGAAGAATACACTTTTTTAAAAAGGCCTGTAGTGATTATTAATACAGCCATTTTTGCGGGAAGTGAAAAGAAAACAGTGGAAGCATTAAAGAAAGCGGTGGGTTAACTACAGAACTAAGCGTTCAAAAAGAAATGGAAAATTGCTGCTGAATACAAAGAAGAACAGCACGTGTAATTGCCTATTTTTTTTACACAGCTGATTATCATATTCATTATCTGCAGTTGTACTAATTCATCGCCGTACAACGCAGCATGCAAATGTTGTATGCGCATTTGCCCGTAAAGGCTGATGTACCAACATCAATATAATCTGTAAATTCAATGCATGATACGCCACGCTGCTGCTGCTGATTTTGAATTTATTTACGAGCTCTACATGCATCCGCTCATTAACCCATGGCTGCTGTATGAACCCATGAATGCACACAACTTTAAACCCATCTTTGAAGAGTTGAACAGCAGAACAGTATTGTACGTATATGAGCATAATGATATACCCGTGGGTATGTGCAAGCTGGTGCCTGAAGAACACCGCAGTGCTCATGTGCTTTATATTGGCGGCATTGGTATTCATCCTTCGTTTGCAGGTAATGGCTATGGCGTAAAACTTATGGAAGAAATAAAACTCTTTGCCGATGCCGAAGGATATAAACGGCTGGAGTTAAGCGTAGCCATTATTAATGAAAAAGCAATACGTGTGTATGAGAAAGCAGGTTTTGAAAAAGAAGGTGTTCTTCGCAGATACACTTATCAAAAATCTGAAAACAGATACCTGGATGAAGTAATGATGAGTTGTTTGCTTTAATGAATACAAGCGTTGCGTTATACTTACGCTTTCAGAAACAACCATCTTGCAAACAAGGCCATCACCAGTAGTACATGCACCAGCAACCATGCTTTTTGCCATCCTTTCCGCTGTGGCCATTGTAAGGGTGCAAACGGATCGAAAATGAGCGCTATACCCAGATTGGAAGCAGCATCACCCAGGTTTCCCCGAATCACAAAATAAATACTGAGCAATACAAACCCCGAGTACAAAATCCGGTTAAACAGTAAGGTTCTGTCTGCCGGTTCTGTTTTTACTGCATTCATACCTTTGTTTTTTATATGAGTTGCCCGTACTCTTTTTTTGTTACACCCTTTCTTTTTTTGCCGCACAGCATCAGTAAAAAATTTATCTTACCTGCATGAACAAACCTGTGCGCTGCGGTATTGATGTTTTGCTGCAATCAGCAGCATTGAAACAACTGCGTCTTGCATTGGTTACAAACAACGCAGCCGTAACGCATACGGGTCTCTTAAGCCGCAGTGCATTGCTGCAACAGTCGTATCGTATAGTACAGCTTTTTTCTCCCGAGCATGGCATCACCGTTACAGGAGCTGATGGTGCAGCGCAACACAACACAACAGATGTGCGCACAGGGTTACCCATCATCAGTTTGTATGGCAACAAGATGGCTCCATCAGAAGAAGATCTCAGCACAGCAGATGCTGTACTGTTTGACATTCCTGATGTGGGCTGCCGTTTCTATACCTATCTCTGGACCATGACGCATGTAATGGAAGCCTGTGCACAGTACAACAAACCATTGATTGTGCTCGACCGACCCAATCCCATTGGTGCCCTTCTTGAAAAAGCAGAAGGTCCCTTCTTAGATGAAGCAAACTGTTCGTCCTTTATTGGCAGATGGCGCATTCCATTAAAACATGCGTGTACATTGGGTGAGCTGGCATTGTATTTTGCTGCTACCAGACTTCCAGCTTTAAACATTGAAGTGATTCCCGTACAAAACTATCACCGTCATTACACCGCAGTACATGATTTTGAATTTGTACCCACCTCACCCGCCATACAAAATAGTGAAACAGCTATGCTCTATCCCGGCACGGGATTGCTGGAAGGTGTAAACATCAATGAAGCAAGAGGCACAGCACATCCCTTTACCATGCTTGGTGCACCGTGGATGGATGCAGACAAGCTGTGTGCAGCAGTGCAGGAATTGCAATTGCCCGGCATCAGCATAAATACAATTGCCTACACCGCAGCAGCACCACCTTATGCAGATCACATCTGTTATGGCATACAAGTTCATCTTACTGATGCGCAGGCACTGAATGCAGTGCACACAGGTATAAGCTTGTTACAAACGATTGCCGCATGCTATCCGCAGCACTTGCAGGAGCGACTGTATAAGACACATGCCAATCCATCGGGCACAGAGCACCTGGATAAATTACTCGGTATCCAACATGCTTTTCAACTGCTGCACAACCCGAGCAGCATCCGTACAGATGTGCAGCAGGAGTGGGCACAGTGCATCACACCTTATCTGCTTTACCATTAGAACAACAGGTTGCGCTATAAAACAAAAACGACGCATTGCTGTGTCGCTTCTCTAACTGTTTCATGAGGGTCACCATTTGTGACAGATACAATTCGGTTTCTTATGCAACATCTGCATAAGAGGTTCTCTTATAGGAAGATTTTTGTTTTTGGGGCAAAGAGTTGTTGGATTGGCCATGCATACGCAGTTCACGCATTTCCATCTGCCAGAAATAAATGCGAATGGCTACAATCAAAATTGTAAGCGCCAAGGAGAACAAGGCAGATGAATGTTCGAGTACGAAATCTTTAATCATCAGGATACGGTTTTATTAAAAACGGTACCATAAATCTACCCGACGCACAGCAAGAGTGGTAGTTTTTTTTACATTCTTACGGGGGATTACATGTTTACCCGTAACCGATGTAAACAAAAACCTGTTGCCGTTTTTTACACCGCAGCAGCAGCGGCAATACAACAGAAGCACCTACCTTCGAAAAACAGAAGCCATCTGCATGAATGCATATATCAATAACCGTTTTGTACAGGGCAGTGAAGCTGTACTGCACGTAAGTGATCTCTCACTCCAGCGTGCGTATGCGTTGTTTGATTTTTTTCGCACGGTCAACGGAACACCGTTGTTTCTGGAGCAGCACCTGCAGCGGTTTTACAATTCTGCAGCAGCCATGCATCTGGAAGTGCCGCATACCAAAGAAGAACTTACGGCCATCATTCACCGGCTTATCAAAGAAGCGGCATTAAAGGAAGCAGGTGTGCGTCTCCTGCTCACTGGTGGTTACTCAGCCGATGGTTATCATACTGCCACGCCCAATCTTGTGATTAACTGCAACCCTGTACAAACCTGCACACAGGAGCAGTTTGAAAAAGGAGTTTCCATAATTACCTACGAACACCGGAGGGAGCTGCCGCATATCAAAAGCATTAATTATCTCATGGCCGTGTGGCTGCATCCTTTGTTAAAAGAAAAGCAGGCCGATGATGTGTTATATCATCATAACAACATCATTACAGAATTTCCACGGGCCAATGTGTTTGCTGTACTCAACAATACATTGGTTACCCCTGCACATAATATCCTTAAAGGCATTACAAGAAGTTTTGTGCTGGAACAGGCGGCCGCTTTCATCCATGTGGAAGAAAGGGATCTTACGGTTCATGAACTGCTCAACGCATCAGAAGTGTTTTTAACCAGCACCACCAGAAGAGTAATTCCTGTTTTGAAAGTAAACGGTCATATCGTTGGTAACGCAGCTCCCGGTCCTGTTGCTTCCCGGCTCTGGCAGCAGTTCATGAACATGGAGCAACAGATCTGATGCTACCACACTCATGAGTCCTGCCTCATGTGTTTGCATGCCTGTGGTGTTTTCTCTCGTACATAGGTTATTGCGGTAAACAGGAGCAACAACGTGGCAACCTCCTGTTTCAATTATGATTTATTTTTCCAATCTATTGCTTTTGTAAAAAAAACACGCTACCTTCTACAACTGTTCGTTCCCCATCTTTACAGCACCTCCTATTTTTTTTAAAATTCTAAAACATTGTAACATGAGAAAGTTTTTTCTTGTGCTCCTGATGCTGCCTTCACTGGCATGGAGCCAAAACAAAAATGTTGTAAACGCAACAAGGGTGTTTCCCAAGGTCGACAAATTGATGGAGTTTGAAAAAGCCATTGCGACACATGCTCAAAAATACCATACCGGCGACTGGAAATGGCGTGTGTTTGAAATACAAAGCGGACCCGATGTGGGCGGGTATCATATCACCGAAGGCCCTGCCACCTGGGATATGATAGACGGGCGTGGCAATCTGGGTACCGAACACAACAACGACTGGAACAAAACCATTGCCCCTCTCTTAACACAGGAGCAGCAGAGCAATTATTCTGTTTACCAGGAAGATCTGAGCACCGTTGCAGTTGGCGATTACAGCGATAAAATCATCATCACTCACTATTATCAAAAGCTGGGTTATGGCGGCGAATTGCGTGCATTGCTGGCTAAAATGAAAAAAGCATGGGAAGCCGGCGGTTCTACTGTGGCTGTGTACAGTTCCGCAGTATCAGGAGCGCCACAGTTTGCCGTGGTGAACCGTTTGAAACAGGGATTAAAAGAAATGAACAGCGGTTTCCGCACCCCCATCAAAGAACGGTATGAAAAAGCCAATGGTGCCGACTCTTATGATGAATGGATTGATTTTATGAAGCATCATATGGAAAAATCATGGTCGGAGCTTTTATACTTCCGGGCCGATCTCAGTTCCAGATAACAACTGCTGCACGAAACTCAAACCGCAACCTCGTGTTGCGGTTTTTTTATACCAACCCATAAGTTATTGTGAGGGCGCATGCGTAGCAATCTCCCGATGCCGGAGCAGCAATGATCTTAATTATAAATGCTGCCACCTTTCATACTTCGTTCTTACAACGTACTCATATCAATCACAAACCGGTACTTCACATCACTTTTCAATAAACGCTCATACGCTTCATTGATCTGCTCCATGCGGATTAGTTCAATATCCGAAACAATATTGTGCTGTGCACAGAAATCAAGCATCTCCTGTGTTTCAGGCAGTCCGCCAATGAGCGAACCGGCAATGCTCTTACGGCCAAAAATGAGGTTGAACGCAGGCACCGTAGCCGGCTGTTCAGGAGCACCCACACAAACCATCACACCACTGGTACGCAGCAGGCCGAGATAAAAATTATAATCATGATCAGCCGAAACAGTATCGAGTATAAAATCAAAATAACCCATCACACTCTTGATCTGTGCTTCATCGGAAGTGAGTACAAACTTATGAGCACCCAAACGTTTGGCATCGGCTTCTTTGGAAGCTGTATGACTTAACATGGTTACTTCAGCACCCATGGCCACCGCCAGCTTAACACCCATATGACCCAATCCGCCCAAACCCAATACACCAACACGGGTACCCTTGCCCACCTTCCAGTGACGCAAAGGAGAATAAGTGGTAATACCCGCACAGAGTAAAGGTGCGGCACCATCCAATGGCAAATGATCGGCAATATGCAATACAAAATCTTCATGCACCACAATGGAAGCACTGTAACCGCCATGTGTATGACCACCGCTTATTTTATCGGGAGCGCCATAAGTACCTGTAGGCCCTTGATGACAGTATTGCTCCAGCCCGTCTTTACAGTTATCACATTCACGGCAGCTATCCACCAGGCAACCCACGCCGGCTTTATCACCTGCTTTGAATTTTTTTACATGATCACCAACGGCTGTTACAATACCCACAATTTCATGACCCGGCACACAGGGATACACGGCATTATGCCATTCGTTGCGAACCGTGTGCAGATCACTGTGGCACACACCGCAATATTTGATTTCAATCTGTACATCATGCGGGCCCGGGGCACGACGTTCAATGGTAAGAGGCACAAGAGGCGTGGTGGCACTCAGGCCTCCGTAAGCTTTCGTTTCAATCATGGTAAAATATTATGACTGTAATGTAAGCTATAAAAGTGTTGCAGAAACAGAATACTTTTATGAATGGATGTGCACAGCAAAGAACAACGTTCTTACAACATGAGCCGCATTAAAGGAAAAGATACAAAGCCGGAGATGCTGGTGCGGATGTTCCTCCATGCACAGGGCTTCCGTTACAAACTGCACGATAAATCACTGCCCGGCAAACCCGACATCGTTTTACCCAAATACAAAACCATCATCTTCATACACGGTTGTTTCTGGCATGGACATTCCAATTGCAAATACTTCACCATCCCCAAAACAAGAACGCAGTGGTGGACGGATAAGATTAATACCAACAAAGCGAATGATGCAAAAGCAGTGAAGGCTTTGAAGAAAGAAGGGTGGAAGGTGGTGGTGGTGTGGGAGTTAAATGATTAAAAAGAAACTTTCCGATAAGCATTAAAACTCCTTTGATAATAAATCCTTCAACTGAACTATAGCCTCTGGTGAAAACTGTATTGTTTGACTTACTTTACCAGGTATAGCTCTATCAACTGAACCATAAGTGTCTAATTGAAGGAATTTTTCACCTTTCTTGTTGTAGACAATAAAATAGCTACACTCTGTTTTTTTGTGAATGCTATCACGATCTTTAAAGCCTTTTTCGATATTAATAACAAGCGCCATTTATAAAGATTTAAAAAGTTTATATTTAGGAGAGTAAGAATTTAGATCTATGTAATCAATATTATTTAAATCGGAACGATATTTTACTTCACTTACTTCTGAAGGAATACTTTCAATTGCTATTTTGCTTATTGCCTGATGGCGATAAAAACGTAAAGATTCTTTAGCAAGATCATAATCAAATTTGATTTTAATTGACTGTTCTAAAGAGTTTCCAAGAGTTCTGAAAACTATTGAATTTAGTTTCTCAATAAGTTCTAAATCATTTTGAATTTTCTTTTTAATACTTTCTACAAGGTGTTGAATTCCTTGTCCGTTGGTATGTTGTCTAATAAAGATTGAAGCAATTAAAACTTGTGTTCCTTTTTGTGGATTTAACTGTTCAGATGAAAATGTATGTATTCGTTCAAAGTTTGCACTGCTTTTAACTTCAATTTTTTCAGAACCAAAGTTGAAGTCAAATTTTTCTTCAGGAATGCAATGCCAATAATTTAAAAGCGTTGTTGGGTTTTTTGAACTCTCAATCAAAAATAATTCTGTCCAAAGTCCGTGAACAGTGTTTGTTGGAGTGTCCGTCAATGATCTAAAGACCTCAACGAATTTGTTTAAAGAATCAATAACCTGTTGTTGCGTTGGCTTGTTACTTAACCTTTTTATAAAGACCTCGGAAATCCAAAAAAAATATTCTTGCAAATTTCTATCCTCACTTGTAAAAGTGATAACAGTAAATGTTTGAAAAACACTTTTTTCACTCTCTGTTATTTTACACTCAATATTATGCTCAAGACTTAAATACTTTAGACGAAAATTTTTTAGGACCCCATTTCTTACGTTGTCAACAACGGAAAGCAATAAAACAGGATTACCTTCAAGATTTATTGCTATTCTAAAATTTGGGTTTTCTGGAATAGGAACAGCGTTGAATGTTACATTACTTCCTTCAGCGGGAAATTCAAGAGAATCATATAAATCAATTAATCTCATGCTTTCCTAATAATGTCTTGACCAATTCTATCGGGAATCCAAATTGCAAGCGTTGGTACATCTGTATATTTTACATTGCCGTTTTCATCAATAATTGGATTACCACTTGTGTCTGTAATGTGTAATCTGTGAATTTGAATACTTAAAAGTTGTTCATTCTTTATTTCTCTATCGCCAGGATAAACTACCGTTCCTATTCTTGGGTTTTTACCTTGGAATAATTCTTGAATTTCATTATATCCTTTTTTGTCTAATCTACGACTTCTGATTGTCCAATGTTTGAAACTCCTTGCACTCATTAGATAAACTAAACATTGCTCATTGGGATTATCCTCAACATATCGTTTTAATACTCCCCTTAAACTTGAGTATGTTGCAGAATCACTTTCTCTAGTAAATTTCAATTTATTTAATAAATGGTCTAAGCATTCTTTCAAAGGAAGTTGAGAAACCAAATGCCTCTGGTCATCTGTTCTATTGGGGTGTCCAGCATCTTCTGAAAATAAAGCCATTTTCGGATTTAAAAATTCAACTATTGAATTTAGGTTAGTTTCTATAAATTCTTCTGTGTCATGTGGTGCATTTATTCTAAACCAATCATAGCCAAAACGGTCTCTTTCGATATCATCATACAATATGTTTGCCCTTGTAAGGTTCAGCATTTGGTCTAAAACCGCCTCTCGGTCCCAATCATTCAGGTGTCGATTATTTGCTGCATATTCTTCTAAACGACTTCGTACATCTTCTTCGTGGTCTATAATAAATGTATAGGCATCAATCGTAACTTGGTCAAGAAACACACGACAATAACCCAAGTAACTACGTTTGTAGCCAAAGTATCTTGCTCTTTGTTGTATTGTGTCAACATTTCCTACGCCAACGTTTCTTGGCATATAGGTAACGGTTAGTCCCTCTACCGTGAAACCTCTATCCATGGATTGGCCACCTACCAAAATCCAAGAATAGGAATCCTGCCAATTTATTTGCGGAGTTGCTCCACGTCTCGAATTAACTTCAACAATAGGTGTGTATTGAATAGCATGAATTAGGTTAAAGTCTGTTAGAGCTTCAAATGAAGGTAAATCGGGAACCGTCATTTGTAAGTCGTTGTAAGTGTTTCTAAAATCACGAAGTAACTCAGCTTTTTCATCATTTTCATTACCTGATAAAAGCCGCCTCCAACTCTCCTTAATCGTATTTACCCAACCATAAAAAGTTGTGTGGTCACCTTGCAATCTCGATGGATGAACAAGCATTGAACGATTACGTTGGCTTGGTTGTCTATATAACTCTAAAGCTGTTCCTGCTGCCACACCTAAATAAAATACTCGTAATGCTTCAAGAAGGGTTTCGGGCGGTTCACTTAGTGGTTGTGCATTGTTTGAAATGTTATTTAATGGAATTTCACGAATCAGATTTCTATTTTCTCTGAAAAATTGAATTCCCCCAGTGTATTCATCTCCTGGAGTAAGTAGTTTTATGAAATTGGGAGATAATCTGTCCATTATGTTTATGAACAAATTGGCTTGTGGTGTTGCAGTATATTGTAAGAAAGTATGATGCGGAAATATATTTCTAAGTGCTGTAATCCTTCTGTAAATGGTTGAAACTTCATTCTCGGTCAAATCTTCCACATCAATTCCTTGCCTTGCAGCCCATCTTGCCCTGGTATTTAAACTTGCTTGGTCGCCTTCGTCATCTATGATCAATGTAGGAACCCCTTTTAAATTAATTGTGCTTAATAAATTAGCCAAGTTTCTCAAATGAGAACCGTTTTTCATTACTGTAATAAGAACTGTTCTGCATCGCTCATTCGGAAAAGTCGGATTAAACCATTGGTCTAAAGCATTTGTTATTGTA
Source organism: uncultured Chitinophagaceae bacterium (assembly GCA_964409025.1). Lineage (GTDB taxonomy): Bacteria > Bacteroidota > Bacteroidia > Chitinophagales > Chitinophagaceae > Lacibacter. The sequence continues at coordinate 1,173 of CAYPBV010000021.1, read as the reverse complement.
TCATAATCTTCTTGTGTATGCGGATTAGTAATTTGTGTCCAACGCTGTTCAAACCCAAATCGACTATCTATTCTTAAATCCTTTCTTACACGCTTAGTCGATTGGTCAAGAAGATTCACTGACGTACCGCCGATAATTATTACTATTTGGTAATTATTATCTCTTGCAAGTGCCGTTAAAGTTGTAAATGAAAGTGTTTTTCCACTTTGAACATAACCAATTACAATTCCCGTTTCGCTATTAGTTAGATTATTAGGATTACCACATACTTGCATAATCCGATAGGTTTCATCAAGAATCCTCAAACCCGTTTCGTTTAAAGTTCTGTCTGGATTTGCAAAACCTTTACTTCGAAGTAATTCGTTTGTTTCCTCACCGACAAACGGGTTCCAAGTACTATTATCTGATTTATTTTGAATTTCAATTTGTTCAGCCATGTCTACTCAGATTTAGATAAATTAGAAATTAGTTCATTGAAATTGCGTCTAACATCACCGACTATTTTGCTTCGCTTTGCAATTACCTCTGATAATCCTAACGCTGCAGCGATACGAAGTATTGGCTCAATTTTATTTGTATCTGCCCCAGCGTATTCAACCATAAATGGATGGGTCAGTGAAAGACGAATACCAATTTGTCTTATTGAGTCGTTATTTTTTTTTTCTTTGATGAAACTATCACCCACCTCAATCAATTCCTTTAAAGATGGATCATAAGATAGTTCCATTGATATTTTCCAGTTTTCTTTATTAAACCGAATTTCAAATTCACGGTGAAGTGTTTTTTCTGTAAGTTTTAGTTCCTCTTGTTCGGATTCTTCTACTTTGGAAACAGAGTTTACAACTTCTGCTACTGCTTGCGGTGCTTTCTTTTCTAGGTCATCAACAGTTTCGTCAAGTGCTTTTTGGGCACCTTTATATTCTTTTTCTGTTGCCCTTACTCTGTATTGCTCTGCTTGCTGTAAAAGAGGAAAGTCTTTTGAACTAATATCATCTCTCAAAAGTTTTAGGAATATATCTAAATTTTCATCCCATTGAATGCCCTTCTTTGTAAATGAAACATCAAAGCCATCTAAATGTAATTCACCAAATACTCTTTGATAACGAAAACTGTTAGGATTACCGAAAATTAACTCGGGTCTAAATCCATTGTCGAAACTACCTTCAATTACCC
>CAYPBV010000020.1:36818-37093 GCA_964409025.1 uncultured Chitinophagaceae bacterium | reverse complement strand
GTATCAACCAATACCGGTTTCAGGACCTGAAATTTTTCAGCCGTGGAGTTAATTTTTTCAACCTTATTGTTGCAGGCAATGAATACCGATGCAAATAATAACAGAACAGCGAACTGTATCAAGCGATTGTTCATACAAATAGTTTTTTTATAACAGAATTTGATCTGACCGTCTTTGCGGATCAGAAAATACATGCATGGCTGCAAATGCAGCAACAGAGTAGTTAATAGAAAGTGTTAAGCAGTAGCTTCGGGAGGCGGAACGCTTATTTCAAG
>CAYPBV010000020.1:5464-36808 GCA_964409025.1 uncultured Chitinophagaceae bacterium | reverse complement strand
CATCTGCGGAAGGCAGCATATAAGGTAATAAATCCTGCCGCTGGTGCTGGCGATAACAGAACCCTTCATCAATTATACTGTTTACAAAGGTTTTTTTATCATCTTCATCCTCCGGCGAATTATCTTCATGTTCCAGTAAAACCTCATCTACCCATTCAACCAGGGAATTAACATGGTTGGAATGTTTACTGCAGCTATGGTGCAGCCATTGCTCATCCACCTGCGGCAGCAACATAGCAGAGTTCATAAAGAGGCATAGTAAACTGAAAGCGATGATCCGTTTCATAACGAGGCGCAAAATTAAAAGGAAATGCCGGCTTGCTTTATACAAAAACAGTCATTTTGCCGCCATTTTAATCCTGTTCGCTACCATCAACACCAACAAGGCTATATTGTTTAACTAAATTTTTTAATAAACCGTTATTTTACATAATCTTACCTGTTATGAACGAAATGCAGCAATTTCTGAACGAGGAGTTTATTCCCCTTATGCGTATGCTCCGGGCGGATGCTAAACCCAGTTGGGGAAAAATGAATGCACAGCAAATGGCAGAGCATATGCTTGACTTTTTTATGGTATCAACCGGCAAAAAGCATTTTCCGCTGGTTTCGCCGCTTGAACATATGCCCAAACTCCAGGCCTTTTTAAGAAGTGATAAACAGTTTCGGGAAAACACTAAAGCCCCTGAAACCATTTTAGGTGAAGAGCCGGCACCTGTACGTTTTGAATCATTGGTACAGGCGCTGGACGAACTGGAAACAGAGGTGCATTATTTTTTTGATTTGTACCGGAAAAATCCTCGATATACGGCCATACACCCTGTTTTTGGAGAATTGGATTTTGATGATTGGGTACGATTGCATTACAAACATGTTACCCATCACCTGCGCCAGTTTGCACTTTTATCATAAATCAAATAAGAGGAAGCTGCTTCTGAAACAGTTGCTGCTGTAACTTAGCAGCCTAACGATCAGTAGCTATATGAATAAACTGGAAAATTATATCTCCGGCCGCTGGGTAACCGGTGATGGTGATGGACAATTATTGTACAATGCCGTAACAGGTGAAGCTATTGCTTCAGCCTCTACTAAGGGATTAGACTTTGCTTCTATTTTAACCTACGCAAGAACTACAGGCAATCCTGCTTTGCGAAAAATGACGTTTCATGAACGTGGCAATATGCTCAAAGCACTGGCCCTGCACCTTCGAAAACATTTGCCCAAATTTTACAGTGTCAGCTATCAAACAGGCGCTACCAAAGCCGATAGCTGGGTTGATATAGAAGGTGGAATAGGCAATTTATTTGCCAATGCATCCCTTCGCAGAAAATTTCCTGATGAAGTATTTTGTATTGATGGTGAAAGCCACAACTTTGGTAAGAACAATACATTTATGGGTACACATATACTGGTGCCCAAAGAAGGTGTAGCTGTTCATATTAATGCTTTTAACTTTCCGGTGTGGGGTATGCTCGAAAAAATTGCAGTGAATTTATTGGCAGGCATGCCTGCTGTTGTAAAACCGGCAACCGTTACTTCTTACTTAACAGAAGCAGTAGTAAAAGAAATCATTGCATCTAAAATTTTGCCTGAAGGTGCCTTGCAACTTGTTTGCGGAAGTGCAGGTGATATGCTCAATTATGTTACCTCACAAGATGTAGTAACATTTACAGGAAGTGCATCCACAGGTTTGTTACTGAAATCAAATGAAAATATTCTTCGTGAAAATGTTCCCTTTAATATGGAAGCAGATTCACTCAATTGTATTGTATTGGGAACTGATGTGGAGCCGGGTATGCCGGAGTGGGATATTTTTGTAAAAGAAGTACGTAAAGAGATGACGCTGAAAGCCGGACAACGATGCACCGGCATACGCAGAATATTTGCGCCTGAAAATAAAATAGAAGAACTGTGGAAAGCCATTTCATCTTCTTTATCACAAACAGTAATTGGTAATCCGTTGAATGAAAAAGTGCGTATGGGTTCACTTGCAGGCGAAACACAACGTAAAGAAGTAAAGGAACAAGTGCAAAAATTACTGGCTTCTTCACAAATCATTTACGGTTTATTAGACAGTGTAGATCTTGTAGATGCAGATGCAATCAAAGGTGCATTCATGAGTCCATTACTGTTAATGAATGATCAACCTTTTACTTCAAAAGAAGTACATGAAGTGGAAGCATTTGGCCCTGTGAGTACGATCATGCCTTATAAAACAACTGATGAAGCTATTGTGTTAAGCAAGATGGGCAAAGGAAGTTTGGTAACAACCATTGTAACAGCTGATTATAAAACAGCCCGAACCTATGTGATCGGCGCTGCTACACATCACGGCAGAATATTAGTATTGAATAATGAATGTGCTAAAGAAAATACAGGTCATGGTTCTCCGTTGCCTTTATTGGTTCATGGTGGTCCGGGTCGTGCCGGTGGCGGTGAAGAGATGGGTGGAATTCGTGGCGTAAAGCATTACCTGCAACGTACAGCCTTACAAGGTTCACCCACAACCATTACTGAAATTACCAACGTATACCAACCGCATGCTAAAGGGAAAGACCCCGGCAAACATCCCTTTCAGAAGTACTTTGAAGAACTGCAGGTTGGCGATCAATTGATAACGGAGAAACGTTTGATTACAAGCGAAGATATTGATGCGTTTGCTGACTTAAGCGGTGATCATTTTTATGCACATATCAAAACAACTGATTTTACAGGAACGATGTTTGAACGCCAGGTGGCACACGGTTATTTTATCATGAGTATAGCTGCCGGTTTGTTTGTGGATGATTACGAAATCAATCCTGTGTTATTGAATTATGGAATTGATGAATTACGGTTTACAAAGCCGGTATATCCCGGTGCTGAAATTCATATCCGCTTTACCTGTAAAGAAAAATTGCCCAATGATAAACGTATTGTAGAAAAACCTGAAGACTTTAAAAGAGGGGATGATATTGATAAGGGTATTGTAAAATGGCTGGTGGAAATGATTGATGAAACTGATGAAGTAACAGGTGTAGCAACAATCTTAACGATGGTGAAAAAGAAAAAACAAACTTCTTAATCCTTAAAATAGTCTTTATGATACATGAAGTAGCAGGGGGCTTGGTAAAATTTGAACTCCACAATCATATCGGAACCATTGAGTTTTTTCATCCGCAAAGTAATTCGCTGCCCGGAAAACTGCTGGAAGAACTGGCACAAGTCATTCATGGTGCAGGTAATGATGAACGTGTAAAAGTGATTATCCTCCGCTCAGCCGGTGAAAAAGCATTTTGCGCCGGTGCCAGTTTTGATGAACTCGTGGCTATAAAAAACGAAGCAGAGGGTTTGCAATTCTTCAGTGGCTTTGCAAAAGTGATCAATGCCATGCGTACCTGTCCCAAGTTTATCATTGGCCGCATTCATGGCAAATGTGTGGGTGGTGGTGTGGGCGTAGCCGCATCAGTGGATTATGCAATTGCTACTGATAAAGCTGATGTAAAATTGAGTGAGTTGGCAGTTGGCATTGGACCTTTTGTTGTAGGTCCGGCGGTTGAACGTAAACTCGGCGCTTCTGCCTTCAGTACATTGTCTATTGATGCTGCATCGTTCCGTAATGCAGAATGGGCACGCCGCAAAGGTTTGTTTGCCGAAGTACATGACTCGCTGGAGAACATGGATGAAGCCATCAGCAAATTAGCTGCAACACTTGCACACTCCTCACCTGAAGCGATGGCTGAAATGAAAAAAATATTCTGGAAGGGAACCGAAGACTGGGATGAATTGTTACAACAACGTGCAGCCATAAGTGGAAGATTGGTATTGAGCGAGTTTACTAAAAATGCCATTGCAAAGTTTAAAGCAAAATGATTTCAACTTTTTCAAGCGACAACTTTCAATCGTTCTGTAATCAACTTTCCCAAAAAGATAAACATCTAAAAGGCATCATTCAGCAGCACGGCTATCCGCCCATGTGGACACGTAAACAGGGTTTTGAAACACTCATACTTACTATTCTGGAGCAACAGGTTTCACTTGCAGCAGCATTTGCAGCGTATAAAAAACTGAAGGCAAGTATAGGCACAGTTACGCCTGCAAAAATTTTATGCATGAGTAATGAACAATTGCGGGAATGCTATTTCACACGGCAAAAACAGGGTTATGCAAAAAACTTAGCTGAAGCATTTGCAAATAAAACATTACCATGGAAACAGTTTCCTGATATGACGGATGATGAAGTACGTCATCACCTCACCTCTATCAAAGGCATTGGCAACTGGACGGCTGATGTGTATCTTATGCATGCATTGCAACGAACAGATTTGTTTCCCCTTGGCGATATTGCATTAGTCAACTCTTTAAAAGAAACCAAACAATTACAGCCACACATCAGCAAAGAACAAATGCTCAGTATTGCAGAACCATGGCGGCCGAATCGTACCATTGCCGCCATGATTTTGTGGCATGCCTATATTCAAAAAAGGAATATAAAAATTGAGGCCTAAAACCGGCTTATGCTTCCAGCAACTTAATCATTTCTTCTGCAACCCCTGCTGCTGATGCAGGATTTTGTCCGGTTACCAGAATTCCATCAGTTATAACATGCTTTTGCCACGGCTCAGCAGAAGTATACAACGCTCCTTTTTCCTTTAATGCTGTTTCAAGTAAAAAAGGAACATCAGCTTTTGCATAATTTTCTTCTTCTTCGTTACTGAATGAAGTGACTTTTTTATTATTAACTAAAGAAGTACCATCGCTTAATCTGGCATTTAATAAAGCTACAGGTCCATGACAAACAGCACCAACTACTGCTCCTCTTTCATACATTCTTGCAATTGTTTGTTGCAGCACTTCATTTTCAGGCATATCAGCCATGGGGCCTAATCCCCCCGGTACAAATAATGCATCATAATCAGCAGTATCAATATCCTGCAGTTTTGAAGTTGAATTCATTTTTTTTAACCCTTCGCCATCTAAAAATGCAATATTCATATCATCATCTCTTTTATCAATTCCATCAACAGGTGCTGCACCACCTTTTAAACTTACAATATCAACTTCGTAGTTGTTCCTTACAAATGTTTCATAAGGATGAGCTACTTCCGGTAAAAAATTGCCTGTTTTACGATCGTTAGGACCAATCTTGTCTGCGCTGGAAACAACAAATAATATTTTCTTTGCCATAATTTTTTGATTTAGTGAATGCATAGTTGTATTTCAACAACTGATGTGTTCGTTGTAATTAAAATGATATAAAATTTACTGCCTCAAAAGTTGAAGTTTAATAATTGAGGCATCATAAACTTTTCTGCAGAATGACAAGGTAAAGTTACACTTGAACAAGGCCTTCGAATCTTGATGTAGGATAAGAAATGAATTTTACTTAAGCATACGCTGCTTTCGGATTCTGCTCAGACTTTCAGGGGTTATTCCCAGGTAAGACGCTATTTGATAGTTGCGAACTCTTTGCTCAATATCCGGGAATTGGGTTAAAAATTGTTTATACCGTTCCTCAGCAGTTTGATTTAAAACAGCTAATATTCTTCTTTGAAAAGCAACAAATGCATTTTCAAGTTTAATACGCAGATAGTGTTCCAGCACAGGAACTTCTTTGTAAAGTAAATTTTCATCACTTCGGCTTATTGCAAACAGTGTACTTTCTTCAATACATTCTACATTCATAATGGCCGGAGTTCCTGTATAATACGAAGTATAATCACTGGCCCACCAGTTTTCTGCAGCAAATTGAAGCGTATGTTCCCGGTTAGAAGATATATTGTACATGTAAGTTCTTAAACAGCCGCTGATAACAAAGAATTGTTCAGTACTGATACGGCCTGCTTTTATAATGATTTCATTTTTGGGGAACTGTACCTCTCTGAAAAAGGGAATACATTTTATAAAATCAGACTCGCTCAAGGCAGTATAATTGAGAAAGTGATTATATAAGCGGTTATAGTTTTCCGATGCCATTGCGTACAACAAAAAATAAATCAAAAAAGTATTCGGTCTTTTATTACATCTGAAATATAAAATTAAGATAGTTTTGTCACGGAATAATATTCTCAGCATGAATATGGAAATACTGGTAAGTAATCTTACCAATCCTACGTTGTTGTTTTTTTTACTCGGTGTTATTGCAGCTATCGTAAAAAGTGATTTGGAAATTCCGCCGGGTTCTGTAAAATTTATCTCGCTCTATTTATTGTTTTCAATTGGGTTTAAAGGAGGTCAGGAATTAGCACACAGCGGACTTACTACAGAAATCATTATTACATTAATACTCGCTTTGTCATTAGCAGCAATAGTACCATTATATTCATTCTTTATACTCAAACGGAAATTGAATGTATATGATGCAGGTGCTGTAGCTGCAGCTTACGGTAGTGTAAGTGCTGTAACTTTTGTTGCTGCAAGTGCATTTCTTGAAGCAGAGCAGGTTCATTACGGCGGGCACATGGTAGCAGCAATGGCTTTAATGGAAGCGCCGGCTATTATTATCGGCGTCATGCTCATCAGAAAATTTGATGAGCATAAAGAACAACATCACAAACTGCGTTATATTGTTCATGATGCTCTCACTAACGGAAGTGTACTCATGATAATGGGAAGTTTAATCATCGGTATTGTGGCAGACTCTAAGCAGGCAGAAGGTATTAAGCCATTTACTTCTGATATCTTCAAAGGATTTCTTGCAGTGTTTTTATTGGAGATGGGTATGGTGGCAGCCAAACGTTTCAAAGCCTTCCGCAGTTATGGTTGGTTTGTTACACTGTTTGGTTTGTTAATGCCACCCGTTAATGGTACACTCACCATTTTCATTACATCATTTTTTGAAATGGAAACCGGCAATCGTTTTTTACTTGCTATCCTTGCTGCAAGTGCGTCTTATATAGCCGTACCTGCTGCCATGCGTTTAGCAGCGCCTAAAGCAGATCCCGGCCTGTACATTCCTATGACGCTGGGTGTAACGTTCCCGTTCAACATTACAGTGGGCATTCCCTTGTATTGGTGGCTGGCAAATAATTTTTAGCTATTTTTTGGTAACAGGCTTTTTACTTTCCGGCATCGCCTGTTGTGCCTGCTGTAAAGGCTGGTTAATCACCCGTCCGAAAGGCATTCAGCCGGGCGGTCTTAATCGTTCCGTTTTAATGGCAACAGTATTCCTTACTGTAACTGAAATCGTATCTGCACATTAAAACTTTCTTTTTTTCCTCGTTCATTTTTCAACTTCTTTGCTCACAAATCATCATACTCATAAATGTGTTCCAATTTTGTTCCCGGTGGTATATCAAATACGGGTTTTAATATACCGTTACTCAATCCATATACCCAGCCGTGCAGGTGCGGGCGGTTTTCATACTTCCAGGCTTTTTGTATGATTGAAGTCTTTGCAAGATTTAAAACCTGTTCCTGCACATTCAACTCAACTAATTTATTTACCTGCTCTTCTTCACCTTCAATAGCATTGATTTCTTCTTCATGAATACGGTATACATCTTTAATATTCCGAAGCCATTTATTAATAATACCCATACTATGGTGCGACATTGCAGCTTTTACACCTCCACATCCATAATGACCGCAAACAATAATATGTTTTACATGCAATACCTCTACAGCATAATCAAGTACGCTCAATAAATTCAAATCTGTATGCACCACCATATTGGCAATATTGCGGTGTACAAAAATTTCACCCGGGTCTGTGCCGGTAATTTCATTTGCCGATACCCGACTGTCACTACAACCAACCCATAAAAATTCCGGTTTTTGGATTTCAGCTAAATGCTTAAAATAATTTGGGTTAGACAGTATCTTTTCCCGGGCCCATGCTTTATTCTCAAGCAACAATTTTTCAACAGATTTCATACGTAAATAGTTATTTAATCTCACGATTGGTTATATCATTAAAAAATTTTTTCTTTTCACCGCTCGAATGTTTAATATAAATTCTTATTCCCCGGCTTTCAGCATTAATTATAAAATCATTCACCACTTCTATAATATCCTTATCTATAAATTCAGAGTGTGTGGCGTCAATCAAAACCGCAGTATCATCCGGTATTTTTTCAAGGGTTGATTTTACCAGGGCTTTATTTAAAAATGAAACCTCTCTTCTGAAACGAATAAGATAGCGATGTTCATCTTTTACTACAAAGACGGCAGTTTGAAAATTACTTTTTAAAACAAAAAACAACCCGGTAAGTAACCCTATTATAATGCCTTTTAATAAATCTGACACTATAATTGCTGTAACGGTTACAATAAAAGGCACAAACTGATCCCATCCTTTACTGTACATCTCCCTGAATAAAGAAATTTTAGCCAGCTTGTAACCTGTAAACAGTAAAATTGCTGCCAAAGCTGCAAGCGGAATCAAATTAAGCAGCTCAGGAAAAAACAATATGCTCACCAGCAACAGGCATCCGTGTATTATTGTACTTGCTTTTGACCTGGCACCGGCCATAACATTGGCACTGCTGCGAACAATAACGCTGGTTACAGGCAATCCGCCTAATAATCCTGAAACAATATTACCTGCGCCCTGTGCTTTCAATTCTCTGTTTCCGGGTGTAATTGCTTTTTCAGGATCCAATTTATCGACGGCCTCAATACTCAATAAGGTTTCTAAAGATGCCACAATAGCAAGTGTTACGGCCGTTATCCACACTTGCGAATTATATAAGCCACTTACATCAGGCTTTGGTAATCCGTTAAAAAAGCCACCTACCGTGTCAAAAACAGGGATTAGAACCAAATGATCCCCTCTTAATGTAAAATCTAAAAAAGTGGATTGGAATAACGCATTTATTAAAATAGCAGTAACAACTACAATAAGAGGGCCGGGTATATAAGTAAAGAGTTTCTGCTTTTTTATCAATTTTGTTTCAAATAACAGCAAAATAGCCATTGCAATAAACCCGATAATAATAGCACCGGCAGTTGGATGCTTAAAGGCATTTATAATTTCAGAAAATGTGTTTTGTTTATCCTTTTGCAAAAAAGTTTCATCTCCCACAGGGTCTGCATCATAACCAAGGAAGTGCGGTATTTGTTTCAGAATTAATATAATACCAATAGCTGCCAGCATTCCTTTAATAACAGAATTGGGAATAAAATCACCAATAACACCTGCTTTCAAAAAGCCAAGTAGAATTTGAAACACGCCGGCTAAAATTACACTCAGCAAAAACACTTCATAGGAGGGCAATTTGCCCAAAGCACCGGACACAATAGCCGTTAACCCGGCTGCCGGGCCGCTCACGCTCAAGTGCGATTTACTTAAAAACCCCGTTACAATACCCCCGGCAATGCCGGCAATTATACCGGTAACAGGGAGTGCATCGCTGGCTACAGCTACACCAAGACAAAGCGGTAATGCCACAAGAAAAACTACAATAGATGCGGGTATATCAGCTACCGAGAATTTATACTGGTGGAAATGCTTCATGTTTAGGTAAGGGTTACTCTGTGGTATGAAAGTAATTGTTTTATCTCTAAAAACAGAGGCGCTTTTTACCTGAATCAAAGATATTTGCAATACGCCCGATAATCCATTTCAATTGAAATACATTTTTACAGCAATTATCAGAAATATAAGTACGGGTTTTTCCCTGACAACTTATATGCTTTGTTTTCTTATAATTACTGTGGCCTGCTGGCTCAATTATTTTACCGTGTTTAAACTCTGGCCTTCCTCTCATTCATTTTCAACTGCTGCTCTATACCTGTTTTTTTTATTTGCTGTTTTCTTTTTTGCAGGTTATCTATTTACAACAGAAGGCGCAAAAACCAAATTTTCAAATGCGAATTTGTGTTTGATTGTGGCAGCAGCCGAACTCTTTGCTTTAAAAGTGACGTTGCCTTATGAAGTGTTTTTTCTTCAACAGGCAAACCCTGCAACTCAACTGGTATTTCATCAGCCTGCTGCTTGGGCCGGCGGATTGATGTTTATGTTGGCTGCATTACTTGTTCTTCATCTGCTTACTGAAAAAAAAGCAGGATTGTTTTTTATAAAAATTACAGTCAATTATAAAGTGTATGTTTTGTTATTACTGTTAATGATTCCACTTTTGCTGTTTGCAGCAGTGCAACCCGCTTTTCAACAGGTATATCCAAAAGTATCAGTGCTTTCTTCACTTTCAGGAATTCATACAAAGCCGCTGCATTATGTATTGTTTGAGCTAAGCTACATGCTCGACTTTGTTACAATTGAACTTTTTTTCAGAGGCATGCTCATTGCTTTACTGAGCAGAACACTGGGGGTGCATTGTATAGTACCTGTTGCCTTATTTTATTTTTCAATTCACCTGGGAAAACCCATGCTTGAAGCCATCAGCAGTTTTTTTGGGGGATTAATTTTAGGTGCAGTAAGTTATGAAACCAAAAGCATCTGGGGTGGATGGATGGTGCATTGCGGCATTGCACTATTAATGGAGTTATTTGGTTTTATATTTCGTTAATAACATCTTTAACATTATACTCATTATCGTTTTATTATTTTTACAGCATGTATTTAAAAATTTTTAGCTGTTTATTTTTTTTAAATGTATCACTGCATTTTACCCATGCACAAACCACACGTGATATAAGAAAATCTGTTGAGCTGAAAATGCCCAGGGGCAATGGTGAAAACGGTGGTACGGTAGCTGTGAATCTTAAGAACAGAAATCTTTATGCAACGATAGTAGGTAATAAAACATATAGTATGGCATTTTTTAGTGGCACAGGTGAAATGGTGTCACCACCTGATCTTGCATTGCTGGCTGATGTACGGGGACTTTGGTACAACCCTGCATTAAAAACATTTCAGGGTAATTTGTTTGGCAATGGCGGATGGGTAACCTATGTACTGGATGATGCAGGCATACCTTATGATGTAAAACCCGCTTTTGCCGGACAATTGCAACCGGGTGTAAACAGCGTTCCTGCTTTTAACCAGCGTGAAAATGTGATTTACTTTTTAAAAGGTAATACCATTATAACTTATGATATTACAAGCGGTAAACAGGTAAAGGAAAAAACCTACTCTTTAAAAACAGGTTACACTAAAAAGAATCCTGCACCGGCTGATTATAAAGCTGATTCTGTTAATACATCAGCAAATTATAATAACACAACTGTAATATATACCGGCATTACCAATGCAGAATTTGGTCTACTCAATATTGTTAGCAGAGAGATTGAACTTTACAGTAAGCAGGACGGACTGCTGTATCAAAAACTAAGACTCCCGTCCGATGTGCAAGTAAAGGATAAGTTCAACTTTGCATTTGCCAATAACACCTATTTTATTTTTGACAGAAACAAAAGAAGCTGGGTGGGTTACAGATAGAGCAATTAAGTTAAACCTGGCGGATAGTATTAATCATAAGCATACTATCCAAATAAATTCAGAAGATTCACAGTATTACAACAGTTGGGTAACTGTTACTTCATATATACGTAATGTTTTGTTTACAGCAGGCATGGATCTTTGACGTGTAAACTGAAAAATAAAATACATAAATATGAAAAAGTACATGTTACCTCTGATTTTCACTTTTTTTACGATTACAACCTTACAATTATTTGCGGGTGAAAATGAAAGAGACTCTCAGGCAACCATTTCCTACATTGGTATTAAAGAGAAAGGAATAGCCTTTGATATCATATGGAGTAATCATTCCGGTGCTACAGAAGTTGTTATAAGGGATAAAAGCAACAACATTGTTTACAAAAATTTATTTACTGAAACTGATGTTAAAAAGCGTTTTTACCTGTCAAAGGAAGAAAGTGGTCAGTATTCGTTTACTGTAATAAATGGAAAGAACAGAGTTGAAAAGACTTTCCTTATAAGCACCACGTTTATTGAGCATTTAAATGTAAATGAAATTAAATAACAGCCGGAAACAACCCATGCAAAACACAGCGAACCTTTTTTATGGTTCGCTTTTTTGTTATTTTTGACTTATGCAGCACTGTTTGTTTTGCGGGCATATGGTTACATTGGTACATGTACACGGGCACTATCAATGCCCGGTTTGTTTTACCAATGCTTTACCTTGTTGCGATGGTGATAATTGTGAAACGAATGTTTTGTTGAGAACTGAGTTGAATTACGGGCAAATGCCAGGTAGCGGCAGAAGTGCACAAGTGTGTGACCCTTCTTCACACAGCTACGAGCGGGCAGGCGCAACAGAAGCTCAATAGATATTCACCACGCAGATACAAAGGGTCTTCTTTCTTTGCTTACTGACAAAAATCCTTCTTTCACTCCCTGTTTTCCCTTAGGTTTGCCTTCTAAATATTTTGTTTTATGAAGAAGGTATTGCTATCTATTGTATTGGTGTTTTCATTGATTCGCAGCTATGCAGATGAAGGCATGTGGCTGCCATTGCTCTTGGGTGAGCAGGTGTATGCTGATATGCAGAAGAAAGGCTTGAAGCTCACCAAAGAACAACTTTACAGCATCAATAAAGCTTCGTTGAAAGATGCCATCATCATTTTCGGTGGTGGATGTACAGGTGAAATTGTGAGCAGCAAAGGATTGATTTTTACCAATCACCACTGCGGTTACGGCGCTATTGCAGCCGCCTCAAGTGTAGAAAACAATTACCTGCGTGATGGCTTTTATGCAAAAACCAATGCTGAAGAAATTAAAACCAATCTGAGTGTACAATTTTTAATACGTATTGAAGATGTTACCAAAGAAGTGAATGATTCACTCGGCACATTGCTGGGTAAAGCAAGAGCTGATAAACAGGCGTCAGTGCTTGCAGCAATTAATAAACGTTTAAGCGATGCCAATGCTTTTATTGAATGCCGCATCAGCCCTTTGTTTAAAGGCAATCAGTTTTTAGCGTTCATCTATCAGCGTTACAAAGACATTCGTTTAGTAGGTACACCTCCTGAAAGTGTAGGTAAGTTTGGTGGCGATACTGATAACTGGGAGTGGCCCCGTCATACAGGAGATTTTAGTGTGTTTCGTGTGTACATGAGTAAAGACGGAAAACCTGCTGATTACAGTGCTGATAATGTGCCTTTGAAACCTAAATATTTTTTACCCGTTAGCATCAAAGGAATTAAAGATGGTGATTTTGCCATGACATGGGGCTATCCCGGCAGTACCAACCGTTATGAATCTTCGTTCGGCATCAAGCTTTCAACAGACATCAACAATCCCACCTTGGTGAAGCTGCGTGACATGCGTTTGAAATACATGTTTGCCGAAATGCAGAAAGATGCAGGTACAAAACTCAAACTGGCAAGTGATTATGCAAGCATCGCCAACTACTGGAAGTTTTTTGATGGTGAAACAAAACAATTGCTGAAGTATGATGTATTTGGCCAGAAACAAAAAGCTGAGCAGGAGTTTACTAAGTGGGCAAAAGACAAACCGGAATATGCTGCTATTTTTCCGGAGTGGGAAAAAGTATATGCAGCATGGACGCCCTATGCCAAGCACAGGATGTATATGAACGAAGGTATTTTTGGTTCGCCATTGATTTCCTTTGCAGCTTCACTCATACAACTGGAAGCAGCATTAGTGAAAACAAGTGCTACAAAGGAAGATGTAAAGAAAGCAATGGAGGCAGCCATAGCAAGCCGAAAATCATTTCTGGCCGCACATGACAGAACAAGTGATCAAAACATCCTGGGCAGTGTGCTCATGATGTATTATATGGATGTGCCCAAAGAACAGCACCCCATCAGTTTCTTTGAAACGGTCAAATCAAATTTTGGCGACATTAAAGAAGAGGCCACATGGAAAAAATATGCAGCAGCAGTATTTGGCAACACCATGATTCTGAATGAAGATAAGTGGAATGCATTTGCAGCTAACCCGGATGGTGTGAAGCTGCAGGAAGATTTGGCGTTTAATATTGCAAGTGCGTTCTTTAAAAACTGGAATACAAAATTTCTGCCCCGCTTTCAGGAATTCACCATTAAGAATAATGACTTAGGCAGATTGTATTTGAAAGGTATCATGGAAATGAATCCTGCCAGGGCAAAGAAAATGTACCCTGATGCTACATTTACCATGCGTGTTTCTTACGGTAATGTAAAAAGCTATGTGCCACGTGATGCGGTGAAGTATGATTTTGTAACTACGAGCAAAGGCTTGCTGGAAAAATACAAGGCTGGTGATTACGAATTTGACTTACCTGCAAATCAGGTAGCGTTGCTTAAGAAAAAAGACTTTGGGCAGTATGCTGATCTTCTTCGTAAAGATTTAGTGATTGCTTTTATTACTACCAATGATATTACGGGGGGTAACAGCGGCTCACCTGTGATTGATGCCAATGGTAATTTGCTGGGTCTGGCATTTGATGGCAACTATGAAGCATTAAGCCATAAGCTGGCGTTTGATAAAGATCTCAACCGCACTATTTGTGTAGACATCCGTTATGTACTGTGGTGTATTGATAAGCTGGGCGGAGCAGGACACTTGATTAAAGAATTGAAACTGGTGAAATAAAGTCAGTTAACTTAAGGTGAACAAACCCTCCGATGCATGATCGGAGGGTTTGTTGTTTCGGTCGGCCCACACAAGCGGTCTGACCGAAAAAAGAACAGAAAGAGTTTTATTTAAGGTAGTAACAAAAACATTCTCTTTAAGGCATATCAGCAGTAACACCAGCCGCCCATATAACAATCGTAGCAGTACTGGATTATTTATCTATTTTCGGTACTCATAAAATTTAAGCATGAAGAAACTAATTACTGCGGCCTGCTGTTTACTGGTACTTACAGCTTCGGCACAAAAGAAAAACAAAACGGCTGAGAAATTTGCTCAAACAATTTTGGCCAATGAATTACAAACACATTTATATATCGTTGCTTCTCCTGAAATGGAAGGACGGGAAACAGGTACAGAAGGGCAGCGTAAAGCGGCTGAATACCTCAAACAGCAGTTTACAAAAATTGGTCTTGCGCCCGGTAACAATGGAAGTTATGAACAGTTCTATCCGCTGTATAAAGACACATTAACTGATGCTCAAATTAGCATCAATGGGAAGTCATTTGAATTCGGGAAGGATTTTTCGTTTGCATCTCTGAGAGATTTGTATACGGCAACCTTATATTTCAATGAAGTTGTTTATTTAAAAGAGCCTGACTCTTTGATTGATTTAAAAGGGAAAGTTGTACTTATTCATGCTGCTGGAAATACCAGCTTTAATAGCAGATCAATTCAGCAGCTTTATAAGCAACAGCCTGCTGTAGTATTTTTTGTACAGAATAATATATCTCAGATGACTTCAAATAGGTCACGCAGAATGTTCTTTAATCTTTTTAACAGTAAAATCAACCCTATAAGCATATCAGTTTCACCTGAAGTAGGTAAAGCTTTATTAAATGAAGAATTTAATGATGCAAAAGAAATGAAATTGAAAACAAAAGCAGTTTCAACTGAACTTATGTTTTCAGTGACAAAAAACCTGCAGACGTTCAGTGCTTCCAATATTCTTGGTGTTATAGAAGGTTCAGATAAGAAAGACGAATGGGTAGTGATTTCAGCACATTATGATCATATTGGTATCATCAACGGAAAAATCCATCCCGGTGCTGATGATGATGGCAGCGGTACCGTAGGCTTGTTAGAGTTGGCAGAAGCATTTGCAAAAGCAAAGGCTGCAGGTAAAGGCCCACGCCGTAATATTTTATTTCTTGCTGTGAGTGGTGAAGAAAAAGGTTTGTGGGGAAGTGAGTACTACAGTAATCACCCTGTGTATCCATTGGAAAAAACATCATTGGATATTAATATTGATATGATTGGCCGTAAAGATGATAAGCTCAACTCTGTTGATAGCAATAACCATGTGTATTTGATTGGTGATGATAAGCTGAGCAGTGAATTGCCCAATTATGTTGACAGCATCAACAATATGTATATTAAAATTATTACAGATCGTAAATACAATGATCCTAAAGATCCCAACCGTTTATACTTCCGAAGCGACCATTATAATTTTGCACGTAAAGGCGTACCTATCATTTTCTTCTTTGATGGGATTCATAAAGATTATCACCGCCCTACAGATACGCCTGATAAAATAAATTACGATTTGTATGAAAAGCGTACACGACTTGTGTTTTACCTGGCCTGGGATGCGGCTAACAGAAACAATATGTTTGTGCGGGATAAATCACTGGCAGATGTACCAACAAGATAAATTTAAGTAAGTAATTTTTATAGAAAAGAAAAGTGGTTGCTGATACAGCAACCACTTTTTTATTAAGGATGATTTAATTATTTGTCTTTTACAACACGGGTTCCTGTCCATGAATCATGCCACATGGTTCCGTTACCGAAAAACACACTTATAAATTCAAAAGGTACCAATCTGCATAAAGTTCTTAAAAAAGCTTTGCCATAAGTCATTGGCTCGCCATCATCACGAATCACTCTTGTTTTTGTAACCATCTTGCCGATTGTTTTTCCTTTACTGCCCTCCAGTAAAGTATAATAAGCAAACAGAACAGCAAAAACAACGAGGTATAAGAGGAAGATTCCGCCCATTGCACTTTGTACTTCTGCTTCAGTTGACATTTCATCAACTGCTCCGGAAGCGGCCAGGGAAACGCCGGCTATAATACTGAAAAGGAAAATAAAAAAATAAAACACAATTGCATCAATAATGTAGTTTGCCAATCGTTGGCCAATTGATGCATTGTCATAGGAAGGTTGACTAAATTCATTTAGTACATTGTTTTGATCCATAATAGTTGATTTTTGGTTAGAATCAAATATATTCTAAAATCAACTAAAAAGCAAAATGAGTAACTGAGCCGCAATAATCCGTAAAATCATTGTAAGCGGATAAACTGTTGCATACGTAACATTAGCCACTTCGTTTTTTGCCATTTGATTGGCAAAGGCCAATGCCGGAGGATCTGTACTGGCGCCGGCCAGTAAACCGCATACTTCAAAATATGTTTTACGAAAAACATAATGCGCAATCATGCCAATTGTAAGCAAGGGTACAAACGTGATGGTTAGTCCCATACCTATCCACATCCATGCATTGCTTCCTTCAAAAGCCTGATGCAGGTTATGACCGCTGCCTAAACCTACGCTGGCCAGAAACAACGCTATGCCCAACTCACGCAACATTAAATTAGCACTGTAAGTTGTAAACTGATTCAAATAAATTTTGTTTCCATAGCGGCTTAATAACAAAGCAATGATCAACGGACCACCTGCCAAGCCTATCTTTACCGGCACCGGCATATTAAATACAAAGAAGGGAATACTTCCCAGTAATACGCCCAATACAATGCCAATAAATATGGGCGCAATATCAGGTACGTCCAGTCGCTTCATTTCATTACCTACTACTTTCGCTATTTGTTCTACACCTTCTTTTGTACCCACCACTTTTATATGATCGCCCAATTGTAAAATAATATCACCATGCGGCACCATTTCCACACCGGCACGGCTCAAACGTGTTAAAGTGAAATCATGTTGGTGAAAAGCAGCAAGATCGCCAAGCCGTTTGTGTGTTACTGATGATTGAGTTACTACAATGATGCGTGAGATCAATTCACTTTGCGGTACTTCTTTTAGGTTAATGCCTGACTCTTCACCAATAATCATCTTCAATACTTCCAGTTGATCTTTATGTGCAACCACAAGCAAAATATCATCTTTATGAATGATCGTGTGTGGTGTAGGTGTAATTACTTTTCCATTTTGCAGTATGCGTGATACAACAATAGGTTCTTTGAGTAAATCAAAAATGGTACGTAAGGGCTTACCTTCTATTTGCGGATTGCTCACCAGTAAGTGAATTGAAACAGGACGATTGCTTTTTATAATATCTAACTTCCTGTGCAGCTCCCGCTCCTTTTCTAAGTCTACACGAAATATTTTTCTGAGTATTAATAATGAAAGAATAATTGCAAATACACCAAACGGATATGCTACAGCATAAGCCAGTGCAATAAATGAGGATTCATCGTTATTGATCTGTAAATCTTTTGCAGCATCCTGTGCAGCACCCAATCCGGGTGTATTGGTAACCGCACCGCTCATAACACCTGTTAAAGAAGTGATAGGTGAAGAGGTAAATACAAAAAACAAAATGGTGATGAGTACTCCGAGCGCTACTACGCCGGCCGCAAGCCCATTTGTAACTGCTGCATTTTTTTTTAGGGATGAAAAAAAACCGGGGCCCACCTGCAGTCCGATGGAATAAACAAATAAGATAAGTCCAAACTCTTTAAGAAAGTGTATTGTTTCCGGGTTAAGATTGATGCCGAGATAAGAAATGATAAGACCCAAAAATAAAATCCATGTAACGCCAAGTGATATACCTGCTACTTTTAATTTACCCAGCCAGATGCCAATTGCAATTACAATACCGTAAATTATAACTGTTTGCGGTATGCTTTGCTCAGTAAGAAGTTGCAGAAACCAGTTCATAATGGATGCAAAAATAAGATGCTGTTATTCAGTGTTGCCTAATCTTTATCAGGTAAATGACTTTTATTTAACATGTATTTCTAAGCTTACTCACCTTTATAAGGATCTTTAATAGTAACCTGCTTATATTGGATTGATGAGAAAGAAACTTCGCATGCTGAACCGGTAGGCGATTGTGCAAGAAAACCAACCATTACCTCCCTTGGTTCAAACTGGAAATGCCTTACAAGCGTCCACTTAGAACCTTCAATTGAGTAGTAGAGTGTAATTACATTTCCGGCTTTGGCCATTTTAAACCACACAAAGTTGGAAGGTATCGTAACAGAATTACAATCATCTGAAACATCTTTTGTAACAACTGATACAACTCTGCGTGCACCGGTATAATCTTTTTCAAAGCAAAACTTTACCCAGTTAAGACTGTCATACTTAAGTACAAAAGCGCCACCATCCCATTTACTTTTAAAACCATGCTCAATACGTGATATCAACACAAAATCTTCTGATGTTTTAAACACAAGCTTGGGTGCATTATCTGTATTGTACGTTACATTGGGGTCTCTGAACATATCTGTTTTTGCACCGGCTTTTATCACTACTTTATTTTTGATGATGCTGAAGCTGACAGGTTTATTTTCCCAACGCAACGGGTGTGGTATAGCAGTTATTGTAAGCGTATCGCCTGCAAGCAGCGTAGCGGGTGCTGCTAACAAAAGCATGAGGATTGTTGCTGTTACAAAAGAAGTTGCGTGTTTCATCGTAATTCAATTGTTTTTTATAAACGATAATCATCTCTTGCCGGACTAAAGAAGTCAATCACTTTTACATCAGTAACGGCAAAAGCATTGTGCGGTACATTAGATGGTATTACATGATAGCAACCCGCAGTTAACAAGTAGTCTTCTCCACCAATATTCATTTGCAGTTCACCTTCAAGCAGATAGGTGATTTGCTCATGCACGTGCTGATGCATTTGCAAAGCACTGCCCTGCTTAATATCCCAAATGCTTACCGTTCCTTTTTCGCCATGAATCAATTTTCCAAAAAAGCCGGGGCGTATTTCCTGAACGGGAATGTTGTTAATATGGTCCATTGTTTTAATTTCTATAAATGTAAAATAAAAGGTGATGCAGTAATGCATCACCTCCTTTCAATTAATCAATCATTAATTTATTTACCATCCTAATATCCATGCAAACATCAACGGTGCTACAATAGTTGCATCACTCTCTACAATAAATTTAGGTGTATTGATATCCAATTTACCCCATGTAATTTTTTCATTGGGCACTGCACCACTGTATGAACCAAAGGATGTAGTAGAATCACTTATCTGGCAGAAATAACTCCAGAACGGCACATCATGCCACTCTAAATCCTGATACATCATGGGTACCACACAAATAGGAAAGTCACCTGCAATACCTCCGCCTATCTGGAAGAAACCAACTCCTTTGCCACTTGAATTATTTCTGTACCAATCTGCAAGCCACACCATGTATTCAATACCACTTTTTACTGTGCTTGCCTGTAATTCACCTTTAATAACATAACTGGCAAAAATATTTCCCGTAGTGCTGTCTTCCCAACCCGGACACACGATGGGAATATTTTTTTCAGCTGCCGCTACAATCCAGCTGTCCTTGGGATCAATTTCATAATACTGTTTTAAATCGCCGCTCAACACTGTTTTGTATAAAAATTCATGCGGAAAAAATCGTTCCCCTTTTGCTTCTGCTTCCACCCACTGTCGGTGCAAATGTTTTTGCAAACGGCGAAACGCTTCTTCTTCAGGGATACAGGTATCAGTTACACGGTTGTAATGATTTTCCAGTAAATCCCATTCATCTTGTGGTGTAAGGTCACGATAGTTGGGTACACGCTTGTAATGACTGTGTGCTACCAGGTTCATCACATCTTCTTCCAGATTAGCCCCTGTACAACTGATGATGTGTACTTTGTCCTGCCGAATCATTTCGGCCAGTGAAATACCAAGTTCAGCAGTGCTCATGGCACCGGCCAGCGTAACCATCATTTTACCACCTTCGTTCAAATGTGTTTCATAACCTTTGGCCGCATCCATTAAAGCAGCAGCATTGAAATGACGGTAATGGTGTTGAATGAATTGTGAAACGGGTCCTTTGTTCATTTGTTTAAAATTTTAAATCCCGATAGCTATCGGGACGCCTTCAGATCCCGCCGTGGGCGGGAGACGTTGCGAAAGAGGGGCAAAGGTAAAGGATTGAAAGAAATATGCGCAAAACTTAAAAGAAGATGCTGTGATTATACACACACTTCATTTATAATAACCTGTTGACTACAAAAATTTAAATAATTATTTATATCTAGGCAATTACTACACCATTTGCATTTACAGGTTTATCTAAATTCCAATTGTTACTGGTAATGCAGTTTTTAAAGCAACGTGTACGGTAAACAGTACCACGTAAAATGGTACGTTGATGATTAGCCAGCCAGTTATGTCTTGCATTTACATATTGCGTAATCCATGTTTGTTCATTGCCTCCGTTTTTAGGTACCGCTTCAGGGAAGCGTTCTCTGAGCCAGGAAGGTACTGTGCCGCTATGAATAAAACTGTCATAAATAACCAGTAAACTTAAAGCTGTTGTAAACTTCATACCGCTGAACCAGTTATAAGCCGGTTGGTAGTAAAGCTGATCAAAAAATGAATCCTGTGTTTTCTGCATTTGTACATCATGGCGTCCTGCATCTTTTAGTAATTGCAGAAATTCCTGATTGGTACAAAGGCTTGGTTTTTTGCCAATTTTTGAAAGATATGGGCTCATGGCTGCAGCATAAGCTCCATTGTTATTGATATACATCTGCAGCAACGCTTTTAAATTTCCGAACTCGGTAGTTTGACTGCGGCCATAAGTAATTTGCCGGATGGGTTTACCATCGGCACCGTTGGGTCCGTCTTTATACAGT
Organism: uncultured Chitinophagaceae bacterium; assembly: GCA_964409025.1. Taxonomy (GTDB): domain Bacteria; phylum Bacteroidota; class Bacteroidia; order Chitinophagales; family Chitinophagaceae; genus Lacibacter. The sequence goes on along the minus strand of CAYPBV010000020.1, from coordinate 15,462 downwards.
GAAATAGCAGCATAATCACCAACGGTGGTTCCGGTTTCAAATACATTTACGATTTGAAGAATTTTATTTTTTTGAGCAGAAGTGATGGGCATGAGAAATATTTATTATCGTTTTAAAAAGGTTTACGACGGTAAAAGTTCAGAAGTGGTAAATCATAAGTAGCACCAATTTGAAACCTTGCAGTTGTAAACGGCTTTGCATCAATTTTGGAATAACTCCGCAGTTGTGGTGAGATTTGGAATCCAACAGTAAAACAAAGAGGCAGGTTTCTCAAACCATATACATAATGAAACCCCGGTGCTAATATTTGCGACCACTTGGTTTTTTCCGGCAGGCCTTGTGCAGAATCATTACCCAATCTAAAAGCAACTGGCCCGGCTATATCAATAAGCGATATAAAAAAGGTATGCGAAGTTCCTTTTAAAAATGTGCTGTTACCTCGTTTATTGATAAAAAATAATCGCTCATCTCTGTCACCAGTTTCTAATTTATTTTTTATTTTACTCGTATTATGGTTTTTGCCACCCCAGCTTAAACTGATTCCTACAGGAACAGTAAATCCTGTAACGAATGCCCAATCATTTAAGTTTTGAGTTGTGGATTGTATTTCACTGATTCTTATTTCAGTACCCCCCTGGAAACCAAGATATCCGTTTAAGTCAAGTGAAAAAATTGATTTCCTTGTAAGCTTATAAGATAAAGGTGGTTGTGCATATCCTTCCAGAACCTTACTAAGTTCCTGGCTGTTTTTAGCGGCCGCCGCATCCGTAACAAACCCTGTAATTTTCCTGAACCCGCTAATCAACTGCGGACTTCTGTGAAGAAGCAAATTTTCGATGAGTTCAAAATAGCTTTTTAAATCTTTCCCAGTATTGGGTATTTGAAATTTCATATATTTTAAACTTTGCTGCACTTTAAGCGGAATATCAGGTAGGTTTGAGATATTCTGCTTTATAACATTAAATAAACTATCAAAGATTTTTGGCTGGTATCCTGACTTGCAAATGGTTGCCAGAAGTTCCTCATTAAAAACGGTTGTAAGATCAAAGTCAAATTTTGATTTGAATTTGGTTTTGATAGTTGATAAATTCAAATTGTGTGTGTTTTGTTCCCTTGAAATGATATAAATCATTTTAGAAAGAGTCTCCATTTTTTGAAACTCAGCATTCAGGTGAACAGATGAAGAATTAAATGATTCGGCATCAAATTTTGATATAATATCTCCATGAACAAACGCTCTTAAATAATTTGTGGGGCTTTTTTTCTGCAGGAGTGTATCAAGTATTTCAAGCCCTGTATTAATGGCAGCTCCAAAATTTTTATTGGATACATAGTCGTATACATAAAAGAGGTTTTGAACTGTTTTGATTTTTTGTTTGGCATCATTATCTTTTATTTCCTTTAATAAAAAATCAAGAAACAGCCGTTGAAAATCCCAAAATGCATCTTTTAATTTGCCATCCTGTTTATTACTCAAATAAGCAGCCACCTGGCTGTTTTCAAATTGTTTAAATAAAGCAATAAGGTCGGTATATTTATTTCTGAATTGAACAAACCCGGCAGAATCTATAAGCGCCAGCGGATTCATTCCAAATAATTTCCTGAAATCAACATCATATTTATTTCTAATAAGTTCTTTAAAAATTAATAGCTCTCCGGGTTTCATTTTATAAAACTCCTCAGGTGTAATCCAGAATTTTTGTTTAGATGTATCATAAAGTTCTTCATTAATAATATAAGTTATCAGGAGCGCTTTTTGCAGGTAGGGAGCCCGTAATGTATCGCCTGCTATTGATTCCTGATTTGAATTGATTCCGTTGCGGAGATACAGTGACCGAACCATATCAGGAAAGCTGAATTTTTTTGCCATGTATCTGCCTATAACAACCCCATCAGATAAATAATAAACAGTTTGTGAGTCTTTTACCCATTTTTGAACTACGGAACTTCTTACCAGGTTTTCGGGTATTGCAATCAGATCTTTCGATACGGAATTTCGCCATTCACTTCCAATTTTAGGCATACTATACGGATCCAGGTTTGAAAGCATCTGAAATGTAGCAGGGAACATTTCCCTTGCCAGCAAATTATCTTTCATATACTTGGTGAAATTTTCAACAAAAGTCAATGCAAGATCCTGCTTAAATCTTTTAGCTATATATATCGCAAGCGCATCAATGATTTCTGATTGAGAAGGAAAATTCTGATCAGAGATAGAAGAAGTTACATAAGCCTCTGTTTCACCTGACTTGCTTTCCTGAGTTGAATAAGCAATTTGTGTTTTGATAAAATCTTCTTCCTGTTTGGATATTTCATCCTGCTGTTTATTATATACAGTTCCTACAATAGATTTTTGTATTTCTGTATTTGTAAAACCTTTAAATAACTCCAGAAGTTGGTCTTTCTTTTCATCAAATAAACTTGAAAAATCAAATCTGTGTTCCTTAAGGGACCTGAATACTTTTTCGTAAAATACATCATTGACAAACAAGCTGTCAAACCAAATGGAATCGTTGTTTAAAAGCACATCACGGTTAAGAGCCGTATCCCTGAGTGCATTGGGATTTTGTGAATTAAGATTTTCAATTTGCTCCAGTATTTTTTTAATTATTCCCTTTTTTTCAGCAAACGTTTTTTGTGCCCAGTTTAAAGTGTCTTTCGGGAATGATTTTATATGCTCTTTCGTTTGCTTTAAAAGTTTACTGGTAGCATGCAGCTCTCTTTGTAAAATAAATAAATCCCTTACTGCTTTACGTTCTTTATCAGTTCTTCCTGTTTCAATAACTTTTAATGAATCTTTAAAATCTAAAGTTTTATTAAAGATTGTCAAATCACTTTGGGAAGAGATGCCGATAAAATTTACATCATCACTAATCTGCAATATTATTCCACTGCTTTTGATTAAAACGGAGTCGTCTATTTTATACTTATTCAATAGTGTATCTATCAACCGAACCTCAAGACGCTTAATGGAATCGTTGTTGCTTTTTTTCGACCACGTATAAATTCTCTTTGCATCATAAAATGCATTTTGCGAAAAACAGGTATTTAAAAAGAAGAATGATAAAAGTAAAAGGAAAATATTTTGCATGTTTGTTTTAGTTAGTTTGCTAAAATCCGGTGCCGTATATTCTTTTTTTATACTTTCTTATACTATCTTTTTTGATAGAAAATGGACTTGAGTACAAGTTCTCACAACATCGAAACTCTAAAAAAAATTTCACTTTGTCAATAGTGAAATCACGGTTAATCAAAATTAATTCTGCAGATACCCGCTTTGCAGTATTTCATAAATACTGCTGATTTAATTTAATCCGCAGTAAATTGTGCTTAAGCATAGAAACCGCAAAAAGAAATAATCAACACCAACAAAATGTGTTGATTAAAACAAGGGTGTAAGAAGTAACTAATTTCAAAATCAATCACTGGGCAGCTTCAGCACAAATGGTACAGAATTTTCACTCACCTGCCGCCGTATCACTCATAAGCATGCCGATAACTTGTTTGTGAATGCGAATGCTTTCAACAAATTGTTACCCGGACAAAATATATAGTATTAGTCCCATGCCTTTATGCAGGAAATATAAGGTATAAAATTTGTAATCAATAATCCGCCCATACCGGTCGCATGAAGACAGGGTGTTTTTTATGTCAGATGAATTGAAAGCAAAAGACCAATTGCACTTACATTTGCTCCCATGCAAAAACCAATTATCTGCATAGGAGCTGCCCTGGTAGATGAACTCTTTCATGCTACAGAAACAATTCTTAATGCAACTACTAATGACGCACATGTTACTAAAACAGCCGGAGGTGTGGCACGTAATATTGCCCATCAACTGGCATTACTGGGTGTGCCCGTGCAATTAATTTCTGTTTTTGGAAATGACAGTGATGGCAACTGGCTCAGGCAGGTATGCTCGCAGGCAGGTGTACAATTAGATGGCTCAGTTACCATTGAAGGACTCAGTGGAAAATACACAGGTATCATTGACCGGGATGGCAGTTTATATACTGCTTTTCTAACCAATGCAGCCATACAATTAATTTCACCTTCGCATCTCCAGCAGCAACGGACGTTGCTGGAAACAGCAGGGTACATATTGGCTGATGCAAACGTATCTGTAGAAACTATGGAATGGCTACTCATATTCAGTAAAGAAACGGGTATTCCATTTATCATTGAACCGGTAAGTGTACCACCTGCATCTAAACTGAAACATATTGAGCTGGAAGGTTTATACCTCGTTACACCCAATGAAGATGAGCTTCCTGTAATGTGTAAATATGAGAGCGTAAATACAAGGCAGCAGGTAGATGAATTACTGGAACGTGGCGTACAGCATATCTGGCTGCACAATGGTATTCATGGCAGCAGTATTGTGAGTAAAGAAAAAACGGTATCGCTCCATGCTTCATTAGTAGATGTGGTGGACTGTACAGGTGCAGGCGATGGATCGCTCAGTGGTTTTTTATTAGGTAAGCATTTAGGATTGGATGATCTGGAATCTATAAAAATTGCCCATTCACTTTCGGCTGAAATTTTACAGGTAAATGGAGCTATTGCCACACATTTAAATCAGCAGGAATTACTGCGTCTTGTACCGCATTATTTTCCTGAAGGATGAAATGCATCAGCATAAATGAACGTATACTCATGAATTCTTTTTTACACATACATCGGGAAGTGCAACTTGCTTTACAGCAGGGGAAGGCGGTGGTAGCTTTGGAATCTACCATCATTTCACATGGCATGCCTTATCCGCAAAATGTACAAACAGCACTGGAAGTGGAAGAAGCTGTAAGAAGTAATGGTGCAGTACCTGCTACGATTGCTATAATGAATGGTCAATGTTATGTGGGTTTAACGCAGGATCAGATTGAAACATTTGGTAAAGCAAACGAGGTGTGGAAAGTGAGTCTGCGTGATATGCCATACGTACTTACACAAAATAAATTGGGTGCAACTACTGTAGCTGCAACAATGCGAATTGCAGCAATGGCCGGCATCAAAGTTTTTGTAACCGGCGGTATCGGCGGTGTGCACCGTGGTGCTGAAAAAAGTATGGACATCAGTGCTGATTTAACAGAAATGGCACATACTTCTGTTGCAGTAATTTCAGCAGGTGTCAAGTCCATACTGGATATCGGTTTAACACTCGAGTATCTTGAAACTAAAGGCATACCTGTTATTACGTTCGGTCAAAACGCATTTCCCAGTTTTTATTCAAGCGAAAGCGGTTATGAATCTCCTTTGCGTTTAGATACAGCAGCAGCCATTGCTTCTTTACTGAAAAGCAAATGGGAGATGCGCCTTGATGGTGCCGTGCTGATTGCTAATCCCATACCCAAAGTTTATGAAGTACCTGCGGCTGAAATGGAATTGCATATACAAACAGCACTCAACGCTGCTGCTGCTAAAAAGATTAAAGGAAAAGAAGTAACTCCGTTTTTACTGCAATACATAGCGGAGCATACCAAGGGTGAAAGTCTTGCAGCAAATATTGCATTAATCAAACACAATGCAAAATTGGGAGCAAAAGTGGCGCAAGCGTATGCAGCAGCTGTTGCGAAGAAATAAAAAAAGATGATTGCAAGCGCAATCATCTTTTAATTATTTTAGTCTTCTAACTATTAATTCCAAACTGCACCAAAAACTTTTTTCAAAAGATCTGAAGTACGCTTTACCGGATTGGCACGAATCTCCATTTCTTCTTTTGCAATTTGATCAAACAGTGCATCCACCGCTTTGCCCACCACATAACTCGTTAAGTCAGGATTAAGCTTGTTACGTGTTGTAGGAAATTTATTATAAGAGTTTACCAAATCATCATAATACCTGGTGGCTTCTACTTTATCCAGACTGGTTTTTACAACAGGTGTAAATGCCTGCACCAATGCTTCTGTAGTTTTTTGTTTGAAATAATTAGTAGCGCCATCTTTAGGGCCTCTGATGATGGCTATCGCATCAGCAATGGTCATTTGTTTAATGGCGTTTACAAAGATGGGAGTAGCAAAACCTACTGCATCTTCAGCCCCACGGTTGATTTGCAAAATGGCACGATCCACCTGCTTGCCCAATCCAATACGACGCATCGTGCTCTCTACTTTCTGTGCCTCGGGAGGTAAGAGAATTTTGTAAAATTGGTTGCCAAAAAATCCATCGGTCTTGTTCAAAAACGAAACAGCTCTTGTTAAACCCTGGCCCAGAGCTTCTTTAATACCCTGTCCGGCTTCTGCCTCAGTAACGCCATTGCCACCGGGCAGTTTTGGTAATTGACTCATCACTTCACAGGAGGATAAAGAAAAAACAATACAGGTAAGAAGTAGAATACGCTTCATGGTTAAATGATTTTGATGTTAAACGGTTTTATTGATGATAAAGTTGCATAAAACCATGCCAATATTTATGCCTTTGCTCAAAACTGCTGCACCCGTACCTTTGCAGCCTTTAAAGCGAAGATTGAATATGAGCACACATTTATCTGAACAGGAAATAATACGCAGGGAAAAACTGGCTGAATTGAACAAGCTTGGCATTGATGCTTATCCTGCACCTCTCTACCCTGTAACGCATTACTCCACTGCCATTAAAGCTGGTTTTAATGAACATACCAAAGAGCAGTATGCTGATGTATGTATTGCCGGCCGCATCATGAGTATTCGTGATATGGGCAAAGCTTGTTTTGCTGTGTTGCAGGACAGTCATGGCCGCCTGCAGATTTATGTAAAGCGTGATGACATAGCTCCCGGTGAAGACAAAACGTTGTACGATGTGGTGTTTAAAAAATTATTAGATATCGGTGATATCATTGGTGTGAAAGGTTATGTGTTTGTTACCAAAACAGGTGAAACCAGTTTGCATGTAAAAGTACTCACTGTTTTGACGAAATCATTAAAACCTCTTCCTGTTGTTAAAGAAGCAGAAGGGCAAACTTTTGATGCGGTAACTGATCCGGAGTTCAAATACCGTCAGCGTTATGCAGACCTCATCATTAACCCGCAGGTAAAAGATACGTTTGTAAAACGGACCTTGATGGTGAACACCATCCGTGAATATTTGAATGAACACGGAGCGTTGGAAGTAGACACACCAGTATTGCAAACTATCCCGGGTGGTGCAACAGCCCGGCCGTTTATTACACATCATAATGCATTGGATGTACCCATGTACATGCGTATTGCCAATGAACTCTATTTAAAACGTTTGATTGTAGGCGGCTTTGATTGGGTATATGAGTTCAGCCGCAACTTCCGTAATGAAGGCATGGACCGCACACATAACCCTGAGTTTACGATTCTGGAATGGTACACTGCCTATAAAGATTATTTCTGGATGATGAATGTTACAGAAAATCTGTTGGAGCGTGTGGCCATTGCTTTACATGGAACAACGGATGTACCTGTAGGTGATAAAACCATCAGCTTTAAAACACCGTTCAAACGCATTTCCATCTTTGATGCCATAAAAGAAAATACTGGTATTGATGTGAGTGAGATGAATGAAGAACAACTGAGAGAAACCTGTAAGCAATTGAAGATTGGCGTTGATAATACCATGGGTAAAGCCAAATTGATTGATGAAATTTTCGGTGCTACATCTGAGCCGAAATATATTCAGCCAACATTCATCATTGATTACCCGGTGGAAATGAGTCCGCTTACCAAGAAGCACCGCAGTAAACCCGGACTGGTAGAGCGTTTTGAACTGATGATTAATGGTAAGGAAGTGGCGAATGCGTACAGTGAGTTGAATGACCCGCTGGACCAACGTGATCGTTTTGAAGACCAGGTGAAACTGAAAGAACGTGGTGATGATGAAGCGATGTTTATTGATTATGATTTTCTCCGTGCATTGGAATATGGTATGCCGCCTACTTCAGGTATCGGTATTGGTATTGACAGGTTGTGTATGTTGATGACGAACCAGCCGAGCATTCAGGATGTGCTGTTGTTCCCGATGATGAGACCTGAAAAAATTGATGAATAATCAGTGAAAAGAAAAATAGAATTCGTTTGTTTGGCCTCCCTCTCCTTTGGAGAGGGAATGAGGGTGAGGCTTCCGATGATGCAGCCGGAACGGACAGAGGAATAAGTTGATAAAGTTCATATAGATTGTACAGGAACCGCAGCTGAAAGGCTGCGGTTTTTTTGTTGGAAGAAAAGTGTAATTTTAAATCGTGAATAAGGAACAAATCATAGAGCAACTAAAGATTGTTAAACCGGTTTTAAGCAAACATTTCGGTTTAAAGGAGATTGCTTTGTTTGGGTCTTACAGCCGTGGAGAAGCAACAAACCAAAGTGATATTGATATACTCGTGAGTTTTGAAAAACCTTCTGCTGATTCACTATTTTCAACTTATGATTTATTGCAGGAATGTTTTGGCTCCGTTCCTGTTCAAATTGTTACAAAAAACGCCATCAAACCTTATTATTTTGATGCTATCAAACACGATTTGATCTATGCCTAAGCGTGAAGATCAACTGCTGATGAAAGACATTGCTGAAGCAGGTAATAAAATTTTTACCTACACAAAAGGTTTTCAATACGATGAATTTGTTTTGTCATCAATTACAATTGATGCAGTAATTCGGAATTTTGAAGTGATTGGAGAAGCTGCAAAGCTGATTTCCGAAGAAACAAAAATGAATCACCCTGAAATTGAATGGAAACGAATGGCGCAGTTCAGGGATGTTTTGATTCATGATTACTTTGGAATTGAATATGAAATTGTTTGGGATGTAATTCAAAATCACCTTCCTCAAAACATAGAGTTTGTAGAAACTATTTTAACCAAGTAAGCTGGCTGTTCATCTGAAGTTTTCCTAATGATGAGGCAGGAACGGACAGAGGAGTAAGTTAACATAGTTCATATAGATGATTAAAGAACCGCAGTTGAAAAGCTGCGGTTTATTTATTAGAATTGATAGCTAAGCGTTGGCGTTAAAGTAATGGCTTCAAATTCATTTGTAGAAGCGGTATAATACAAACGGCTTCTGATACCTAAACGAAAACGGGTATCAATTTGCTTTGAGTATTGGAAGCCGGCAAAGAAACCACCCTCTTCAAGCCTTGAATTTTTAAAGCTTCGTTCATCTAATCCCACACCAAAAATTGAAATATCAACTTCTTGTTGAAGCGGCCTCAAATAAAAAATTCCTAAACCAAAAGTTAATTCATCGCTTTTTACTTTTACCCTCTTCTCATAGAAAAGTTGATAAAAATTATTGATATGCCTTATCGTAAAATTATCAGCAAATACAGGTATGTTTTGAGTTGGTGAAAAATCTATAGCCCTGCTATTTACAGATCTTGCATATCCAATACCAATATTTGAATTTTTACCTGTTTTGTATTTTAACTCGATGCCTCCAATAGTTCCAATAAAGCTTTTTTTGTAAAAGAATTCTGCCAACCCCGGAACGTTTCTGCTTTCCTGATCATAACTACGTACAAAGAAATTTCCATTTAATCCATAGTTAGCTTCTAAACTGAACTTTTTTTGGCAAAGTAATACGAACGGGCAAAGGAGAATGATAAGAAGAAATGTGAATTTCATTTGTCTTTTTTTTAGCAAAACAAATATAAAATCTGTTTGTTCAAAATAAATAACTTCGGCACTTAAAATAGTATTATATGTCTTTAAGAATCACGATTGCGTTTCTTCTTTTGTCGACTTCCATTTTTGCCCAAACCACCTACCTCACCACTGAGCAAATGCTCAAAGGTGCGCCGCATAAAGTAACCAAGCCGCTGCCTAAGTTTATTACATGGGTAGGTGACAATGGGCTGATCATGGAAATTGACGGTAAAAACTCTATGATCGATTGTAAATCGGGAAAGATAACAGAAGCTGATATTCAACATTTGCCGCCTAAAATCAAACCTTCAGTACCTGAAATAATACAAAAAGGAAATGATCTATATCTCAAAATAGCAGCCGGCGAAACACAACTCACCAATAACAAAGACATTGAAAAAAATCCAACACTGTCGC
>CAYPBV010000020.1:0-5364 GCA_964409025.1 uncultured Chitinophagaceae bacterium | reverse complement strand
GGCGAAACACAACTCACCAATAACAAAGACATTGAAAAAAATCCAACACTGTCGCCCGATGGACAATATGTTGCTTTCACCAGAAACAATAATCTCTTCACCATCAACCTCAGCACCAAAAAAGAAACACAGTTAACCTTTGATGGTACGGATGTTATCCTTAACGGTTTTGCCAGCTGGGTGTACTATGAAGAAATATTGGGAAGAGCCACACGCTACAAATCGTTCTGGTGGAGCCCCGATAGTAAGAAGATAGCGTACATGCGTATGGATGAAAGTATGGTGCCGATGTTTCCCATTTACAGTGAAGAAGGTCAGCATGGCTTTATTGAACAGACACGTTACCCCAAAGCAGGTGATAAAAATCCGGAAGTAAAAGTGGGCGTGGTGAATGCCGATGGTGGTAACACTGTTTGGGCCGACTTTAATACAAAAGACGACCAGTATTTTGGCATGCCTTACTGGAAAGCAGATGGCACCGCCTTGTGGATTCAATGGATGCCACGTTCACAGGACAATCTGAAAGTATATGAAATGAATATTGCTGATGGCAGCAAGAAAGAAATCTATGATGAAAAGCAAAAAACATGGGTAACGCTGGAAGGTGATGACCGTTTTACTTTTTTAAATAACGGTAAACAATTCATTCTGCAAAGTGATGTAACAGGCTGGAATCATTTGTACCTGCATGACATGAGCGGCAAACGCATCAGCACCATTACCAGCGGCAACTATCGTGTAACCGCTATCAACCATGTAGATGAAAAAAATCAACTTATTTATTTCACCTGCAGGAAAGATAACAGCGCCCGTTATGATTTGTACAAAGTAAAGTTTGATGGCGGCGGTTTGCAGCGCCTCACTTTTGGTGAATACACACACCGCAACATTCAGCTTTCACCCAATGGTTTGTATTTTATTACAACATACTCCAATACAGGCTCTCCTGATGCTGTGGCATTGGTGAACAATAAAGGAAAAGTGATTAAAGAATTGGGCAATGCAGTGGGTGAAGCATTTGAAACGACTACCCTTGCCAAAACACAATTGCTTCGTGTTACGAGTGAAGATGGAAAATATGAATTGCCTTTGCGGATTGTTTGGCCGTTGAATTATGATAAGAATAAAAAACACCCGTTGATGATTAACATTTACGGCGGACCTGATGCCGGTACTGTATATGACGGATGGCAACTCAACATGCAGCAACAATGGTGGGCCAAAGAAGGATTGATTCAAGTGGCGATGGACCACCGTGCCAGTGGCCACTTTGGTAAAGAGGGCGTGAACTATATGCACCGCAACCTCGGCTATTGGGAAATGAAAGACTGGATTACGATTGTGAAATGGTTGATTGAAAATGCAGGCGTTGATAAAAACAAAGTGTGCATCAGCGGTTTCAGCTATGGTGGTTATATGAGTGCTTATGCATTAACCTATGGTGCTGATTATTTCACTCATGGTTTGGCGGGCGGCAGTGTTACCGACTGGAGTTTGTATGATACGCATTACACAGAGCGGTTTATGGATACACCTGAAGAAAATCCCGAAGGTTATAAATCATCTTCTGTTTATACGTATTTAGACAAGTACAAGGGTCTGCTCCGTATTTATCATGGCACCATGGATGATAATGTGCACCTGCAAAATAGTCTGCAATTGGTAAAGAAGCTGCAGGAAAAGAAAAAGCATTTTGAGTTTATGGTGTATCCCGGCGGTCGTCATGGATGGCGCAACCTGAGAGAACAGGATGCACATAGCGCTAATGAAATTGCGATGTTTATTTATAAAAATTTGCTGGAGAGAGAAGTGCCGAAGGAGGTGTTGAGATAATTTTTAAGTGAAATAAAAAATATCTTTCGAAAAAAAAATAATTTATGAAGTCGATATATCTGATTTCATTCTTTTGGATAGCCGCTATAGGCGCTAATTCACAATGTCCAATTCCTTACGGAAAAAAAACATTTACTAAAGTCGAGTATTTTACTCTTGTTAAAAATGAAAAGACTGGAAAACTTGATAAAAAACTTGAGAGAAGCAGTAATACAAGTTTGACACTTGAAATCTCAAAAAATTCGAGAGGCGAACAAGGTGATTATTTTGTACTAAGTGGTGTCTGGCTATCTGGAAATACTTCCGTTGAATATATTCGTGAATGGAATTGCTCTGATGTTCCTTCGACGAGCAATAAGCAATATTCATTTAGGATTGGAGATCCTGCAAAAAATAAATATACATGGTATTTAGTTATATCATGGGATATTAAATTTGTTAAAGCTTTTTTATCAGTTGATGATTCAATGATTGTTTTTTCCGAATAGCTCCATGTTATATTTTTTAATAATTAATATATTAGTTCGTCGTAATTATTTTAGTGCATAAGGCTCCTAAACCTTATGCACTTTTTTATTCCTCAGTTTTCATAAGTTCATCTAATTTACTGTTATCAAAGGAAATTAAATCATCATCAGTACCATCATCATTATCACCTTCGTTCTTTATATAATTTATCCAATATGGAATTCGTTCCAATAAAAATCTTTTTCTTTCCTCAGATGTATAAACCATATTTTTAATGGCGTTTTCAATATTGTTTATTTTCAAAAGATCATAGGAATATGGGCCAACTTTAAATGTTGGGGTTAAATATTTTGCATAATAATCTCCACTTTTTACTTCACAACAGAGGTAATTTTTATTAAGATATTTTGGCTCAATGCGATCGTAGCTCATTAATATAAGTCGATTATCACCCATTATCTGAGATCGCTTGTCCCTTTTCCATCTGTTATTTTCAAATTCTTCTCTTCTTCCATATATTAAAACAAAGTAAGGATCGAAATATAATTCAGACTCTTCACGGGGTATATTAAAGTCAGATTTAAATTTTTCGATATTCAGTGGCTTCCCTAAAATTGTTTTCCACTCAATTAGTTGTTCTCTTGCTTTATTAAAATCGCTTGTGAAACTTCCATCTTGATTAAAGTATTTTTTATTTGGCGCTTCAATTTCTATGAATACTGGACAAAAACATACACTATCGTAGGAAAGCCATAAAAAATCAGGAATTCTTTCCTTTAGACCTTCTATTTTAGGTTGAGTAATTAATGAACTAAAAAGAGGTCCGTGACCTGAGCCATACATTTCAAATTCACTTTTTGAACCAGGGACTAAGCTTGGGTTTTGCTCAAAAAAATCTTGAAATATTTTTTCATTATCGCCGTTTTCTTTTAAGATGCGTTGAAAATCACGCATTACTTTTTGTCGATAGCTTTCGCTATCAATTGGTAATGGAGGGTTTTTTTCAAACTTATAGCTCATTAGTTTCGCATTAAATTAGATGTATTTAAACTATAGCTTTATGTACATATTGGTAGAGTATAGTTACTTATTTTTTTTAATCTGCAGCTCCTCCCACTCCGTCGTTCCATCTTTTTCTCTCGTAAAGACCAACTGCTTTCCTTCGCCAATTACAATTTCTGCAGTGGTATAAATGAAGTTACTATCAAGCAAATGTCCGCCAATGGTGCGGCCGGTGCTGTCGCTCACACTCATGTGCAAGTGATTTCCATGAATGCTTACCGTTCCTGTTAAGCTCACTATCTCAAAATGGCCATTCCCTTTTGTTCCCTGTGGTTGGTTGGCAAAGCGAAGATGGTATTGAGTAACGCTGCCTACGCAGGTCATCACCCAGCCGGCTTCAATATGATGTTGCTGCACATAGACTTCTATTTCTTGCTTTAAATCCTGCCCGGGCTTTAAACGAAACGCATGAATTTTTACTTCATCATTCTGCATAGATGTTTTTGTTTTGCAGGCTGCAATTAAAAAGAATAGTATAATGTACCTCAACATAAAATGCATAACAATACTTAGCGCCTTTGCGTCTTTGCGTGCAACTAATCCACAAACAAATCTCTAAACAGCTTTCCTCCCGGCACTACTGAATAGTTACTCAAATCAGTAATTCCTTCAGCCGCAAACACATCTTCATCAATAAACAAATTACCGGTGCATTCATTAGATGGTTTACTTAAAATAAAATGAGCTGCATCAGCCAATACATCAACAGTGCGGCTCATATTCGCCAGTGCTTCACCGCCCAATAAATTTCTTACCGCAGCAGTATCAATGGTAGTACGTGGCCATAACGCATTCGCAGCAATACCATCTTTCTTCAACTCTTCACTCCAGCCAAGCGTCATCATGCTCATATTGTATTTGGTGAGCGTGTAAGCAATATGTCCGGCAAGCCATTTCGGTTTTAAATTAACGGGAGGTGATAATGTGAGTATATGCGGATTGTTACCCTTGCGTAAATGAGGAATACAGGCACGTGTCATAAAAAAGGTACCCCGCACATTAATATCATGCATCAAATCAAAACGCTTAGGCTCTGTTTGTTCTGTTGGAGTTAAATTAATAGCTGATGCGTTGTTGATGAGCATATCAATACCGCCAAATGTGCTTACTGTTTTTTCAACAGCCGCAGCAATCTGGTCTTCAAAACGGATATCAAGCTGAATGGCCAGGCCTTGTCCGCCTGCTGCCGTCATTTCATCAGCTGCAGAAAAAATGGTGCCGCCCAGTTTTGGATTTTCTTCCACACTTTTAGCAGCTACCACAACATTGGCACCTTCTTTCGCTAATTTCAAACCCATCGCTTTCCCAATACCTCTTGATGCACCCGTAATAAAAACTGTTTTTCCTTTAAATGACATGGCAATAATTTTAGGCAAGGAAGATAATAAAGCTTTGTCAACTGAAGCAAAGAATTTGTAACTTACAATAAGAGATTTTTTGTAACCGGCTTTAATACTACTATGATGCTTGCGTTGTGTCACTCACTTAATCGTTCTGTTCGCTATTGGGCAACCCACCCCTTACAGCCATTACTCTGTTTAAAACTCCGCCACCCCTACCAAGAGGGGATAGAAAGGTTCAAAGCTTTGCAATTTATATGCATCACAATACTTTCATTTATATGCTCAGCATCCTTCGCACAGGAAGACCCCATTAAGCAAATGCAACGTCAATTCATCGCTGCCAAAGATGGTGCTGTGATTGAATTACCGGAAGGAACTTTCAACTTACAAACATCACTCTGGCTCGATGGAAAGAACAACATCATCATTCGTGGAAAAGGAAAAGACAAAACCTTTCTCAACTTTGCAAATCAAATCAGCGGAGCAGAAGGAATTAAAATCACGAACGGCAAAAATATTACGCTGCAAAACCTTACCGTACAGAATACAAAAGGCGATGCCATTAAAACACAATATGTAAACGGAATCAAATTCCTCAATGTTAAAGCAGAATGGACAAGAGGTGCTCACAGTAAAAACGGCGGTTACGGTTTGTACC
>CAYPBV010000019.1:0-37490 GCA_964409025.1 uncultured Chitinophagaceae bacterium | reverse complement strand
TATCATAGTCATCACTAAACTCTGTAAAGTTGAGAACCCGGTTATTGCTCAATGTAAGATTGGCCGCAGCATTAAACCATGAGGCCGCTTTTACACTGCCCTGTAATTCAACTCCTGTGCGATGACTTTCAGGTATGTTAATTCTTGCATAAGCACCTACATCATTAATTTTACCTGTGAGCACTAATTGATTTTTATACAGCATAAAATAACCGGTTGCACTCACATTATAATGTTTACCTCTGCGTTCAATATTCAATTCCCAATCGTATAATGTTTCATGTACCGGTTGCTGGGCAGTACCTGCTTCAAAATCGTCACGGTTAGGTTCTTTATTTCCTACGCTGATGGAGGCAAAACCCAGCCATCCTTTTCCATTTGCATAGGAAATGCCCAACTTGGGGTTTATGAAATTGAAATCATTATCAATCCGTAAAGCAGGATTATTCCTGAAACCATTCAATGTATAATTCACAGATCTGTACTGCACGTCAGCAAATAACTCCCAGCGTTGTCCAAGGCGTCTTTGATATTTTGTATAAACAGTAAAATCATTCTTGAACGCATCCAAATCATACCAGCGATAATTCTTTGGCAGGTTCACTTCACTCCAGATGATTTTCCCGTAATGCAATCCTTTATAGCGTGTGTAAGCTCCGCCAAACGTTAACTGATCTTTGTTTTTTTTGTATTGCAGTGAATAAGTAGTTCCGTAATACCAATTGTCCAGCCAGAGTTGACGAATGATATCGCTCTCTGCTGATGACAGACCATAATCACCCAAATCAACATCTGTTCTGTATTCTTCATAATAACCTCTGCCTCTTGTTAAAAAAAACGCAGTATTCAAATTCCAGGATGAATTCAGCTCATTATTGAAGAAAAGTTGATAATGGTCCTGCTGATAATTATCTGTTTGATTATTGTACAGAAAAGTATTGTAAGTTCTGTTATTGTTGGGATTGAACAAATTGAGAGAATCTTCTCTTGTTTTGTACAATACACCCAGATTATTCCAATAATGATTTTGCAAAGCTGCAGCATCTCCTTTCAACTTTGCTTCTGGAATACCATTCCATGCCTGAAATGTTATTTCTTTTCCTGAAAATACATTGAAACGTAAAGATGATTTTTTATTGAGATAAGCAGCAGATAAATAAAAGGAGCGGAGGTCAGTTGTAGCACGGTCAATAAAGCCATCACTGTTGATAAAGGATAAACGGGCATCAATTGTAAAATGATTGTTGAGCAAACCGGTTCCGGCTTTTACAGTATGCCGCCAGGAATTAAAACTGCCGAACCCATTGGTAACTTCAGCATAAGCTTTTTCATTGAACTCATTCGTGCTTAAATTCATCGTAGCACCAAAAGCACCTGCACCATTGGAGGAAGTACCCACACCTCTCTGAATTTGAATGGAATTGACGGATGATGCAAAATCGGGCAGGTTTACAAAAAATAAACCCTGACTTTCTGCATCATTGTACGGAATTCCGTTCAGCGTCATGTTAATACGTGTTGCATCCGTGCCACGTATGCGTATGCCCGTATAGCCAATGCCATTGCCTGCATCACTATTCACCACTACAGATGGTGTTTGATTGAGCAGGAATGGAAGGTCAACACCTGTATTCATTTTTTCAATATCCAGTTTGTTGAGATTGGTTTTTGTAAAGGGCATGCGGTCTGCTGCACGAATACCTGTTACTTCAACAGGCTTCAAAAACAAAGCCACTTGTTCTAATTGAATGTTGAGCTTCGTTTCTTTCTGGTTGATGGTAATGATTTGTTCCCATCGTTTAAAGGCAATGGTTGTAACAATTACTTTGTAATTTCCTTTTTGCCGAAGGCTGATGGCGAAACTGCCATCATCAGCAGATTGTGTGCTGCCGTTTCCTGCTACTTCAATGGTAGCACCTGAAATTACAATGTTACCTTTTCCTTCAGTAACAGTTCCGCTCAGTTTGTACTGAGCCATGAGAATTTGTTGTGAAACAATCATCAACATTCCCAGCATCAATTTTTTCATCTTTCAAACACGTTTACAGTTAAAAATTGAAATGGAAATGCTGCAATGGAGAGGGGGAAATATGAAAGCCTCCTTCCCTTCGCAGGCATTACCCTGTTCAGGTTCAACGGGTTTATCTCAGCCTCCGGCCAGTTGGCCATCAGCACCCCGAGGAATCTTAGTTGAACCCCCGTTTGGGGCGAACAACGGTGCAAATATAATTTCTTTTACAATTCTGTAACTTTTTAGTACCGTCAACCGTACCATAAAAAAACCTTATTATGAAGAAAATTATTTTGCTGCTCAGCTTAATGTCATTTGGTCTTTATCTGGCCGCTCAGGATGCTACGTTTAACGATGCGAATGCTGAAATGCGTTCCGTAAAACCATTCCGCTCTATAAAAGTGAGTGATGGTATTCATTTGTTTCTCAGCCAGGGCAATGAAGAATCAGTTGCCATAAGTGCCAGCCGTGACGAATACCGCAATCGCCTGAAAACAGAAGTGGAAAATGGGGTACTCAAAATTTATTACGACCGTGAAAGTTTTAGCGACTGGACAAGCGGTGGCAAAAAGCTCAAAGCCTATGTTTCGTTTAAAACCCTGGATAAACTCACAGCCTCTGCAGGTGCCGAGGTGATGATTCAGGGAATTATCAAAGAGGATGTATTGTCCGTTTATTTAAATTCAGGCGCACACATTAAAGGAAAAGTAGAAGCAGGAAAATTAGTGATGGAAATTGAAAGTGGAGCCAATGCTAAACTCGATGGCTCTGCAGGCGTATTAAATATAAATGCCAATAGCGGAGCTAAAATGTCAGCCTATGATTTAGCAGCAGGCAAAGCTGATTTACGTTGTACCACAGGTGCCAAAATTGAAGTAACCGTAAATGATGAAATGAAAGTGGATGCTTCAACCGGCGGAAATATTCATTATAAAGGCAATGCAAAAATTACAGATATGAATACACGCCTTGGCTCAAGTGTAAAACGGATTGACAGTTAATTTTTATCATCAAAAAAATATATGGATATGAAAAAAATATTTTTAAGCGTTGTGCTGTTTGCAATGGGTTTATTACTTCACGCACAGGATATAATGGTGGTAAATGATAAAAATGCTGAGGTAAGAACAGTAAGCGGAAGTTTTCACGCCTTAAAAGTTTCAAATGCTATTGATGTTATTATCAAGCAGGGCGCTGATGAAGCCGTTGTTGTAAGTGCGTCTGATGAAAAATACCGTAACCGCATTAAAACAGAAGTAAGGGATGGTGTACTCCGAATCTGGTATGATAATGATGGATTAAAATGGAACTGGAATACAGGCGATAAAAAATTGAGGGCATATGTTTCTGTAAAAAACCTTGACATCATTGATGTATCAGGTGCTTGTGATGTAAAAGTTGATGGCAGGCTTAAAGGTGTTGATCTTCAAATGAAATTAACAGGTGCTTCAAGTTTTAAAGGTGAAGTGATATTTTCAAAAATGGCTGTTATTCAAAGCGGTGCGAGTGATGCCACCATTACCGGTTCCGTATCAGATTTAAGTATTGAATCAAGCGGTGCCAGTGATTTTAAAGGCTTTGACCTGGTAACAGAAAATTGTACAGCTGATGCGTCGGGCGCCTCTGACATAAAAATTACAGTAAACAAAACACTAAATGTAAATGCCACCGGCGCCAGTGATATTAACTACAGGGGTACGGCTGTCATCAGCAGTTTCCGTTCAAGCGGAGCAAGCAGTGTAAGAAAAAGAGGAAAGTAATATTTAAGTTTCAATAATGATGAATGAGGCTGTTTTAAAAAAACAGCCTCATTTTATTTTGCAATTTTTTTTAGCATAGCGATTTCTACTTCGTCGAAATGACGATTTCTCTAATCTTTTAAGTGTAAAAAGCTATCGTAACAAAAAGGGGTTGAATTTCATTCTGTCCCTTGACTTAAAAAACTTCTTTATGATAAAGTAGATTTTACATTATTTTCTTTTAGTTGAAATATCTATATAAAAAAATGAACCTCAACACAAAGTTGAGGCCCGCAGTTTCATAAAAACAGATAAGGTCGATTAATATACTTTAACCATATAGATGTAATCCTGAATTTTTTTCACCTGCTGTACACGCTCCATACCACGTACCTGTGAGTTGAGCGGTAGTTTCAGGCTTTGAGCAGAAGTATCATTCTTCTTCAGTTCATTTACCATTTGTACAATGTATTTACTTTGAATGGCAAATACCACGCCTTCTGCATTCAATTCTCTTGTACTCAAAATACCAATTACTTCGCCATTGCGGTTGAATACCGGACCACCACTGTTGCCGGGGTTTGCTGCTACTGCAATCTGGCAACTGAGTGTATCACCGTTAAACCCGGTTAAAGCACTTAAATAGCCTTCGCCATATACAAATTTATTATCAGGATAGCCTGTTGTAAAGATTGGTTCAGCAATATCAGTTGAAGATTTGCGGATGCCGTAAGGAATGTTACCTGCGGATTTGTAATCCTTATCATCAATCTTGAGAATCGCAATATCTCTTTTTTCATCAACAGCTACTTTCACAGCTTTAAATTCCTGCCCCTTATTATTTGAAACATAAATACCGTCTTTTGCTTTTCTTAAAACATGCGCATTGGTTACAAGATAACCTTTGCCGTCAATCAGGAAAGCAGAACCTATTCCTGTAATATTTTTATCTGTTGATTTGGGGTCTGCTGCGGCTGCAGTAACAAAACTGCTGATTCTGTTGTCTTGTTGCGTTACTTTCTTTTTAATGTCTTTCATTTCCCCAACAAGCTGCTGTATTTGCTTGGTATCGTTCTTGGGTGCAAATAACAGGGTCATGCTGCTGATAGATAATGCGGTAACGCCGGCAATAGAAGCAGCAATGCTGATGGTGCGTTTATAACGCTTCCACAGGTTAACCACTTTGGCAGCACCTGTTAATTCTTCTTCTTTAATTACACCATCCTGCAGTAATTGATTGTGTACTTCATGCAGATTGTGTTTTACAGTACGTACACCACCATAGCGCTCAAACTCCTGCAAAAACAAGGAATGTTCTACAAATAACTGATCCACTTCCGGATTGGTTTTGCGCAGTTGTTCAAACATGGCTTTCTCTTCGGCATTCATTTGTCCGTTGAGGTAGCGTTCTGCAGCATCTATTAATATAATTTCATTCATCTCAGTTCCCGTTTTTATATGACACAAAGAATAATTTTTTCAATCGCATTAAGCACTTATACTTCTGGTTCTTGGCATTGTCTGCATTGGTGTAGCCGAAATTTTCAGCTATTTCCTGCATTTGCTTTTTGTGTATATAGTACGCTTCTAATAAACTTTTGCAGGGTTCTCCCAGGTGGCTCAGCGCCTTATCCATCATAGAGAAGGCCTCATTACGGCGTTCCTGCTCTTCCAAATCTTCCTCCACAGGCGCCACTTCTTCTATACTTTCCACCGGTGTTCCAAACCGTTGAAGCTGCTGTAGGCGTTTCAACCAAAGCCGTCTGCATACGGAATATACATAGGTCTTGAGTTTACTGGTCAATTCAAAATTACCTGTACGGGATTTTTCATATAGCAAGACCATTGCTTCCTGAAAAATGTCCCTTGCATCATCAGCCGTGCCGTTATTGTTAAGAATAAACGTTTGCACCATGCGGTAATGCTGTGTATAGAGCTGTTCTATCGCCTTTCTGTCGTTACGGGCCAAACCCTCAAGCAATTCCAAATCAGTTGATTCAACTTTCACTCGTTCGTAAAATTTAATACGTAAAGGACAAAATTGTAACCCAAAACGGGCTAAAAAAAATTTTTTTCTGAAAACGGGTTACTTTTTTGGTGACGGGGGTATTAACTCTCGATAATTATCTTAAACTTTTAAAAAATTAAAAAGAATGAAAAAGGTTTTATTAGCGTTCGCTATCCTCGGTTTTGTAGCTTGTAACAATGAAGAAACTTCTACTCCTGCTACTGACACAACAGCTGCTCCTGTAGTTGCTGACACAACAGCTCCTGCTGCTGATACTACAAAAGTAGATACAGCTGCTGCTCCTGCTGCTGATACAACTAAGAAATAATCTTAGTCTTTAGCTCAGGTGGTGAATCCGGAACCCAGCTTGTCGGGGTGCGAAAGAGCTAAATAAAGATTTTCATATGGCAAGCAATCGTTAACGGCCGTTCTATTCTTGGAATGGCTTTTTTCTTTTTACCCAATCACTTATTTTTGGATCTATGATACCGCAACATCTAATCAATGAAATTGAACAGGAACTTTCTACTAATGGAATTGGAATTGCGTCAACTGATTTTACCCGTCCCTGGGGTGGCTTTTTTGTACTTAACGAGCAGGATGCGGATAAGTTTATTGCAGCCTATTTTCCTACTTATAAAATGGAGGAATTGATGCTGGGTGATAAACTCAGTCCTAAAATTTTAGTTGTAGGTCCTGAACAGCGTCTTTCCTGGCAATACCATAACCGCCGTGCTGAAATATGGCGGGTGGTAACTGGCGAAATCGGAGTAGTGATGAGTGAAACAGACGAACAAACGGAACTCAATTATTTTGAACCGGGCGATGTAATTGTCCTCAACAAAGGAAAGCGACATCGTTTAGTGGGGCTCACTGATTGGGGAATTGTGGCAGAAATTTGGCAACATACTGACAATGATTATCCCAGCAATGAGGAAGATATTGTGCGCCTGCAAGATGATTTTGGCAGATAATTTTTTTAAGTTACATATTTTCATGTATTACTTGATGGCATGATTGAACTGGTGATTCTCAAAGTTTCCTTAGTTCATTGCTGTTTTTTTTCTTAACTTAATTGCTGATTAAAACTTGCAATATGAGAAAAGTAGCACATATTCTTCAGCGTAAAGGTGCAGGCATTATCTCCGTTAAACCCGATGCTACCGTTTTACAGGCCCTTGAAATGATGGCTGAAAAAAACATCGGTTCCATTATGGTAATAGATGGCGATGAATACCTAGGTTTAATTACGGAACGTGATTATGCCCGAAAAGTAATTCTTAAAGGCCATTCCTCCGTTGAAACCAAAGTAGGTGAAATTATGAGTACGGGTTTACCACGCATTACTCCCGAAAACTCCATTGACACCTGCATGCACATTATGAGTGAAAGTAATATTCGTTACCTGCCTGTGTTTGATAATGACCAGGTAACCGGTATTATATCAATTATAGATGTGGTTACTGAAACGATCCTTTCGCAGAAGGAGCAGATAGATCAATTACACAGTTATATCAATTCTTAAGCAATTATTGCTGTATAAAAAAAATCCCTTCCTTAGAAGGGATTTTTTTTGAATTGTTCGCTGCATATCGCCACTCATCCAATTAATTTCTCCGCTTCCGTTAATCATTACCTTTGCATGCAATGAAACATTTGGGTGCTCTCAATAAGTATTTTATCAAGTATAAGTGGCGGTTAATTCTGGGTGTTCTTTTCATCTTTATCTCCAACTATTTTGCCGTGCTGGCACCACAGATTACCGGTTTTATCATTGACCAGGTGCAGGTGTTTATGAATGGCGGCAGTGGAATTGCTGTTGTAAAAGATAATGACCCCCTGGTTGATAAACTCATAGCCTGGCTCATGAGTTTTAAGTATGCGCCTGTAACCAAAGTAGGTTTGTTTGGTATTGTTTTATTATTGCTCGCCATACTGCGTGGCTTCTTTATGTTTCTCATGCGGCAAACGATTATTGTTATGAGTCGCTACATTGAGTATGACCAAAAGAATGAAGTATATCAACACTATCAGCAACTGGATACACAGTTTTACAAAACACATGAAACGGGCGATTTAATGAACCGTATGGCCGAAGATGTGAGCCGGGTGCGTATGTATACAGGTCCTGCAGTAATGTATCTCATTAACCTGATAGCATTGATTTCGCTGAGCGTGTTTTATATGGTAAAGAAGAACCCTGAACTTTCTGTTTATGTATTGGCACCGCTGCCCATACTTGCCATTACCATATATTATGTAAACAACATCATCAATAAAAAAAGTGAAGAAGTACAGGAGCGTTTGAGTGGGTTAACAACTAATGCACAACAATCCTACTCAGGCATTCGTGTAATTAAATCTTTTGTGCAGGAGAAAAGTATGCAACATTTTTTTCAGACTAACAGTGAGGGGTACAGAGCCAGTGCAACAGGATTAGCCAAAACGGAAGCTGTTTATTTTCCTGCAATGGCATTGGTAATCGGCATCAGCACCTTACTTGTTATTCTGGTTGGTGGTATGGAATATATTAAAGGGCAAATTCAATTTGGCGACATGGCTGCCTTTATTATGTACCTCACTATGCTCACCTTTCCGGTGAGTGCCATAGGCTGGGTGGCCAGCACCATACAACGTGCAGGCGCCTCGCAAAAAAGACTCAATGAATTTTTAGAAACAACATCAGCTATTCAGAATAAAAAAAATGGGATTAAGAAAAAAGTAGAAGGTAAAATTGAATTCAGGGATGTCAACTTTACCTATCCGCACACAGGTATTGAGGCGTTAAAAGATTTCAATCTTACTATTCAAAAAGGAGAAAAGCTCGCTGTCATTGGTCGCACAGGTTCAGGTAAATCAACCGTGGCACAATTACTCTTGCGTTTCTATGATGCAGGTAAAGGAAATGTACTGGTGGATGATGTAGCATTAAAAGATTGGGATTTACAGCATTACCGCAGTCAACTTAGTTATGTGCCGCAGGAAGTATTTTTGTTTAGTGATACCATCAATAACAATATTTCTTTCTCCGGATTAAAAAAGGGAAGCGATGAAATAAAAGCGGCTGCTGAAAAGGCATCCGTACACAAAGAAATTATGAGCTTTCCGGCGGGTTATGAAACCCTTGTTGGCGAACGTGGTGTAACGCTTAGTGGCGGGCAGAAGCAACGTATTTCCATTGCCCGTGCTATTTTCAAAGACCCTGCTTTATTGATACTGGACGATTGTTTAAGTGCTGTTGACTCCCGCACAGAAGCTGCTATTTTAAAATCACTGGATGAATACCTGCAAAATAAAACAGCTATCATCATCACCCATCGTATTTTTTCCTTACTGCAGTTTGATCGGATCATTGTTTTGGAAGAGGGTAGGATAGCCGAAGAAGGTACTCATGAATCCCTTCTAAGGCAAAACGGAATTTATGCATCACTCTATAAAAAGCAACTGGCCGAAGACCAGCATTCTGAGCCTGTAAAAGAATAAGTTGCAGGGGTTTATCAAAATTTTGTCAATTGAAAAAGAACTATATCTTTGTCACCGTTCAAAAAAAGACATTAACCAAATTAAACAACTGTGGCGTACGATAACAACGACAAAAGAGCGGAAAGCATTTACAGCAAACGAATCCGTGCTGGTAAAAGAAGAACTTATTTTTTTGATGTAAGGTCAACCCGTGGTAATGATTACTACTTAACCATTACTGAGAGCCGTAAGCGTTTTACAGGCGAAGGATATGACAGACATAAAATCTTTTTGTACAAAGAAGATTTCAACAAATTCATCAAAGGATTGAATGAGGCTGTTGATTATGTAAAAACAGAATTGATGCCTGATTTTGATTTTGATGCCTTCAATCATGAAGATGCTCCTTCAAGTGGTGATGGTGAAGTAACTACTTCAGAAGAGGTACAGGTAGCCGCAGTTCCTGTGGCTGAAACACCTGCTGCATCAGCATCCACAGGTGATAATGGTGCTACTGAAGAAGTAGATAAATGGTAATTAATTTTTCAGCATAGCCAAACCAATTGCTTACTATATGTCCCCGACCCAAGTGTCGGGGATTTTTTATTTCATAAACCTAAATTGAAAGGCGGTGTTTGTTATAAAACAAAACCCTCACAAATTGTGAAGGTTTGACCTGGTTGCGAAGGGAGGGATCGAACCTCCGACCTTCGGGTTATGAGCCCGACGAGCTACCGCTGCTCTACTTCGCGGAATGGAGTGCAAATGTACAGGCTTATACCTTCGCTGCCAAAAAGATAAGCAACTAATTTTTTATCCTTATGTTTTATGTTAGTTTGCACCATCAATTATGAAAGCAGGATTTGTAAACATATTCGGTAAGCCCAATGCTGGAAAGAGTACATTGATGAATGCATTACTGGGTGAAAAACTGGCGATTGTTTCACCAAAAGTGCAAACAACCCGTCATCGTATCAAGGGCATTCTTACCACTAAAGACTATCAAATTATTTTTTCAGATACACCGGGTATCATTGACCCAAAATATAAGTTACAGCAAAAAATGATGCAGAGTGTAAAGAGTGCACTGGAAGATGCTGATGTGGCATTGCTGCTGGTGGATATTAAGGATAACCCGGAAGAGAATGATGAACTCTTTGCTTCCCTGCATTTGAAAGTGCCATGTATTGTAGTGCTGAATAAGATTGATAAGAGTGATGCTGCATTAACTGCAAAAGCTATTGCTTTTTTTGAAAGTAAACCCTATTGTAAAAAAGTAATTACGATTTCTGCACTTACAGGATTTAAGCAGGAAAAATTTTTAAAAGAGATTGTTTCATTGTTGCCCGAAGGGGAACCTTTTTTTGATGAAGACCAGTTAACTGATTTAAGTACCCGTTTTTTTGTGGCTGAATTGATTCGTGAAAAGATATTCGGTTTGTTTGAAGATGAAATTCCGTATCACACAACCGTTCTTGTAACGGAGTTTAAAGAAAAGCAATCGCTTATAAAAATAACCGCAGATATTATTGTAAACCGTGAAAGTCAGAAAGCGATTTTGATAGGTACAGGCGGACAAATGATTAAACGCATCGGGAGTGAAGCAAGAGCTGACATTGAAAAATTTGTAGATAGTAAAGTGTTTCTGGAGCTGTTTGTAAAAGTGCGTCCCAAGTGGCGGGATAATGATTTGTTTTTGAAGGAATATGGATATTGAGAAGTAGGAGGAAAGAAGTAAGAAGTACGAATGCTGAAAACTGTTTCATTGGTGAAAGGCTGCCGTGGCTGAAGGGGAGCCCAAGCCTTAGCGAAGGGCCGCAGCGAAGCGAAGCCGAAAGACACGGATAATAGTTGAAACTTAGATGAACGATGAAAGCCCCAACGATTCCTTTTTAATTCGTTACTTTTGCCGCCTTTATAAATTTATACTATGAGTGGTTTTACAGTGGCTATTGTGGGCCGACCGAATGTGGGAAAGAGTACCTTCTTCAACCGACTGTTGCAGGAGCGTAAAGCTATTGTGGACGACCAAAGCGGTGTAACACGAGACCGCCAATATGGTGTGGCTGATTGGAATGGTAAAAGTTTTAACCTTGTGGATACGGGTGGTTTTGTGCCCGATAGTGAAGATGTGTTTGAAAAAGAAATTCGCAAGCAGGTGCGTATTGCCCTGGATGAAGCCAATGCCATTGTGTTTATGTGCGATGCCGCAACAGGTATAACAGATTTAGATGAAGCCATGGCCGATGTGCTTCGCCGAACAGAGAAACCTGTGTTTCTTGCTGTTAACAAAGTTGATAATCACGACCGGCTTTTAGAAGCCAGTGAGTTTTATGCATTGGGTTTTGATAAAATTTATTTTCTTTCGAGTATGACGGGTAGTGGCAGCGGTGAATTATTGGATGCCATTGCTCAATTAATTCCCGATGCTGCTGCTGATGCAGGTGATAAAGAAATTCCACGGATAGCAATCATTGGTCAGCCCAATGTGGGTAAGTCTTCCTTATTAAATTCATTGTTGGGCGAGGAGAGAACAATTGTGAGTGATGTGGCAGGCACTACACGTGATACCATTCATACACATTATAACATGTACGGCAAAGAATTCATGCTGATTGATACTGCAGGTATTCGCCGTAAAACAAAAGTGAATGAAGACCTGGAGTTTTACAGCGTTATCCGTGCTATTCGTGCTATGGATGAAGCAGATGTATGTTTACTGTTGCTGGATGCTGAAAAAGGAATTACTCAACAGGATTTGAATATTTATTCACTTGCGGTGAAGAAAGGAAAAGGCATTGTGGTGCTGGTTAACAAATGGGATTTGATGCAGAAGGAAACCAACACTGCCCGTGATTATGAAAAGGAATTGAGAAAACGACTGGCGCCTTTTAATGATGTGCCCATCTTATTTATATCAGCTCAGGAAAAAGTGCGTTTGATGCAGGCGATAGATGCAGCATTGCAGGTAGTAGAAAATAAGAAACGCAAAATCACAACTTCAGAGCTGAATGAAGCTGTACAAAAAGCAATCAATGCGTATCATCCGCCTGTGATACGTGGTGTGCCTGTGAGTATAAAGTATGCTACGCAGTTGCCTACACAGGTACCTTCGTTTGCATTCTTCTGCAATCATCCTGATGATGTAAAGCAGCCGTATAAAAACTATCTGGAAAATCAGTTACGGATGGCATTTGATTTTAAGGGAGTCCCTATTCGATTATTCTTCAGAAAAAAATAAAAACACAATTATGAAAAAGTATGTTTTGCTTTTTGCAGTTGCGGCATTATTAAGCGCCTGCAACAACGACAGCGAAAAAACTGACAATGAAAAAGCTGCTGATACTGTAAACGTAGTGGATAAAGCACAGGAAAAGATGAATGAATTAATTGATACAGCACAAAGCAAAGGAGCTGTGCTTGCTGATACATTGGTAAATAAAGTGATAGAGCCGGCTAAAAAAGAAGTGAATAAAGTAGGAGAGAAGATTAAAGAAAAACTGAAAGAAGCGAAAGAAGAGATAAAGCAATAAAAAAGAAACGGGTGGTATTTCCACCCGTTTCTTTTTACACAAAAAGCCACCCGAGGGCGGCTTTAAAGCTTGTGGAGAATATCCCGCTTGAATGCGGGATGGCCTTCAAGCGGGACGCTCTAGCCAACTGAACTACTAAACTCTATGATAATCTTTTATTTCAAAAGGTATTAAATAATAAAGCCACCCGAGGGCGGCTTTAAAGCTTGTGGAGAATACCGGATTCGAACCGGTGGCCTCTTGCATGCCATGCAAGCGCTCTAGCCAACTGAGCTAATTCCCCAATGGGCTGCAAATATAGAAGATTTGACTAAAAATAACTTAGCTCATTTGCCCTTATCTTGCATTCAACGATTCAACTATTTGCCATGGATATACAGTTCAATAAGAATGAAGATAAAATGAAACTCGCCTTGAGCGAAATGAAACAACGTCTTGCCAAAATCTATGAAGGCGGCGGTAAAAAATCAATTGAAAAGCAACGGGAGCGCAACAAATTAACAGCACGTGAGCGTATTGAATACCTCCGTGATGCGGATACGCCTTTTATTGAAATCGGTGCTTTTGCAGGCTATGATATGTATGCGGCAGAAGGTGGTTGCCCTGCAGGTGGAACAGTGGCAGGTGTGGGGTATGTGAGCGGCAGACAATGTGTAATCGTTGCCAATGACCAAACAGTGAAAGCAGGTGCCTGGTTTCCCATTACGGGCAAAAAGAATTTGCGTATGCAGGAGATTGCGATGGAGAATCATTTGCCCATTATTTATCTGGTGGATAGTGCAGGTGTTTATCTTCCGATGCAGGATGAAATTTTTCCTGATAAAGAACATTTCGGACGTATTTTCAGAAACAATGCACGCATGAGCGGGATGGGCATTATACAAATAGCTGCTGTAATGGGTGCATGTGTGGCAGGCGGTGCTTACCTGCCTATCATGAGCGATGAAACACTGATGGTGGAAGGTAATGGCTCTATTTTTCTCGCTGGTCCTTATTTGGTAAAAGCAGCCATTGGTGAAGATGTAGATATTGAAACACTTGGTGGTGCAGCTACGCATACTGAAATCAGCGGTATTGCAGATTATAAATTTAAAACAGAGCAGGAATGTTTGGATGAAGTAAAAAAGCTGATGAGTAAGTTAGGAGCAAAAAAAAATGCAGGATTCGACAGAGTTACTCCTAAACCACCCCGAAAAAATCCTGAAGATTTGTATGGCATTTTCCCTTCTGATGGAAAGCCTTATGATATGCTGGACGTGATTGAACGCATTGTTGATGATAGTGACTTTGATCAGTTCAAACAGGATTATGGAAAAACCATTCTCTGCGGTTATGCACGCATTGATGGCTGGGCTGTGGGAATTGTGGCCAATCAGCGTACCATCGTTAAGAATAAGAAAAATGAGATGCAACTTGGGGGAGTCATTTATAACGACAGTGCAGATAAGGCTGCTCGTTTTATACTCAACTGCAATCAAAAGAAAATTCCATTGGTGTTTTTGCAGGATGTAACAGGTTTTATGGTGGGCAGTCGTAGTGAGCACAGCGGTATTATTAAAGATGGGGCCAAACTTGTAAATGCAGTAGCCAATAGTGTAGTGCCTAAAATTACCATCATCATAGGTAATTCCTATGGAGCCGGTAATTATGCCATGTGCGGCAAAGCCTATGACCCTCGATTTATTTATGCATGGCCGCAGGCTAAAATTGCGGTTATGGGTGGAGAACAGGCTGCCAAGACGTTACTGCAAATTCAAGTTGCTGCAATGAAATCAAAAGGCAAAGAAGTGAGTGCTGAAGACGAAAAGAATTTACTCGATGAAATTAAAGGCAGGTACGAAAAACAAACCACACCTTATTATGCTGCAGCACGTTTGTGGGTAGATGGAATTATTGATCCCACTGAAACAAGAAAAGTAATAAGTGAGGGTATTGCTGCTGCAAATCATAATGCAGACAGCAGTGAGATGAAAGTGGGGGTGTTTCAGGTTTAAAATAGCAATTTATGACATTAAGGGTTTCTATAACTATTGTTGTTTTGTTAGTGATGATTCTTAAAGTTTTTGCGCAGAAAAATACTTGCATTTTAAAAATGTATAAGACTTATGATAATTACACTAAAGACAGCTTTGAATGCTTCCAATATGTATTTTCAAATTCATTCTTTTCCAGGAATAAATTTTTGAAAGTGAAAATAGACTCACAGATGCAAAAAGTTTTAAAATCAAATTATTGGGGTGCAGAAGTTAATCATTCTGTTAAGGGGATAAATATTCATCAGCTATTCAGATTTGATCCTTACACAGGGCAGACGTTTGCCCTGAATCATATTGACAGTAGTTTTGTTGTTTATTATTTGCTGGCTCGATTCAAATCTGGGTTGTTGAAAGTTGTGAGTTTGGAACTTAACTCAAAATTTCCAGAGGAAAGAAACTTTGTTCCAGTAAACAGGGAAGGAATGAAATTTTTATTTGGTAGAAAGAGCAATTGGAAACAAAAATTAAGGAGTATAAAGGCTATAAAACCTGATGGTAATATTAATAATGCAATAAAATTGAAATGGATTAGAATTTGGAGCGCCTCATGAAAATTGAAAACAGCACCATAAACGATATTGATGAAATCTTTCGCCTGTATAAATTGGCAGCAGATTTTCAACGTTCTAAAAAAACAGTGGTTGTTTGGCCTGAGTTTGAACGGAGTATGGTAGAAACAGAAATTGCCGAAAACCGTCAATGGAAGCTACTGATTGATAATACCATTGCATGTGTGTGGGCTATTACTTTTACTGACCCTCAGATTTGGGGTGAAAAAAATAACGACCCATCTGTTTACATTCACCGTATTGCTACCAACCCTGATTTCAGGGGAAATGATTTTGTGGGGATGATTGTTGCATGGGCAAGAGCCTATGCCGCTCAGCAGCAAAAACAATTTGTACGTTTAGATACCATTGGCAACAATACAAAACTTATTGATGTATATACCCGTGCCGGTTTTACATTTCTTGGCTTGTTTGATTTACAAGATGTGAGCAACCTGCCGCCACATTATTCACAAGGCCCCGCCTGTTTGTTTGAAATAAAACTTTGACCTCCTTATTCGTTTTTCCATTGATAATGTAAGCACATGCTATGCTGTGTACGACCACGCAGGCTCTTTGTTGCGTGGCAGGCGCAAGGAACGATGCTAGCAGCAGCCCGGCCTGCTTAACAACCACAAAAAAAATCCCGCAACCTGTGCGGGATTCTGATATTTTAAAAGTGTGGCGTTTAAGCCGTAGCTGTTTTGTTTTGTGTAAAGAAAGCATAACCACCAAACAGTAACACGGCAAAGAAAGCAGTAGCCCATAAACTGTTTGTATAGAAAGGGATACCATCAATATACGTTTGCATTAAGCCTGCAAATGTTTTTGGATGATGAAAACCGCCACCGCCAAGCCATACCATAAAATTGCTGATGAGGAAATAGGTTGTAGGGGCTGCAATGGCACCTGCTGCAATATGTACCGGCTTTTCTTTGTTTACAAAGAATCCAAACACGGTTAAACCGATGATGAGCAGATAATTTGAAATTTGTCCGCCGTAAAAGCCGGGAATACTGGAGAGTCCGGCACTATGCAATATTTCATACAATGCATCACTCAAAAACATGCTGAGAAGGGGTAAGGCGAATGCATATTTTTTATTCTTAAGAATGGAGCCGGCAAATAAGGCTATAGCAATTTGTGGCGCAAAGCCCATCGGTCTTTCGGGGATGATGCGGTACAATGCTGAAACAACAACCAGAGCTATAAGTGTATAAATGAATTGTTTATTGAACTTCATAATGTAAATGCTTAGGCAGCAAAAATAGAGAAAAACACCTGCCCTTGCTTCATTTTGTGGAGAGTTGTTTTTTCCTCAATTTGTGGATAAGATATACTTAATTTTAAAAATGGCCCATCACAACCAAACAGGCAAATATGGGGAAGACCTCGCAGTTCAGTGGCTTATAGCTAATGGTTATGAACTTTTGCACCGAAACTGGAAGCACTCTTACTACGAACTGGATGCCATTGCATCAAAAGATGGAATTCTTCATTTTATTGAGGTAAAGACAAGGACTACTGATACCTATGGCCATCCGGAACAAGGTGTAACTGCCAAAAAGATGGAACGGCTGATGCAGGCTGGTGAAGAATTTCTTTATCAGTTTCCCGGTTGGACACGTATACAATATGATATTCTCAGTATCAGACTTTACCGGCATCAGGCACCGGAATTTTTTTTTATTGAAGATGTGAGTTAGGGTAAAAGGTAAAGGGTAACAGGTAAGATGGTATAAATAAGATGTAAAATGATTACAAAAAAGAAAAAACTTCCTTAGGGGAAGTTTTTCCAGGACTATTGGATGGTCCATCATTGGTTCTCAAAAAATATTGGATTGGTTTTTTCGATATTGGATTTTTTTTCCGGGTCTCTCACAAAGGTGCAGGATTAAATAATTCAAACAAAAAATCTGATGATTATGAAATTGTTTCTTTCTTAAAAATGAAGGAAACTACTTAGTGAATATAAATACAGGATGATGAAAAGTTATGAGGGTAGTAAAAAAGAAAAAACTTCCATATGGAAGTTTTTCGGAGGACTTGGATGTCCGTTGGCTTTGGATAAATATTGGATATGTCAAATATGGGTTGAATTAATGAATCGGCCAAATAAATTTAAAAAATGTTTTAAAAATTAAAAGATGCCGGTATAATTAAACGGTGTAATCTTTTTTAATTCTTTCTTCAACAACTGATTAATTTTTAAACCATCTATGAATTCATGAATACTGTCTTTAGTGATGGCTGCATTTCCCCTTGTCAACTCTTTTAATGCTTCGTAGGGATTGGGATAGTTTTCTCTTCTCAGGATTGTTTGTATGGCTTCTGCTACCACCGCCCAGTTTGCTTCTAAATCCTGCTTGATTTTATCTTCGTTCAACAGTAATTTATCAAGCCCTTTCTCTATTGATTTCAGGGATATGATTGTGTGGGCAAATGGAACACCCAGATTTCTAAGTACAGTAGAGTCAGTTAAATCACGCTGTAGCCTGGAGATGGGTAGTTTGGCTGATAGATGTTCCAATAAAGCATTGGCAATACCCAGATTGCCTTCTGCATTTTCAAAATCTATAGGGTTTACTTTATGGGGCATGGCGCTGCTGCCCACTTCCCCTTTCTTAATTTTTTGTTTGAAATAATCCATAGAAACATAGGTCCAGATATCTCTGCATAAATCAACTAATATGGTATTGATACGCTTGATACCATCCATCTGTGCAGCTAAGTTGTCGTAGTGTTCGATTTGGGTTGTGTATTGCTGCCGCTGCAATCCTAATTTCTTTTCCAGAAATTCGTTGCCAAATTTTTGCCAGTTGGTATTGGGAAACGCAACATGGTGTGCATTGAAATTACCGGTAGCGCCTCCAAATTTTGCAGTAAAAGGTAACTGTAATAAAAGTTCAAACTGATTTTCCAGACGTTCAATAAATACTAAAAATTCTTTACCCAGTTTTGTAGGTGAAGCAGGTTGGCCATGTGTACGTGCCAGTAAAGAAACATTCTTCCACTCATGTGCCAATCCTTTCAGTTTGATGATCAGATTACTGATGCCGGGCATCAATTCCAATTCAAGCGCCTCTTTCCATGACAGCGGAATAGATGTATTGTTAATATCCTGCGATGTTAATCCAAAATGAATCCACTCTTTAAGATGAGATAATTTCAAGTTGTCTAACTCACGTTTGAGAAAATATTCAACGGCTTTTACATCATGATTGGTTACACGTTCCAGATTTTTGATTTCAATGGCTTTTTCAATTGAAAAAGAAGAAACTGCATTTTTTAATTGCCTCACATTTGCCGGGGTAAGTTTGAAAAACTTTTTTTCAGCAAGGAAGATGAAATACTCAATTTCTACATGTACTCTGTATTTTATCAATGCATATTCAGAAAAATAAGCATCCAGTTGCTGAACTTGATTGCGGTAACGACCATCAATGGGCGAAATAGCAGTGAGATTTTGCAGTTCCATTATTGAGTTTTAGATTACAGTTGGTCAGTTGAATAGCGGTATAAACAAATAAAAGTGTAACACAACTACGGTCTTACAGAATTCAATAGCCAACTACCAAAAAAGTCTTTTCTTTGCCACGCAAAAGTAATTGAATTGAGTAAGATTAAGATAGGCGCTGTAAGTTATTTAAATACAAAACCCTTGCTGTATGGAATGCAAAATGATGCTTTTTTGCAGCATCATGAAGTGGTTTTGGATTACCCAGCACATATTGGTGATGCGTTAAAGCATGGGGTAATAGACGTCGGCTTAATTCCGGTGGCTTTGCTTCCCACTTTTCAACAAACATTTATAGTAAGTGATTACTGTATTGCGGCGGATTATGACGTGGCATCAGTGTGCCTGTTTAGTGAAGTACCCGTACAAAAAATCGAAACTATTTATCTGGATTATCAAAGCCGCTCATCAGTAGCATTGCTCAAAATTCTGATGAAAGAATTTTGGGGTATTAATCCACTCTTAATTGAGGCAAAAGATGAAAGCTACCGTACAAAGATAAATAACACAACTGCGGCTCTGGTAATAGGCGACAGAGCATTTGAACAACGCAGGCTGAGCACTTATGTTTATGACCTCTCCGGTGAGTGGCGTGGCATGACAGGACTTCCTTTTGTGTTTGCAGTATGGGTGAGTTTGAAGCCCATGAGTGATGAATGGATTCAAAATTTTAATTCTGCTAATGCCCAGGGTATGCAGCATCTTGAAGCTATAGCTGAAAGGCAGAAGTACTCAGCCTTTGATCTCCTTACATATTTCACACATCATATCTCATATACTTTAACTGATGAGAGACGAAAAGGTCTTAATAGATTTTTAGAAATGATACGATTTTAATATCCGTTATGTGAGATAAGTCCAGAATCGGTTTTTACAATTAACGTAATGTATCTGAATTAACTCATGACATCAAAACAAAAAGTAATTAACAGTTGAGCGTTTCCCTTTGCGAAAATCTTTAATGCTAATAATTTGGACTATACTACGGTAATTACTTTACGTTTCAATTGTATTTCTGGGTTTTTTTTAATGAAATCGCTGAGCTTACTAAATAGAAAATGCTTTCAAAAATCTTCACAGGGATTAGGTAAATCAATACATTTTATTATATTTATAATTTGTTGTAAAATTAAATTTATGAAAAAGGTGCTCTTTACTCTTGTTTTATTTTCGCTTCAAATTCTTTCTTTTGCTCAACCCACATGCATAACCTTACAGCCTGATGGTGCTACAGGTCAGGATGCGATAATATCCTCATTTTTTCCAGCGGGAAATTTCGGAAATTATACAGAGCTGGATGCTATAGCATGGACTTCAGGGGGTAACCCTTCTAATTTACGTGGGCTGCTAAGATTTGATTTAAGCAGCATTCCAGCTAATGCAATAATAACAAGTGCTAAAATTTCATTGTATGCTGTAACTACGGCACCTTTAAACGGAAACTTGGTTGACCCAATGTTTGGCGATAATGCAGCATATCTGCAACGGGTTACTGCAAACTGGTCTCCTGCGACTGTAACCTGGAATAATCAACCTGCTGCTACAGCAGTTAATCAAGTAACACTGGCTACCAGTACAAGTACTACTCAAAATTATACGAATGTAGACGTAACAGCACTGGTGCAGGACATGCAAACCAACGGCAACTTTGGATTTTTATTACGCTCAATTAATGAAACGCCTTTTCGCTCGATGACCTTTGCATCAAGTAATCATTCCAATGCGGCTATTCGTCCAAAGTTGGAAGTTTGTTATAACGTTGTCGCAAGTGTAAGAAATAATAATAGTAATAACTTTAACGTTGCTGTTTGGCCTAATCCATCATTGAAGAATACTGTTCAAGTTGAAGTTGTTTTGCAAAGGACGGAGATTATAACAGTCCAGGTTTTTGATATGAATGGAAAGGCAATTTCTGGAGTATTAAAGTTTACAGGTATAGTAGGTAAAAACCTGTTTCCTCTTGATGCAGGCATACAACCTGGTGTTTATTTGATAAAGATTAATGCAGGCAAAGAGGCTCAAACAAAAAAATTGATAGTACAATAATGATCATCTTTTGCCTTGCTTGATCAAGTGGTTTTGTAAATTTTATTTTAAGACCGCTTTTTTTATGTTTAGCAATTGATAGGGAAACTTACTCATTAAATTCACAACAATCATTGTAAATTTTAAATGGTTGCGGATTTTCTCATCTTCAGTAGGGGTTATAAGTATAATAACGTTGCTGATTTCATAATGTTGGAAAGTAATACATTTGCTCTTAATTTTTATCAGCAGCATGGTTCAGCCCCAAGTATCAATTGTTATTCCCTGTTACAATCATGGGCATTATCTGCATGATGCTTTAGAAAGTGTAAAACAGTGTGATGCCGCTTTGTATGAGGTTATAATTGTAAATGATGGTTCTACTGATACTGCTACCATTGATGTATTAAAAGAATTGGAGCTACAGGGTTATACGGTTATTCATAAGCCTAATGGCGGACTTAGCTCAGCCCGTAATGCAGGAATTGCAGTAGCTAAAGGAGCTTATATCCTGCCTTTGGATGCCGATAATAAGATAAGACCCGAATATTTGACAGAATCAATCAGGCAATTTGAAACCGATAGTGAAATTGGAGTGGTTTATGGTGATGCAGCTTATTTTGGTGAAAAAACAGGTGTGTGGAGGGTAGGCGGGTTTAATCAGCAAAAACTGATGCTAAGCAATTTCATTGATGCGTGTGCAGTGATACGCAAATCAGTATTTGACCAAATTGGAGGTTATGATACTGATTTAAAAAACGGATTGGAGGATTGGGAGTATTGGTTACGTATGTCATTTGCAGGTTTCAAATTTGCCTATGTGAATAAGGTTTTATTTGATTACCGGGTAATGAATACTTCCATGTCAGGTGAGTTAAGACAAAATTATCTAAAACGTAATAGTGCTATACTGGCTATAGAAGAAAAATACAAACATAAGATGGGAGGAGATTATGTTACAGGGCATATTGTAACCAGGTTTAAAAAAAGCCCTCTTCTTTTTATCGTCAAACTGGCGATGAAAGCATGGTTACCTTCAGTTTATGATCGTTTATTAAAGGAAAATAAAATTGCAAGAGGATTATAGTATGAAAGAAGCTAAGTATTATAATAATGTATTTTTTGTAAATCATCTTCATGAGCCCTATCAATCTGCACAGGCGATGGTGCCCTTACTTTATGAAACCTTCAAGCCTTCTTCTGTAGTTGATTTTGGTTGTGGTGTGGGTAATTGGCTAAAAGTTTGGAAAGAAAGTACACCTGTTAAAGATTTGCTTGGTATTGAAGGTCCTTACATTAAAAAAGAACTTTATAAGATACCGGAAGAAATGATAATGCTCACCGACCTTAAAAATAAAGTTGAACTTGGGCGAAAATTCGATCTTGTAATTTCATTGGAAGTGGCAGAGCATTTGCCTCATGAATCAGCAGAAACTTTTGTATCAAGTTTAGTAGCTGCCGGCGATGTTGTTGTTTTTTCAGCGGCTATCAAAGGTCAATTAGGAACGTTTCATATCAATGAGCAATATCCTGAATATTGGGCTGCAATATTTAAAAAATTCGGATATGAAGTAGTGGATTACCTCAGGCCCATGATTTGGAATAATCAATCTATTGAATACTGGTATCGTCAGAACGTTTTAATATTTATAAAACCGGAAGTTCTGCATAATTATCCTGTTCTGTTGCCTTATCATAAAGTGTCAAATCCGGAATATTTATTACGTATACATCCGGAACAGTTTAACCTGAAATTGGAATTGATTAACAGAACCAGCACCATATTTGGATTTATGCACTGGAGGCTCTATTTGTTAAAAGTATATGTTAAAAAGCTGTTTAATATCAAATAGTTTATGAGAGAGACGGGCGTTGAACGTTTACAGAGTATTGAGTTGCATTTAAACCGGCAGGATTATATCGTAATGCGGTATCTGATTGCAGATTTAAAAAATGCAATTCAAAATTACTCTGCCGGCTCTGTTTTAGATATTGGGTGTGGTAATAAACCTTATCAAAATCTCTTTAGTAACAGAATTACTTCTTATACCGGATGTGATGTTGTGCAAAGCAGTCTTAATTGTGTTGACGTAATTTGTCCTTCTACCGCTCTTGCATTTAATGATGAGAGCTTTGATACTGTTTTTACTACACAGGTAATTGAGCATGTTGAAGATCCGTTTAAGATGATTGCTGAAGCAAAACGTGTTTTAAAAAGTAATGGCGTAATTATTTTGTCTGCACCATTTACATGGGAACTGCATGAAGAGCCCTATGATTTTTATCGTTATACAAAATACGGACTTGAGCATATGCTCAAAGAGGCAGGGTTTTCTGTTGTACAGGTAAAAGCTAATGGTGGCAAATGGGCGGCTTTAGTTCAAATGAATATTAATATTATTTATTCTTCTTTTAATCAAAAAGGGATATTCAATAAAATATTAAAAGGGCTCTTTATCAATTTACGGTTTACATCTTTGTTAAATCGGTTAGGTCGCTGGTTGGATACGAAATATCATGATGAATTACTTACTTTAAACTATGTGGTTGTTGCAAGAAAAAACTAAAATCTGATGCCTCTTATATCCATCTGCATCCCCGCTTATCAGCGAACAGGTTATTTAAAACGTGTTCTTGATTCCATTGCAGTACAAACGTTTAAGGATTTTGAAGTAATCGTGACCGATGACTCAAAGGATGAAACTGTAAATTTATTTTTACAGGAGCAGCAATATTCTTTTCCTATTAACTATATCCGCAATCAACCTTCAAAGGGTACGCCTCTTAACTGGATGGAAGGAATTAAATATGCAAAAGGGGAGTGGATAAAAATTGTACATGATGATGACTGGTTTACAAATGCTGATTCGTTAAAGCTGTTTGCTGAAGCTATACATGGTGAAACTGATTGTATCTTTTCAGGATATATTGCTTTCTATGAAGAATCGGAAAAGCAGATAGATAAAACTATTTCTTTGCAACGCTTTGAACGTATTAAAAATCATCCCTATTTTTTATTTGCCTCAAATGAAATCGGTCCGCCCAGTGTGGTGATGTTTCGAAAAACAATTAATGAGTTATATGATCCTTCATTTAAATGGCTGGTAGATTTAGAGGCCTATATACGCATATTGCTCAAGTACCAATGCAGTTATATTCCCAAGCCTGTCATTACCATGAGCTATAATGCATCTCAGGTTACCAATGATTGTTTTGGAAACCCTGATGTGGAAATTTATGAAGCACTGGTGTACTACAGAAAGGCAGGTGATGCATCCCGTGAACGATTGCTTACATATGATGCATGGTGGCGATTGCTGCGCAACTTATCAATCAGAAATAAAGAGCAATTAATGAAGCATTCCAAAGGAGAGAAAGTACCTCAATTTCTTATCTCTATGCTTTCTTTTCAATCGCTTATTCCGTTGAAAATATTGAATATCGGCTTTTTGTCTAAGATGTTTATGTTTGTATCTTATCTCATAAATAATTTGCGTGGTTTCAATCATCATCATAAACTATAATACATTTCAACTTACATGCAACTGTATTGCTTCAGTACTACAGCATACAAAGGCAATTGATTTTGAAATTATTTTAGTTGATAATGCTTCTACGGAGTGCGACCCTCAAAAATTTAAAGAGCAATTTCCCGGCATTCACTTGATAGAAAGCAAGCAAAACACCGGATTTGCCGGTGGCAATAATCTGGGTATTAAACAGGCTAAAGGTGAAATTATCTTATTACTAAACAGTGATACTTATCTAACGGAGGATGCCATTTCATTTTGTGCCTCTCAGTTTTCAAAACATGATAATGCCGGTGTTGTTGGTTGTAAAATGATTTATCCAGATGGAGGTTTGCAATATACGGCCCGGAAATTCAGAACACTGCAATGGGAATTGCTGGATCTGTTCCGGCCTGTATTACAGTTGATGTCTTATAAAAAAAGAGCACAATTAATGCTGGGTCGTTATTTTAAAGCTGATTTTGATACAGAATGTGATTGGCTCAATGGTGCCTTCTTCATGTTTTCTAAAAAACTGTTAACTCAAATGCCGGATCAAAAATTAGATGATCGTTTTTTTATGTATGGTGAAGATCATCTTTGGTGTATGCAAATCAAAAAAATGGGATTAAGAAATTTGTTTTTCTCCGGTACTCAAATCGTACATATAAACAGTGGCAGTACAGATAAAAATAAACAGCTTGCTTTAAAAAAAATCATGCTTAAACATGAACTGGAAATTATGAATACTTCTGGCATGCCTGCTCTCAACCTTCAGATCTTAAAGTTCATTTATATTACAAAAGAAAATCTGAGATACCTTATTAAGAAATTAGTTTACAAACTTTCAGGTAAACTCATTCGTTAGTTCGTGAAATAAATTGCAACGCTTTTTCAATGATGCCCTTCCAACTGAATTCATTATAAAAGGCCTGAGGTATTTCTTTTTGCTGAGTAGCGGCTGCTTTAATAACTGCATCGGCAAATTGCTGCCAGTTATTGTCTTCAGTAATTA
This sequence comes from uncultured Chitinophagaceae bacterium, assembly GCA_964409025.1. GTDB lineage: Bacteria > Bacteroidota > Bacteroidia > Chitinophagales > Chitinophagaceae > Lacibacter. Next base: position 12,087 of record CAYPBV010000019.1, on the reverse strand, counting down.
TTAATTTTTCGCCACATACATCTTTGTGAACTCCGGCGGCTCCGGTTACAGTAGATACAACTGTTGTATTAAAGCCCAGCGCCTCAATCATTTTTGTTTTTACCCCACCACCACTCATTACAGGATTCAGTAAAATATCTGCAGCTTTGGTATATTGGTCAATGTCATCTACAAAACCTAAATACCGGATATGCTGATCATTCCATGGTTTAAGTTCACGGTATTGCTCAGGTAAGTTTTTACCGGCAATTAAAATTTGATAGTTCAAATTTGATTGCAGCAGCAACGGATTAATTTGATTGATAATTAAATCTACCGCTTCGGTATTGGGATAGTAATCTAATTTGCCATTGAAGAATAGTAGTTTTGTGTCATCAGTAATATTCAGTTCTTTACAAATCCGTGCTTTGGCTGCAGCTTTATCCGCCGGCGCTTCATACTGATGTATACCGTAAGGAATATTAACACTCGTAGCAACATCAATCCTCAATTCTTCAATCATTCCCTGTCTGTCTTCCTCTGTTATACAAAATACATAATCCGCATGACGCAGCGTCCATCCTTCATACCATTTCAACATACGCCACCACCATTTGCCGATGGATTTGAATCGCAAGTATTCAATATTATGTGTGTGTACTATGAGTTTTACACCACTTGCATTTTTTAGCATCCATCCCAGCCATCCCAGATAGGGATGTTCAATAATGAGAAACTCAATCTTGTTTTGTTTTAAATAAGTTTTGATTCTGAAAAATGCACCAATATCAGCATAACGGAGTACACTGCTTTTAAGCATTGGTTTTAATAAATAGGTGGTTGCTAAAACCGCATCATTTTCCGGTACACCCATGGCGTGCAACTCACACCTTTTGCCCAGGTGCTCATAGAATCCTGCAAATGATTTTTGCCCGCCGCTTTGCCCGGGTAAGTAGGCATAAGGTATAATGGCTGCAATTTTTTTCATTATGCGTTATGGCTTTGTTTCCACTCCCATGCTATTGTTCCGAGAATTAATACTAATAAAATTATTGAAACAATATAAGAAATGGTTCTGCCTGTAAAATACGTTTCGGGTTCAAACTTGAATTCAATTTTATGATTACCCGCCGGTACAGCAATGCCACGTAAGAAATAGTTTGCTTTTAAATAATCTGTTTTCTTACCATCTACATACGCATTCCAGCCGTACGGATAATATACTTCGCTCAGTACTGCAATTTGCGGTGTAGCTGCATTAGTGTTGTATTCTATGGCATCATTAGTATATTTCACTAATTTGATAAATGCTGTGGAATCGGGCGCTGGTTGTTGAATTGTTTTTTCAAAACTTTTATCTAATACAATGGTATCTCTCAGATTTGTAGTTCCGATAGCTGTTAATTCATTGGCAGGGCCTTCTGCAAATTTGATTCCTTTTACTAACCAGGCAGCACCATACGCCAGTGGATTTTGCTGAACGCCTGTTTTGCCTGTTTGTGGATCCTGCAATAAAATATAACGTGTATCTAACGCATTCAGGATATCAGTGTTAGGTGCTGCTGATAAATAAGTTTCAATCACATCCTGATAAATGCGAAGCTTGGCCGGATGATAGCCACCTACAGAACGATGGAAATATGAAGTTCTTGATTCACTGAAACGATCGCCTGCTGTATTAAACACCCGGAAATGCGGGTCTTTATCAGTTTTAATTTGATTATCAATATCAGTAGCTGTAAAGTTTTCAGCCGTTAAATCATCTGAAGAGCGGAAGTTGTTTTCATTTAGATAATCGGTGCCTATTGCAAACAGATCAACTACCGTAACCAGTGCTATAACAACAGTAATGATTGTTGCATTGATTGTTTTTCTGGAATACAAAAACAATAGGCCAATGAGTAATAATGCAAAAGCACCAAAGCGTAAAATTTGAGAAAAGAACATGTTTTTTCTGTCTTCTTTCAAACCATTGACAATTGCTTTGCCAAATTCATTATTGCCATCTTTATCAGTGTAAGCGTCTATAATATTTTTATCAATTTCAGCACCATAACTCTGCATTAAATAAACCAGAAGGCAAAGTCCAAGTAAACCTCCTGCTACAATTAAAATCTTTTTAAAATTCTTCTTTACCAGTTCGGCTGCATCAGTACCAAAAAGCATTGCCTGTAATGTAATCATGGCCAGTAACGGTATGGCAAGCTGGGGTATTACCATTGCCATGGATGGTGCTCTGAATTTGTTATAGAGTGGCAGGGTATTAAATACAAACGTATTAAAGCTTTCCAGGTATTTTCCATAGCTCAATGCAATACCAAACACTGCCACGCCAATTAAAGCCCATTTTAGGGGCGACTTTACAAAGATGAAAGACAGCAATGCCAGTAAAACAATAACAGCTCCATAGTAAACAGGTCCGCTTGTACCTTCTGTAATGCCACCCCAATAAGCAGGTAGCTGAGAGGTAACTTGTACGGCACTTGCTTCAGGTATTCCTTTGTCAACTAATTTACTTATAACTTTTGAGTCTTCTGGCAATGGACTGCCGCTGCCGCCACCAAATGCTTTAGGCATGATGGCAGTTAATGGTTCTGTTAATCCATTGCTATAACTGAACGCATAATCAAGATCAAGCCCTTTTGTTTTTGCTGTTACAATTTTATTGTCTTTTACTTCTACCTGTTTACCTCCACGCATAGTTGCTTTAGCATATTCATACGTAGGCATCATAATTACTGCTGTGCCTGCCAATCCTATACCACCGGCAATGGCTGCCAGTGAAAAAGCAATGGCCATGTGCTTCCACTCTTTATTACGAACCCATTCAACCGTATAACCAATGGCAACAGCTGCAGCAATTAAAACAAAATAGTAACTTATTTGCGCATGGTTTACACCCAGTTCCAGCGATGCAAAAACGGATGCCACACAAAAGCCTGAAACATACCGTTTTTGAAATATTAATAAAATACCGGCAAGTAATGCAGGCATATAAGCAATGGCCATCATTTTGCTTTCATGCCCTGCTCCAATGATGATTGGATTGTACGTACTGAAGGCAAATGCAAGTGAGGCGGTTATACTCACATATGGATTTACCCGAAGCACAATACCCAGCAAATAAAAACAGATGCATGCAAGAAAAAAGAAGCTGATAGGTTTAGGCAGCCAAAGTGTAAAAATATTATTCAGATTCGGTAATACCGACTTGCCTTCCAATGCCACCTGATAATTAGGCATGCCGCCAAAAAGATTGGTGTTCCATAACGGGAATTCGCCGTTTTTTTCTTTGTATTCAAATGCATTTTGCGCCATTCCTTTCCATCCCACAATATCATGCTGGCTTAATACATTACCCTGTAAAGCAGGGCGGCCAAAAAATGCAGAAGCAGCCAGAAATACAATTAAAGCAATTATATGCGGCAGCAATTTTTTATAATCAAATTTCATAACCTTGATTTTTCAATTTTCGATTGAGCAAAATAATGGTATTTTGAGCTATCAACAGCATTTTTAACGGTTATGAAGGCTTTTCTTTTCCTCACCAGGGTGGCGTTTATTTTAAATCTTGTTTTTATAGTTTGTGTTGTACTTCATTACAATCCTTCTACAGACTTTTTACCTCAATCTGTTATTTCTTTACTGTTGATAGCCGGATGGGGTTTATCGCTTATAATGAATGTTATTGCAAATATGATATTTCTTATTTTGCTGCTTCGTGGAAAGCGAAAATTTGAACTCTTTTTCTTTGTTATTGTTAACTTTCTGCTTTTCATATTTCAAATACTCTACTTTTTCTTCACATGATTCATCAAATTATTAAAGACAGGCCTACACGATTATTTATCATATTGGGTGCATTTTTTATAGCTAATGCCATAATTGCGGAGGTGATTGGGGTGAAAATATTTTCTCTTGAACCTACATTAGGTTTGGAAAAATTCAATTTTACTTTGTTTGGTGAATCCGGCCTGTCCATGGATTTATCAGTTGGAGTTTTACCATGGCCTGTAGTTTTTATTATGACAGATATTATAAACGAGTACTATGGTGTAAAAGGGGTACGCTTTCTGTCTTTTGTAACTGCAGGGTTAATTTGTTTAGCATTTATCATTTTTTATATTGGAATTCATACGGTGCCTGCAGCATGGTGGGTGAGTTCTCAGGCCGCTAATGGTGTACCGGATATGCAGGCGGCATATACACAAGTCCTGGGGCAGGGGATGAATATCATCATAGCATCACTTACCGCATTCTTGGTGGGGCAATTAACAGATGCCACCATTTTTAAACGTATCAAAAGGGTAACCGGTGAAAACCGGATTTGGATGCGTGCTACAGTTTCAACTTTATTTTCGCAGATGGTTGATACAGTTGTAGTAAGCTATATTTATCTCTACTTTTCACAGGGTTTTCCGTTTGCAAGGGTAACAGGTATTGCTATTGTAGGTTACAGTTATAAATTTTTAGTTGCCATTCTTGCAACCCCATTGGTATATCTGGTACATGCATTGATTGAACGGTATTTAGGTAAGGAAAAAGCTGCTGAAATGAAGCAGGCAGCATTGCAGTAATCAGCAGTTGCTGAGTAATGAACGAACTGTTCTGACTGCAATTTTATCAATGGGAAGTGTTACCGTATCTTCTTTAAATTCTTCCCATTCAACTAAACGGAATACTTCTGATTCTCCGGAAGGATCAGCAATTTGATGTGGTTCAAAGTCAAAAATTTTATTCTTAAATCTGACACGGAATGGTTCTAAAGCCTTTACAAAATAATAAATGGATATGATTTGGTGTGATGGATTAAAAGCACTCATTTGAAAATAATCAGTAGTGTATATATGTTCACCCACTTCTACTTCCAGATTCATTTCTTCTTTAAATTCTCTCTTCAAACAATCCCGGGTGCCTTCACCAAACTCTAATCCACCTCCGGGAAATTTAGTATAATATCCCCCTTTAATAAATTCATCGCTTATAACTACCTGATTCTTTTCTGTAATCAATAATCCATAAACTCTTATTGTAATCATAAATATCCGGACGTTGAGAGAATTTAAAATAATTTTTTACGCATAAAATAGAAGCCAATCAATAGTGAAAGACCAAGTGATAAAAGAATTGGAAAATAAAAAGCTGCTGAGGAGTGCTGCCCCGGGAGCGGAACATTCATTCCGTAAATACTGGCAACCAAAGTAGGCAGCTGCAGCATAATGGTAATAGAGGTTAACCGCTTCATTACCTGGTTTTGATTATTACTGATAATGCTTGCAAATGCATCAAGGGTAGAACTTAAAATATTGGTATAAATATTTGCCATCTCCAAAGCCTGGCTGGTATCTACTATCAAATCTTTAAGAAACTCATCTTCTTCTTCGTTTAACCCCAGAAAATTGGTTCGTTGCAGTTTCATGAGCAACATTTCATTGCTTCGCAGGGCAGTTACAAAATACACTAAGCTTTTCTGTATACGCATCAAATCAAGAAGTTCTTCATTACGATTGGCATCATAAAGCTTTTGCTCAAGTGTATTGCGGCGGTGATTAATTTCCTTCAGAAATTCTATATAGGTTTGAACAATTTTTTCAAAAATTTTGAGCACCATCATATTCTTTTTATCAGGATGGCGGTTTTGAAAGGTGCTCAGAAATTTCTTAATAGCACCGTTATCAAATGAATTTACAGTTACTACCTGGTTATGTGTAAGAATAATACAAATAGGTATAGTTATGAAAAAAGCATCGCTGTCGTTAAATGAATTATTTTCAGTGGGTGTTTTTATAACAATGAGTTTCACATTATCTTCCAGTTCGTAGCGGCTGCGTTCATCAATATCCAGCGAGTCACTTAAAAAGTCAAGTGGAATATTCAGTTCTTCTGAAATTTCATGAAACTCTTCCTGCTTAAGTGGTGGTACAATGTTTACCCATGCACCATTTTCGGGCTTGTCAATTGCAAGTGTTTGACCGTTTTCATTCTTAAAAAATTGAAGCATGACGGCGCAAAGGTAAAGCGCATCAACATTCGAAGTGCAATATTATTCAAAGATCTCCCTGTTTCGCTCCCGCATCTTACGGTAATGATGCCAGCAATGAAATAGGTTAAAATACATCAGTTCCCTTGCGGTAACATTGCCAAGTATAGGATGAGGGAATTGATAAAGGTCAATATTTTCTTCTTCCCAATAATATCGGATTTCGTTTAAATACCGGGTGGCAGTTTTATTAAAACGTTCCAGCAATTGTTCTTTTGAGTATTTGGTTATTTTAGGGTCAGGTATATACTCTGCCGTGGCTTTTGCACCTTGAGATAGTAATAATTCATATTTTTCCTGCAGGTGCTCATAAGGTAAAGATTGATGCTGCGGTTTTTTAAATAATAGTTTGGATATGAACTTGGGTATAAATAAACCTTGCCAGCTTTTTTGAAAACTCAAACGCAGGTGTTCCAGATTTTCTGCGCCAGACCATTTGCCATTATTTGTAAAAAATTGTTCATCATTCATTCTTTTGCATACATTCAATATATCTTCAACAATATTTTCTGTACTATTAATGATGTGAAACCTGTCTAAATGGTAATCTTTTGGAGGCATATACTTAATAGGTTACGTAATTATAATTTAATGATTCCCTCAAATACAGGTTTAGCAGGCCCGCACAACCAAACATCTTCAAAAACTCCGTTTCCTTTTGGTTTAAATTTTACTAATAAGGTGCCACCGGGCGTATGCACTGTTATTTGCTGTAGTTCTGCTGAGTCAGCATTGGCTGCAATGGCAGAAGCTGTAACTCCTGTGCCACAGGATAAGGTTTCGTTTTCAACCCCTCTCTCATAGGTTCTCACATGTATACTTTTATCAGGGTTAAGTTGCACAAAGTTAATGTTGATGCCGGCTTTTCCAAATTTTTCACTGTAACGTATGGTTCTTCCTTTTTGGTACACATCCTCTGCATTTACATCCTTTGTAAAATAGATATAATGCGGAGAACCTGTATTTAAAATGTAATGCCCGTTATCTTTTTCTATTTGTTCAACGTTCTTCATTTGCAATTCTATAGTATCCTGTTTGTCTATAGTAGCTTTATGCTCTCCATCAGTTGCAATAAAATGTGCAGAAGTAGAGATAATTCCCATTTTTTTGGCAAATGCGGTTAGACATCTGCCCCCGTTGCCGCACATGCTTCCTAAGGCGCCATCGGCATTATAGTATACCATTTCAAAGTCAAAGCCATCTTTCAATTGCAGCATCATTAATCCATCAGCGCCAATACCAAAATGACGGTTGCAAATAAAAGACACCTGTTCTTTTGTAAGACCTGAATACATACCCTGTCTGTTATCCAGTATGACAAAATCATTACCCGTTCCCTGGTATTTTGCAAATTCAATCTTCATATTCCTTCAATAATTCCAAGAGATTTTTTAATTAAAGCTTCAACAGCTGCATTGCCATCTTTACTGAATTCCTTTTTTACACGGTTGGCAACAATTACGTTCATTGACAGGCATTGATGCCCCAGCAATTTGCCCAATCCATATATGGCACTTGTTTCCATTTCAAAGTTGGAAATTCGATGATTGCCAAACGTAAATGTACTTAACCTGTCAACAAATCCCGGATGCATCAATCCCAAACGTAATACTCTTCCCTGCGGGCCATAAAAACCGGGGCATGTAACTGTGATGCCGTGATGATAACCTTCCACAAAATGTTTGAGCAGTTGCGAACCACCTCCTGCTATGTATGGTTGTGATAAGCTGTCCTGTATTTGTGTGTGTGTTACAAATGCATGAAGTAATTGCTTTTCCTCTTCATTATTTTGATGACGGTAAAAATGCAAAAGATTGTCAACGCCCAAGCCATGTGTGGAAACTACAAAATCGTCAACATTAATATGAGTCTGCAATGCACCGCTTGTACCCAGGCGCATTATCTGCAATGCTTTGAGTTGTGGTTTAACAGTACGTGTTTCAAAATCAATATTTGCCAGCGCATCCAGTTCATTCAATACAATATCAATATTATCCGGACCAATACCGGTAGATACACAACTGATGCGTTTTTTGCCTACATAACCGGTATGTGTAATAAACTCTCTGTGTTTGTTTTTGTATTCAATGCTATCAAAGTGTTTGCTTACTTTTTCAACTCTGTCAGGATCACCAACCGTAATAATGGTGGAGGCCAGTTCCTCCGGCCTCACATCCAGATGATATACAGCACCCCGGCTGTTAATGATTAACTCACTTTCAGCAATTCGTTGCATAAGGATTGGGTCATTTTGCCCGAATATACTACATTTGCACCTCACCAATTAAATCAAGTGATTGAAGCAGTTTGGTGGCAAATGGTCCTGTGGCCGAGTGGCTAGGCAGAGCTCTGCAAAAGCTCCTACAGCGGTTCGAATCCGCTCGGGACCTCAAGAAAGGGATTACAACTTGTAATCCCTTTTTATATTAAACTTTAGAATTTAAAATTCAATGAAGCACTCCAATTACATCGGTATTCTTTCAGGTATTATAATGCTGGCTGTGGCTTTTATGCCCTGGGTTTATATTCCCAGTGTTCAAGCTACAATTACAGGCTTTGGTTCAGAAACACACAAGCTCTTTGGCAAGCCTGTGCTTATGAATGTTTATCTTATGGCTCCCATTGCCATTTTCTTTTTAGCACCTGTAGTGTGGATGAAGCGTATCAATCCTTTTTTAGGTGCTATTAATTTTGCCTGGGCCCTGCGTAACCTGTTTTTGCTTTCTACCTGCCGAAACGGGGAATGTCCTGATCGTATTTTTTGGCTTTACATTTATGTGGCAGCCGCATTTGTGGTATTGGTGATGACTATTTTGCCCGATATGAAAGTAAAAAGTTCCAGATTGTAATACACACCCCGGAACTTAATAACTCTATAGCTTATCTATTTACTATTTACTTGCTTTTGCTCCACCCATCCTTGAGTGTAACCGTTCTGTTGAAGATGAGTTTCTCAGTTGAAGTGTCTTTATCCAAACAATAATAACCTTTACGTAAAAATTGAAAACGATCAACAGGTTGTGCATCTCTAAGTGAGGGTTCTGCATAGCCTTTTACTACTGTTAAGCTATCAGGATTGATGTAATCTTTAAAATCACCTACTTCACTGGCCGGGTTTTCTACACGGAAGAGGCGGTCATATTCTCTTACTTCCACTTCCACTGCATCTGCAGCATTTACCCAATGTAATGTACCCTGTACTTTTAAACCGCTGGTATCGCTACCACTTTTACTTTCAGGAATATAAGTACAATGCAATTCTTTAATGCTTCCATCATCATTTTTTACTACTGCATCGCATTGAATAATATAAGCGCTCTTTAATCGTACTTTACCGCCCGGTGATAAGCGGAAATATTTTTTGGGCGGGTTTTCCATAAAGTCATCCATTTCAATCAAAATCTCCCTGCTGAAGGGTAAGCTGCGTACACCACCATTCACATCTTCAGGATTATTTTCTGTTGGCAGCAATTCAGTTTGACCTTCAGGATAATTTGTAATTACCACCTTAACGGGATTAAACACCACCATTCTTCTTAGTGCTATCTTATTGAGATGCTCCCGCACACAAAACTCCAGTAAGCTGAACTCAATGAGGTTGTCTCTTTTTGCTACACCCACACGTTCTGCAAAATCACGAATGCTTTCCGGTGTGTAACCTCTTCTGCGTAAACCGCTGATGGTGGGCATTCGTGGGTCGTCCCAGCCCGTTACATGTTTTTCATTCACCAGTTGCAGCAATTTACGCTTGCTCATCACGGTGTAATTAAGATTCAGCCTTGCAAACTCATATTGCCTGGAAGGGAAAATGTCCAATTGTTCAATACACCAATCATACAGCGGACGATGAGGAATAAACTCTAACGTACAAATGCTGTGCGTAATTTTTTCAATGGAATCACTCTGGCCGTGTGCAAAATCATACATGGGATAAATGCACCATGCATCTCCTGTACGGTGATGATGGGCATGCTTGATGCGGTACAGAATGGGGTCACGCATATGCATGTTGGGACTGGTCATATCAATCTTTGCACGCAATACTTTTTCTCCATCTTTATATTTACCGGCACGCATTTCTGCAAAGAGCTTAAGGTTTTCTTCTACACTTCTTTCTGCATATTGATTTCTTACACCGGGCGAAGTAGGTGTGCCTTTTTGTTTGGCAATTTCTTCACTGCTGCTGTCATCTACATACGCCAACCCTTTTTTGATGAGCGTTACTGCAAATTCATATAACTGCTCAAAATAATCAGATGCATAAAATTCATTAGCCCATTCAAAACCCAACCAGCGGATATCATCTTTAATACTTTCTACATATTCTGTTTCTTCAGTAACAGGATTGGTATCATCAAAACGGAGATTGGTTTTGCCGCCATACTTAATACCCAAGCCAAAGTTTAAACAAATACTTTTGCTATGCCCAATATGTAAATATCCATTGGGCTCAGGCGGAAAGCGTGTGAGTATGGATTTATATTTACCACTTTTTAAATCAGCTTCTATAATTTCTTCAATAAAATTCAGGCTTTTTTCTTCGCTCATGATGATGGGTGATTGGCTGCAAATTTAAGGGTTCGCAGCCGTTTTGAACAAAGAGCGATTACACTACAGATACACAAAATCAAACTATTAACCTGATAATGCCATAAATAAGACCTATAGTGAGAAAAGTTAAGAGCGAGGTTCTTACTATTTCCATTGGTACAGAAACATTATAATAACGGGCCTTGGTTACACTGCACATGATTAAAACAGGAATGGAAATGATCATTGCAGCCAGTAATCCTTTTTCCATGGGTTTAAGGAGGAGAAAGGGGAGAAGTACCAAAAAGCCACCTGCCAGAAAAAAAACACCTACTCTTAAGGATGGGCGTAGCTTATCTATAACAAATTCTGGTTTTCGATGCAATTCTGCATCATCGCTTAGTTTAATATCCAGATGTTGAAGAAGTTGTTTTTCTCTTAGCAAGGCTTCTCCGGTTGAAGATTTGTTTTCACTTTTTAGAGTAAACCAGTGTCCTAAACTAAAAATTATTGCACTTACAAGTAGATAGGCCATAAAAATCCATTGAAAGCGGTGCTGCGAAATATGAATAAAGGTCATAGTGGCTGCAAGTATCAACGGGCTGCGAATTCCCTCAATCATGCCTATAATGAGTGATGTCTTTATATTTCCTGAGGATTGCATGTTGCAAAGAAAATGATTTTATGTAACCCCCGATAGGTACCGGATGATTAGGAGAATGTTTTACGATTTAGATATTACAAAACCTACTTGCCCTTTAATTTGTATGCTGCCGTTTCATGAAATGCATTACTACATAATTGCAACAAGTAAAAAACGATTGAAATCCATTTTCATACGGTCAATCTGTCGTTCAGCCAAAGGAATATTTAATCTTATTCTGCCAAGCTTATTGTTGATTTTCCGATTTTCTGAAGCCGGATCTTCAAATTTTTCAAACAGAATCTGCTCCAGTTCAGCTACATCATTTCTCAGAATGCTTATCAGTTCATCTGTTTTAATAAATTTATTTTGGTATTCTTCAATTTCATTGAGTATATGAGATGTTTTATCATCTGTTAATATTTCAGATAAGCGATTCTTCATATGTATATTTTCTTCAACCATAAAAGCCAGTACCCGCTTCCATGTATCCATTTCAAATTTTAATTGTTTGGTTTTGTAACAGGTCATCATGCCTATTTGATACCTTAAAAATAAAGGCACTGAAAAAAGTAAATAAGAACGGCTGTCAATTTTAAAAGTGATATTCATCAAAACTTAAAAATTATTAAATTGCCAGCTCATTTTAGCCCGGGAATCGGAACATGATTGAAGAGCTTTTAAACCTTTGGAAAGTATCTGTAAGGCCTTAAAAAAATCGGAAAGATAAGTTTTCAGAAATTGATGCAGCCTTCCTATATTTGCAGCCCATTTACAGGAATGGCTCCGTAGCTCAACTGAATAGAGCATCTGACTACGGATCAGAAGGTTTCAGGTTTGAATCCTGACGGAGTCACAAAAAAGTCAGCAGCAGTGCTGGCTTTTTTTATTTTAA
>CAYPBV010000018.1:29901-37833 GCA_964409025.1 uncultured Chitinophagaceae bacterium | reverse complement strand
GCGGTCAGCTAAAATGACACCCTACAAAAAATGAAGCAATCAAAAAATCATAATTTACTAAGCTTAACTTTTGGGTTAATTGCAATTTGTTTTGTTGCCTGTAATCAGAATACTCAAAGTAAGCAAGACACAACAACACAAATCGTAAGTCAAAAAACTTCTATTGTAAGCAAGGAAATCCCTATATGGACAACCTCTATTCCTGATTCAGGATTAGTAATTGGAACAGAAACATATAATGATGGGATGGTTAGAAATGTTTCTAACCCCACAATAAAAATATTTTCGCCGGCAAAAGGAAACAGTGGTGCAGCAGTACTTGTATTTCCGGGTGGAGGATACACAAAACTTGCAATTAATTTGGAGGGTTCTGAAATATGTGAATGGCTAGCCTCAATTGGCGTTACAGGTATATTATTGAAATATAGAGTTCCAGCATCAGGGCCTTATCATAACAAGGATTGTGACTGTGAGAAAGACCCAATAAAACCGCTTGCTTTACAGGACGCACAAAGAGCAATGAGTTTAGTACGCTTTAACGCAAAAGAATGGAATATTGACCCAAACAAAATTGGAGTCATGGGCTTTTCAGCCGGCGGACATTTGGTTGCTGATGTAAGTACCAATTATAGAAAACGAGTTTATTCAACTACAGACCACATAGACACAGTAAGCTGCCGACCGGATTTTGGTATTTCAATGTACCCAGGACATATGACTTTCCATACGAACAAGCCTTATCAATTAAATAAAACGCTTCCAGTTGACAGAAATACACCACCCATGTTTATTTTACAAGCAGGAAACGACAATATTGACACAATCCAACATTCATTGGTTTACTATATTGCTCTTAAAAAATCTGGAGTGCCTACAGAATATCACATTTATGCAGAAGGCGGGCATGCATTTGGCTTGAACGAATCGGCTCAAAAAGTTCCTAATTGGGACAAGTTACCAATTGCAGATTGGGAGAAATTAGTTGAACGGTGGTTAATGACAATAAAGATGACAACAAAATAACAAATACCGTAAAGCCGAACCGCTAACAAGTGGTTTGGCAATATTGGGGGTTGACGGAAAAGCAATGAGCAGGAGTAAATCTATATTCCTTTCGTCACCAGCTCGACAGAACGCTATTCGGCTTTTGTAATCAAATACAACATTAGTAACTATATTTAACATCAGTTCAGGCGTGACGAAACGCTATTGCCCCAACAATCGCCAAGCCTATTTCGTTCTGCCCTATTTTACAACCAGCGTTAATAACAAGCTTGAGGTAAAATTGGGAATTATCGGAAATTGGTTGCAGGCCACTTGCGGTTAGAAATGAAATACGCTCTACAGCATTAATCAGCAAGGAAAACTGAATGAGGTAGAATTGATATGGTATCATGATTTGAATGATAAGATATTGGCGATAATACGGTATTGTGTTTTAATGGTAATTTGTTTATAACAACTACTAATTTTACATATGTTGCGTGACGTCGTTGAATTTTTTTTTCCTGCGCCACTTCCGGAGGATGCTGAACATCAGCGCCGGGTTCGCTTAATCGTTTATACGGTCTTCATTACCACGTTGTTTGCTTTCTTTTATGTGATAACAAGCTGGATGGCTGATTTTTATATGGCTGCCTGGATTATGCTTGGCTGCACGTTAGGATTTGCGGTGATTCTATTGCTGATAAAGCTTGGATTGAACGTTTATTTAGGCGCAAATCTCTTTGGATTGTTTGGGGTTCTAAGCCTGGTTGGGTGTGCCTATTTTGGAGGCGGTCTTCATTCGCCTACATTACCCTGGTTGTCATCAACACCTATTGTAATCTTATTGCTCGTTGGAAAGAAGAGCGGCTATTTCTGGGTAGGCGTTTCAGCTTTGCTGGTACTTGTTTTTGCATTATTAAGTTTCTACGGATTTTCTTTTCCTAAACTGTATCCCGTATCAAAAGAGCCCCTTTTCTTTTTTTCCTGCTACTTTGGTTTGGTCCTTATAATTTTCGTTCTTTCTATTGTCTTTGAAAATATTCGCATACGTGCTCACAAAGAAATATCGAAGCAAAAAGAGACAGTGGAAGATGCGTTATTCCGACTTAAAACGGCACAAGCCCAATTAATTCACTCAGAAAAAATGGCTGCTTTAGGGGAACTAACTACAGGCATTGCTCATGAAATCAAAAACCCCCTAAACTTTGTCAACAATTTTTCGGGATTAAATGCAGAACTGGTTGCCGAACTGAAAGTAGAAGCCTCCGCCGGGAATTTAGACGAAGTGATTACTCTGGCAAACACCATTCAGCTAAATTCAGAGAAAATTGTACAGCACGGAAGCAGAGCGGACGCTATTGTAAAAAGCATGATACAGCATTCCCGTAAAAGCAGCGGCACAAATGAACCTACAGATATCAATGCATTGGTCGAAGAATGTTCCCGGTTAAGTTATCAAAATGTGAAAACAAAGAACAAATTTTTGGATATCATCTTACAAACGCATTTCGATCCTCAAGCAGGTAATATCAATATAATACGGCAAGATATCGGACGTGTTTTGCTCAATTTACTCGATAATGCTTTTTATGCAGTGCAGGATAAAAAGAAACAACATAATAATTCCTATGAGCCAATCCTACAGGTCTCAACAAAAAAAGCTACAGGTGTAGTAGAAATAAGAATAAAAGACAACGGCAATGGCATACCGGAAAAGATTAGAGGTAAAATCTTTCAGCCCTTTTTCACTACGAAACCTACGGGGCAGGGGACTGGCCTGGGATTGTCATTGAGCTACGACATTATCAAAGCACATAGAGGTGAAATAAAAGTAGAGAGTAGTGAAGGACAGGGAACTGAGTTTATTATTCAATTACCAATAAATGAAGGCTAAGCTTCTCTGCTGCTCTTGGCGCCCGTAATCCCTTATTCATCCCATTGTTGGCGGGACACTAACAAAAGCGGCGTAAGTTGAAACGATGGTGAAAGTTAATAATGCACTATCAACTATCACACTCAGAAAAACATTGATGCTCATGTTGGCATCTCAGCCAATATGCTATCCTGTCTTTTCTGTCAACAGCAGAACACCGCAAAAAATAAAACTTAAAACATCAGCTTACCGTAACTGACCGCTTGCCCAGTTAAGAGATGCAAAGGCCTGGTAGAATTTGGTTTTGAGCTCCAGTAGTTTTTGCAGGGCTTCCAGTGCTTTGTTTTCCCGTGTATTGAGGAGGAAGAGTGTGGTTTCGCCCAATGAAAATTTTAATTGCTCGGCATCAAACAACCGCACATAGTTTGCATAGGCATCTTCGTAAATACGTATCTGCTGCTGCAGATTCAATACTTCGTTGTAATGAAAGCGCACTTTATTTTCAAGATTGATTTGTGTAAAGCTGCGTTCATAATCCATGCTCTGCAGTTTTATTTTAGCAGCACGGTAAGCACCAAAGCCACTTCTGTTGGGCAGTGGAATGGCTACATTAAATCCAAACTTATAATTGTTTTCAAAAAAATTAAGATTAGGACTGTTAACAACGTTATAACCACGTTGCAGAAAATTGTACTTAAAATCTGCCTTGGGCAATATGCTTTGAAACTTTAAACGCCGCTCTACTTCCAGTGCCTGAATTTTATAATCAATCATCTGCAGTTTGGGATGATTGCTGGTGGTTTGTGTGAGCCATTCATTTAAATTGTCAATACTTACATTACCAAAACGCTGTTGTGCCCAGAGTGTATCAGGTATCACTCTATCGGTAATATAGACCGGTTGATTATTGGGCAACCACAAATAAGTAGAAAGCTCCAGTGATGATTTACGAAACTTCAACCATGCTTCTTCACGCATTTGCTGAAAGGCCTGCAACTGTGCCAATGCTTCCGTTGTATCTATGGCTGCACGGTCGCCCTGTTGATAAGCAATTTTCACCAGTTCATAACGGAATTCATTTATACGTATGGTGTTTTCAAGCACAAGAAAAATCTGATAAGTTCTGGCCCAGTCCCAATAAGTATAATACGCATCGAGTAACAAATCATTGATAACATTTCTCCGCTCCCACTGGCTCTGCTGTACAAACAGTTTTCCCTGTTGCAGTGCCGCACGGCGTTTGTCAAGTATCAAATCTCTGAGCAAGGGAATACTTACACCTGCATAAGAAGTGCGGCCTGTAGTTGTTTCGCTGTTTAAGAAGTCACCAAAATTATTTTCAGCACCGGCATACAACTCTACACCAAACCAGGTGGGCACTGCAAGTTCTGCATTGCTGTAGTTGAAATAATTTTTGCCGTCAAATGTTTTTTGATCATTCGTATAGTACAGCATGGGATCAAAAGCACCACGGATGGTTTGCAAATCAGCCCTTGCCATGTCAACCAATAATCCTCCCTGTTTGGCTACGGGGTGATGACTGCGTACAATAGCAAGAAACTCGTCTTCACGCATGATGCGTGTAGTATCCTGTGCATTGACTGATGATGCAAAGAAGATTATTGAAAAAATAAAGTTGATGATTATATCTTTCATTGAATGAATACTGACCCTGTTATGCTGCAATTACTTCTTGTGAATTGAATTACTGTTAATACTTGTGTTTGATTTCTTTTTTCTCTTTTGCATCTTTAGCTTCCTGCTGTTCTTTATAAAAATCAGGAGGAAAGCCGTTGATTTGCCGCCATAGTTCGTACCAGATAGGTACATCTTTAAGTAATGCAAAACTTACGGCACCTCCGCCAAATTTTAAATCTCTTGGCCAGGGACGATCTTTTTTATCTTCTGCCACCAGTACACGAAACATACCGTTATTACTCACATTACTTTCTATAGCAGCTACTTTACCACCAAATGTACCGTATGATGCCCGTGGCCATCCGCTGAATACAATGGCGGGAAAACCATCAAACATAAAACGCACTTTTTGCCCGGTACTTAGCAATTGTAAATCCATGGGCTTCACCCACATTTCTACAGCAAGCTGGTATTCTTTGGGCACAATCTCTACAATCATTTCGCCTTCTTTTACAATTTCATTAATACCTGCTTTGCGTGCTTTAATTACCTGTCCATCCTGTGGTGCCAGTACAAAATACTGTCCGCTGCGTATTTTATAATTATCAAATTGGTTTTGAAGCTTGGCTACCTTTCCCTGTCCGCTTGCAATTTGCGACTGGCTCTGAAACTGATCGCCCATTGCTTTGGCAATTTTCTCAGCATATTCCTGTACGGCACCGCTGCGTTCCAGTTGATAAATTAATAAGTCTTGTTTGCTGTTATTAAAATCATTTCTGGCACCAATGAGTTTTGCATTTACATTTTGGTGCAGCACTTTTCTGCGTTCAAATTCAGTAAGCGGTATAACACCCTGTTCAAACATTTTAGTAGCGCCTTCCAATTGACGGTCGGCAACCAGCATTTCATTTTCTGCCGCTGTCACCTTTATGCTATCGCTCTGTACTTTCCGTTTTGTCTGAATAATTTTATTATCAATGGAACTCAGTTTTAAATCCCGTTCATTATTAAGTGCTTCCATTTGCTGATCAGCTGTTTGCACTTTGCCTTTGTAGTAAGTAATGGTCATTTGCTCAGCACTCAGTTGCTGCTCCGTACGTTGTATAAGGTTAGGATCTAAATAATCATCTTTAATCTCTGCCAGTTGAATAATGGTATCGCCTTTGCGTACCAAATCCCCTTCTTTAACCCACCATTTTACAATACGCCCGGGAATAATATTATTCATCTGCTGCGGACGCTGCTCCGGTCTTAATGTAGTTATTGCACCCTCGCTGCGGATGTTCTGCGTCCATGGTATAAACAAAAGTATAAGTGCCGCAATAATAATACCCCAAAATACACGCTTTACACGGCTCGTTTTATTTTGACGATAGATGTGGTCAAACGCTTCTAAATGCTTGCCCACTTTTTCTTCAATATTGGGAGTTAATAATTCTGCCATAGTTTAAAAAGGTTTAAAGAACGTCTTTGGGTTTTCCCTGTTTTACAATGGTGCCTTCCTGCATTTGTACAACATAGCTGCATTGGTTAGCAAAAGATGCATCGTTGGTAATAATGATACAGGTAGTATCAGGTATTTGGTTCAACAGATAATTGCGGATGAGTTCTTTACTTGTAGCATCAAAACCGCTCCAGGGTTCTTCAAGCAGGAGTAAACGTGGATTAGCCACCAGTGCACGGAGCAGCAAAATTTTTCGGATAACGCCGCCGGGTAACCTGCGGCCTGTGGGCTCAATCAACGTATCAAAACCATCTTTAAGACCTGTAATAAATTCTTTCAATCCAATTTTTTCTGCCAGCTCAATAATATCAGCAGTTGTAATTTTTGAATTACCTAATGCAATGTTATCGTATAAGGTGCCCTGAAAAATATCCTGCTGACTGAAAAGAATACCTGTATGTGCACGTATGGAATCCGGATCATAGTTACCGATGGGGATGCCATCAATAGTAATGCTTCCTTCAAAGTTATGATAGGACCCTGTAAACAATCTGATAACAGTTGATTTGCCGGAACCCTCTGAACCCATAAATACGTTTTTTGAACCTGCAGTTAATTCAAAACTTACATTATTTAAAACTTTATCATTAGAGTTATAGCCAAATGAAAGATTATTCATTGCCAATGCAAAGCCCTTTTTACTTTCAGTAATCTTCAATGTACCTTCTTTCTCCAAAGGTTTATCCAGCACCTTGCCCAGTTTTTCCAGACTGGTTAACAAGTCATACACTTTATCCAGACTTTGAATAAATTTTTCAATAGATGCAAGTACCGTGAGGATAACAATTTCTGCGGCCACAAACTGCCCGATATTGATTTCATTCTGTACCAATAAAACACTACCTACAATAAGCATACCGCCTGTAATGAGTATTTTAAATACAATCAGACTCCAGTACTGAAGCATCAGTATTTTAAAATGACTGGTGCGGGCATCAAGATATTTTGCAACGATGACATCGGTTTTATCAACCGGCAAAAGAGATCCTTTTGAAAAGCGAAACGATTTGAGTACACGGGCAACTTCTTCAAGCCAGCTGGCTACTTCATATTTGTGCTCGCTCTCCTGTAAACTGGTTTTTAATCCACGTCCACCGGTAAGATAAAGAATGAGATACAACATGAACACTACCAGCAAACTAAAGATGATAAACACATTGGCATATAAAGAAAGTAATACAAGGCCAAATATGATTTGAATAGTAGCTGTGGGAATATCAAGCAGCAACTTGCTAAAACTTTTTTGCAGTGAAATAATATCAAAGAAACGATTCACCATTTCCGGCAAATAATAGCCATCTACCTTTTTCATATCCAGCTTGGGTATGCGCCATGCAAATTCAAATGAGTAGCGGGCAAAAATGCGCTGTTGAATTTTTTCTATAATCTTCATTTGGTTTACCTGCAGCAAACCGGTGAGAAAAACACCAATCACCACCATCACTATAAGCACCACCATAGATGTAGAAAGTGCACCAGCCAATACAAAGTTGATAATAGCCTGTATACCCAGTGGCACACTCAGCTGCAGCAAACCGGCGAGTATGGCATAAAAATAGATAGCCCCTATTTCTTTATTCTCCAGCTTCAATACTTGTGCCAGTCGTTTAAGGGGTGATTTTAAAATCCCGTCTGTTGATTGTTCTGCCATTTCTGATTGGTCGTTTTTGTTAAAGATAGCTACTCAATGGCTATCAAAACACATAAACAAAATGAATGCTTTATTGTTGAGCGCAATGAACAGCATTTTTCCATAAAAAGTTGATGATATGCAGCTTGTTAGGAAGGTTTTAACATTCACTTAATGCAAGGGGAATATTGATGGCCAATCCACCCTCTGCTGTTTCTTTATATTTATGACTCATATCAATGGCTGTATGCCACATGGTTTTTACTACGGCATCCAGTGATACTTTTGCAAAATCAGGTG
>CAYPBV010000018.1:0-29891 GCA_964409025.1 uncultured Chitinophagaceae bacterium | reverse complement strand
GGTGTGCTTTGCAGTGCCAATTGACTGGCTGTAATGGCCTTTATAGCGCCCATTGTATTGCGTTCAATGCAGGGCACCTGCACCAAACCGGCAATAGGATCGCAGGTGAGCCCCAGGTGATGCTCCATGGCAATTTCAGCCGCCATGAGTACCTGTTTTTGTGTACCGCCCAAACATTCAGTTAATGCGGCGGCGGCCATTGCGCTGCTCACGCCTATCTCTGCCTGGCAACCGCCCATAGCAGCACTTATGGTAGAACCTTTTTTAAAGATGCTTCCAATTTCAGAAGCCGTTAATAAAAACTTTATGATTTGTTCTTCGTCATGCCCATTGCAAAAAGCCACATAGTATTGCAATACAGCAGGTATAACGCCCGCAGCTCCATTAGTGGGCGCCGTTACCACTCTGCCAAAAGATGCATTCTCTTCATTTACTGCCAATGCAAAACAACTTACCCAGTCCAGTGTGTATTGAAAATGTGCCCCGCCTTCACGAATGGCACTTACCCAGCTTTCATAATTGTTATAAATGCGGTTACCAATTAATTTTTTATTGAGTGCATGGGCCCGGCGTTTTACATTAAGTCCGCCGGGTAAATAACCCTTTGTATGACATCCTTTGTAAATACATTCTTTCATCACTCGCCAGATGTTGAGTACGCCGGCACGGGTATCTGTTTCACTGCGCCATGCATGTTCATTCTCCATTACAATTTCGCTGATGCTCATACCGGTTTTCATACACCAGTGCTGCAAATCATCAGCCGTATCTATGGGGAATGGAAGCTGCACCTGTTGTACTGATGATGAAGTTACTCCTCCGGTTATTGCATTATCCGCCCGGGCTTCTTTAATTACAAATCCGCCGCCAATGGAATAATAGGTTTCAGCAATGGAATCGCCATTATGAAAACTCGCTAAAAAAGTTACTGCATTGGGATGAAAGGGTAAACTTTCATTCATTAAAAACTCTATGTCTTCTTTGGGATTGAAAGCAATTTCATGACGGCCACCCAATATAAGTTCGTTCATACGGGCAATGTCATTCATTTTGGCATCAATGGAGTGTACATCAAAGCTCACAGGATCATCGCCGCTCAGACCTAATTGAATGGCTACATCTGTACCATGTCCTTTACCGGTTTTGGCTAATGATCCATAGAGTAACACCCGAACAGATTGTACCTGATGAAGTGGTTGATACGTTTCAAGCGATTGTACAAATTGCTGGGCCGCACGCCAGGGACCAAGTGTATGGCTGCTGGAAGGACCCACACCAATCTTAAACATGTCAAAAACTGAAATAGGTTCGTAGCTCAAGCAAACAATGTTTTTACAAATGTAAGTTGATTGTAAATGCATTCATTTATCAGCGCATGAAAAACAAAGATCCCCCGTATGAGCGGGGGATGCATTCAGTACTTTTTTTTAGTTATTGATAGTTAACACATCAATATCAAAAATCAATACACTGTTTCTTGGAATAACAACGTTACCGGTACGGGGGTCAATTACATCAGTACCGCCATAAGCCAATGAAGGCGGCACAAACAAACGGATCTTTCCACCTTCGCCCACCAAAGGAATTCCTCTTTTCCAGCCCTCAATTAAGTTATTGAGGGGAAATGTGGTTGTGCCTTGATCAAAAATAGTTCCGTTGGTTAATTTACCTACGTAACTGATGGAAATAAAACTGCAAAGCGTTGCTCTTTCAGATGAACCGGGATTGATAATGAGGTATTGCATACCGCTGTTTTCAAGCTCCACAGCTCCGGTAATGCTATTGGCGCTCAAATAATCCAGCACCATTTGTTTTTCATTGGCAGGAGCTACTGTTTTAGCAACTGTAAGACTGCAGGGTTGCTCTTTCTTTTTACATGCAGTAATTGTGAGAACAGAAGCAAGCAACAGGAAATAAATTTTCTTCATTTGATGGTATTGATAAATAAAAATTAAAAACTAAAATTATTGGATGGAAGAGATGGATATATCGTACACTAAAATGGAATTAGCAGGTATAATGGGATTAATTGCATTAGGATAAGGCGTACTGCCAAATCCAAGAGTGGGCGGAATGTATAAGATGATGTTACCACCATTACCTATTAAGTTTAAGCCTAATTGCAA
Organism: uncultured Chitinophagaceae bacterium; assembly: GCA_964409025.1. GTDB lineage: Bacteria > Bacteroidota > Bacteroidia > Chitinophagales > Chitinophagaceae > Lacibacter. The sequence continues at coordinate 27,765 of CAYPBV010000018.1, read as the reverse complement.
ACCGGGCATAAGAGCACCCATACGATCAGTATACACTGAACCGGAAGGTGTGGCATCAAAAATGGAATCATTGGTGAGTTTGCCGGTGTATTGCACTGAAACAGTATTGCAGGGCTCAGCTTTTGAACCGTTGCCTGTATTTGCAATGGTATAATACAATCCACTTGGGTGAAGGGTTGCATTAATACCTTTTGATGAGAGATAATTCTGCACACCTACCCGCTCTGCCTGCGGGGCTGTTAATGTGGGCAACACAAAGTTGCATTTTTTGGCATCCTTCACACACCCTGCTGTAAATAATGATACTACTATGATTGCAATCAATTTTTTCATTCCTTTTCATTTAGTTTGTTCTTCTTTCTTTTTTAGTGTGAGTAATTCCTGATAACGCTGCTCATTAATTTCCCACTTAAAACGCATCCGGAATATGCCATAAAAAACGGCTATACCAAAAATAGCCATCAGTATTACAGTAAACTGCGAACCGGAGATGTATGGCATCCGTTTATACCATCCCCTCAGTAAAAAACTGAGTAATACCGGCAACCCAAATACCAAACCCAGAGGCAAGCCCACCATCAGCTGCGTAAGCCATTTCTTTTCTTTTTCTCTGTTATGACTCCAGTATTCCAAAAACGCTGCATCAGCTTCACTCATTGGATTTATTTTGTCAAAAATACGAAAAGCACCCGTTTACGCATGTAAAGTCAATCATAAATTACAAATACAAACAATAATGTATTACTATAAAGTGTGCCGTTTTTTTTATATGTTTGGAAAAAATATCCGTGAAAGTACAAGACCTTTTAGGCGAGTTTTTATACCAGCACAAACAACTTATACTTCCTACCATCGGGTCATTCCATATGGATTCATCTGTAAATGTATATGAATCTAAAGATGGGGTTTTACCTGAAAATACAATTCAGTTTACGCAAAACAATCAGGCGGGTTTTGATGATGAACTGCTCCAGTTTCTGGTGCAGCAGAGTGGCAAAATGAAAGCCCTTGCCATGAGTGATTTGGATTCATACATCAGTAACGGCCATCAGCTTCTTAACATAGGTAAACCTTTCAATATTAAAGGAGTTGGTTCACTCACAAAAAAAGGTACCGCTTTCTTTTTTGAACAAGGTGCACCTATACTTGAAAAAACTGAGGCTTCAGGAGCTTATAATTTAAAAGACCGTACCCGTTATAAAGAAGAAGTGAAAGAATTAAATTTTGATTCGGAAGAGAAAAAGGGTAACGGAAAAAAGATAATGATTGTAACCGCATCAATTATTGCACTGGCTTTAATTGGCTGGGCAGTGTACCTGGCATTACCCGATAACGAAACAACTGCCAACGAGCAGGAATCTGTTGTACAGGATACTGCACAAATTATAAGTAGTGACACCGGCAGAGTTTCAACCATACCTGTTGCCCGGGACACAACCATACGTTTAGCTGCTGCAGTTACTGATTCATCTTTTCAATTGATATTATTCAGTTTTGCTGATAGTGCAAAAGCGAACAGAGAAATGGCAAAACAGTTAATCAAACGTAACAATATTGCTTTAATGCAGAAAGATTCGATTTATCAAATAGTGTTAACGGTTAAAAGACCGTTAACTGATACTGCAAAAGTTATGGACTCTCTCCGCTCTTTTTATTGGCTTAAACCCAAACTGGTAAAACTATAATATGCCACGGCCACGTGTTTTAATGCTTCTTTATTTCTTGGTATCAGTGGCTGATTTATGGCTAATTTATTCTCAACATGCTTATGCAAGATGGTTTACCAAACCGCTGCTTATGCCCTTGCTTTTGACTATTGTTTGGATGAGCAAATCAAACATTCCACTTTATAAATGGATGCTTGCCGGTCTTTCACTTTCATGGGCAGGTGATGTGTTGCTGCAGTTAAAAGGCATGTTTATTCCCGGGCTTGCCAGTTTTTTAGCAGCGCATATCTGGTATATCATTTATTTTATAAAGATCAATCCAGCTCAAACAGGTCTGTTGAAAAAGGAACCCCTGATTGGATTACCTGTACTGGTTTACATTCTCATTTTTCTGTGGCAACTATATCCTTTTTTAGATACTTTACGCATGCCTGTTACGGCTTATGCCATTACTATCGGCTGCATGCTGCTTATGAGTATTCATGCACAGCACAAAGTAAATAAAACAGCATCTGTCTTATTTTTTAACGGCGCCTTGCAGTTTGTTATTTCAGATTCATTACTGGCGGTGAACCTGTTTGCGTTTTCACATACCGTTTTAAGCATCTGCGTTATGGCTACCTTTGCCGGCGCTCAATACTTATTGGTAAAAGGAAGCCTGGCTGTACAAAATACCGCATCATGAGCAGGCAGTATGTTGAAGATAAAATCATTGAAGAAAGAAATGGCCATCAACAGCCATTACAGCAGGGCGATTATGAAGGATGTGCTTTTATACAATGTGATTTGTCAGAAAATGATCTTTCAGGTTTTCATTTTTACGATTGCAGATTTGAACAGTGTAACCTGAGCAATGCACAACTGCATCAAACACTGTTGCGCAACTGTACATTCATCAACTGCAAATTGCTCGGAGTACATTTTGAACAGTGTAATCCCTTTTTGTTTGAAGTAAAATTTGAACAGTGCGTGTTGCAATACGCTTCTTTCTATCAAATGAAGATGAAGAACACAGGTTTTATTCATTGCAACCTCATGGAAGCCGATTTTACTGAAGCCGATCTAAGCCATGCTTCGTTTGCTGAAAGTAATTTAGCACTCGCCACCTTTGACCAAACGAATTTGCAACATGCCGACTTCCGTACTGCCATGAACTACACCATTAACCCAACTGCTAACAATATTAAAAAAGCAAAATTCAGTTGGCCGGCCTTACTGGGTTTACTGGGCGGTATGGATATTGAAGTGGAATAGAATTTCCGTTGCTTGCAAAAACAGATTATCTTAACTTTTTAAAAACTAATCATCAGTAGTTATGAAACAGATTGTTTTACTGGCAGCATGTTTTCTTTTATTGCAGGTTTCCTTTTCACAATCAGCCAATGACTTTTACCGGAAAGCCGAAACAGCATTGACAGCTAAAGATTATACAGCAGCCGCATTGGCTTTTGCTGATGGTATACGTGCCGAAGGTGATGCTACGGGTATATTCCGTTACCGTTCTGCTGCCGCCGCATTTGCATTAGCTGAAAACAAAGACAGTGCGTTTTATTATCTGCAGCTCATGACCGTATCACCAAAACTTACAAGAGTAGTGGTTAAAAATGTAGAGAACGGTTATGAGTTCAACAATTTACAGAAGGATAAACGCTGGACTGCTTTGCTCACTAAACTTCAAAAGAAAGCAGAAAGCAATGGCTATGTACAGGAAGAACTGATTTATGGAAGAAAAGATGGCATGGCGCTCACCATGGTTCAGATAAAACCCAAAGTAAAACCAAACGGCAAAGCCATCATCTTTGTAATTAGTGGCGGCTGGATTTCCTTTTACAATGGCATAGAAATTAATACCTTCTGGATGACGGATATACTGGACAGAGGTTATACCATTTTTGCCGTTATGCATGGCTCCGGGCCACGCTACGCCATTCCTGATAATATTACAGATATGAAACGTGCTGTTCGCTATGTGCGGTATCATGCTGGAAAATTCAATATAGATCCAAACAAGATTGGCATCACCGGCAGTAGTGCAGGCGGACATTTAAGTTTAATGATTGCCTTAAGTGATGATGCCGTTAACACTCAAGCTGCAGATCCGGTAGATCGGGTATCAGCACGTGTACAAGTAGCAGCGGTTTTGTTTCCGCCCACTGATTTGCTCAATTGGGGTGGTGCCGGTTTAAACATGGTGAATGCAAAAGAACTGGTAAAACAAAGAGGCTCCTATGGCGCCATTGATTTTAAAGTGTGGAATGAGAAATTACGTATCTATGAAGAAGTGAGCGATACCGCACAACGTACTAAAATTGGTAAAGAAAGCTCGCCTGTTTATCATGTAAGCAGTGATGACCCACCTGTTTATATCATTCATGGCGATGCAGATGCTACGGTACCGCTGCAACAGTCAAAAGAAATGATCAATAAACTGAATGCCGCCGGTGTTAAAAATAAGTTGGTGATAAAAAAAGGCGGACGTCATACACCGGATGATATGCTGCCGGAATACAGGGAGTTTGTGAATTGGTTTGATGAGCATCTGAAATAATCAATCATCGTTAACGTTTAACTCAACTCATTATGAAATGGCTGGAGCGATACATCCTTCCCCTCTCTGTTTTAGCCGGCGGTGTGGGATCAGTACTCATGTTTCTTTTTTTATTCAACCAGCCTGTATTTTTTAATAAGCCCGTACATCCAGGCTTTAAAAACACAATCGAAGACTCATTCAACTATCTGCGTACTTATCCTAAAACCATTTATATGGTTTGGTTTGCCATAGCACGCATGGCATTTTATTGTATCATAATTATGCCACTGCTTTATTTTTTTATTAAAGAGTGGCAGCAGATTAAAAAGGGAACAAAATTCAAAACCACTTTCATTATTTTAACCTGCTTAGCACCGCTTCTGCTCATAAGAATTTATCTGAGTCTTGAATCCAATGAATCAGATACAATAAAAGATCTTGTATTTGCAAACAGCAGTAATTATTTACTTTTTGTTTCTGTTTTTGGAATCATCATCGGCTTGCTTACATCGTTTGGAATCATGATGATAGCAATCCGCTCGGCTCATAGTCATGATACAAAGGATTATGAGTCGCATATTTCCGGAATCAACCGTTTTTTATTATTGCTGGGCATTACAATTAGCTTTTCAACTGTTTGGCATTTACTGCTGCGCAATGCATATGTACAGGTAAATACCCATTCAAATTATACGCAACCTATTGAATGGATCTATGGCATTGCCCTTACAAATACCCTGCTCATTGCGTTGGTTTACTTACCGGCCCGTATTTATGTGGAGTACATGAAATATAAAAATATAGACTTGCTGCTTAACATGCAGCAATTGCAGCAGACGGGCTGGCAACTGATAGTAAATGAATTCAAAACAGCTATTCCCATTCTTTCGCCACTACTCACCACTATACTGGCCGCACTACTTGCATAACAAAAGAATGTTGATATCTGTAATTCATAAACGGATACTTATATGAGTAATAAAAATCAATCTGCTGAGAAACAATACGAGGAGCTTTTAACAATTTTAAACATACGTTTTGATAAACACATGAACCGTCATAACGCAATTCGTTGGGCGGATGTACAAAAGAAATTAGAAGCCCATCCTGAAAAACTTAAAGTGCTTGCTTCCATGGAAGCTACAGGTGGCGAACCTGATGTAGTGGGCATCAATCAAAAAACAGGTGCTTACATTTTTTATGATTGTGCTGCTGAAAGTCCGAAAGGGAGACGAAGCTGTTGTTATGATGATGAAGCCCTCGCCTCCCGAAAAGAAAACAAACCCCCATACAGTGCCGCAGGTCTGGCAAAAGAGATGGGCATTGAACTGCTAACAGAACAGCAGTACAGAGTATTACAGGAGTTGGGAGCATTTGATTTAAAAACATCAAGCTGGATAAAAACACCCGATGCTATAAGAAAGCTGGGCGGTGCATTATTTTGCGACAGAAGATATGATACTGTATTTGTGTATCACAATGGTGCAGAATCCTATTATGCAGCAAGAGGTTTTAGAGGATGGCTGAGTATGTAGCTACCGCTATTCAAGGCTCCTCATACAAATAAATAAAACACAGGAAAATTTGAAAGTTAAAATGTATTTAGCAACTCCTATTTTCATAAGCTAAAACCCATATAAAACATGCTTTGATTTCATAAAATTTATAAGTAGGTTTAGTGTCAAATCAAAGAAACAAAACTTATGGCTACCAACATCAACTATAAAACAATCATCAGCGCTGCGGTGGTTTTAATTATTGCAGCAGTTATCTTTTATCTATTTAATAAAAATGCACCGGAAAAAGAGGATGAACAGGTAGCAGTAACATGCAGTAATAAAACAGTTTATCGTTATAAAAATCCTGAACAATATTTTCCTTCTTTTACAAGAGAATATAATAATCAGGTTTCTGTTACCACTGATTTTTTAAAACAATTGAGCGATAGTGCGGCTTCATTTAACATCGATCTTTCAACACGTAATCAAATCATTCAGCTGCAACAGCAATTAAATCAGGACAACATTACTTTTTCAACAGGCCTCCGTTCTTATTTTATGATTCTGAATAACGACCCATGCAATGATGATATCCGTATGAAATATGCTCAGTATACTGAGGAAATGACAAGACGTATGCTTGACCTCAGGATGGTTTTTGCGCAGGCAGCACAGATTAAAGAAGCAGCTCAAACAGAAGTAAAAGATTCAGCACAATCTATTCCTCACAATCAAGATACGGTTTCAACTCAACATGATAATATTGTGATTAAAGAACCGGATACAGCAAAGATGAATAAATCAGTACATATTATTTCTGATGTAATACGCAGAACAAATATTGCTACCAAACGATTGCCTATAGCTGCAAGTCGCATTAATTCTATTTCTAATTAAACTGCGTTCATAAAAAGCTTCATTACAGGCACATCTATTCACGAAGTACAAATAAAAGAACCCCCGCCTGTTTATAAGGCGGGGGTTCTTTTAAAATACTGCATACGGATTGTCAAAATCATCATCATTTCTTCCAATCAATTTTTTAATAAATGTTTGCAGTTGCATAAGTAAGTACTTCATAACATTCATTTTTAAAAAGTGACAGAATAAGAAATTTAATATCTACCTGAGCGGAAGCCATTCGTTAAAAAAATCCCGTTAGTTTTCACAAACGGGATTTTTTTTATTTCGTACCTGCCTGCGACAGGCAGGATGTGTACTTGGTACTTTGTATTTCGCACTTTCTCAATAGCCCATGCCACCCATATCAGGTGCACCATGTGCATGAGGCTCTTCTTTTTTAGGCTTGTCTGCAATTACACATTCTGTGGTTAACAGCATACCTGCAATAGAAGCAGCATTTTCTAAAGCTACACGGCTCACTTTGGTTGGGTCAATTACACCGGCTTTAAAGAGGTTTTCGTATGTTTCAGTTCTTGCATTGAAACCGAAATCACCTTTACCTTCTTTAATTTTTTGTACCACTATAGAACCATCAATACCTGCATTGGCAGTGAGTGTACGGATGGGTTCTTCCAGTGCACGGCGCACAATCTGCATACCTGTTTGCTCATCTTCAATTTGTCCACGCACTTTTGCTTCCAGTGCATCAATAGCACGGATGAATGCTACACCACCACCGGGTACTATACCTTCTTCCACAGCAGCACGTGTTGCATGCAAAGCATCATCTACACGGTCTTTCTTTTCTTTCATTTCCACTTCAGTAGCAGCACCTACATAAAGAACAGCTACACCACCGCTTAACTTAGCTAAACGCTCCTGTAATTTTTCTTTATCGTAATCAGATGTTGTTACTTCAATCTGTGCTTTGATCTGATTGATGCGTGCAGTGATATCAGTTTTCTTTCCTTTACCACCTACAACAGTTGTGTTGTCTTTATCAATGGTTACAGAAGAAGCCTGACCCAAGTAAGTCAAATCAGCATTCTCCAGTTTGTAACCCTGCTCTTCGCTGATTACTGTACCTGCAGTAAGAATGGCGATATCCTGTAACATTTCTTTACGACGGTCACCAAAGCCGGGAGCTTTTACAGCAGCCACTTTCAATGTACCACGGAGTTTGTTTACTACCAGTGTTGCGAGTGCTTCACCTTCTAAATCTTCAGCTATGATCAACAGCGGACGGCCGCTTTGAGCCACTTTCTCCAGAATATGGAGAATGTCTTTCATTGCAGAAATCTTCTTGTCATAAATTAAGATGTAAGGGTTTTGCAATTCAGCTTCCATCTTTTCGCTGTTGGTAACGAAGTAAGGAGAGATATAACCACGGTCAAACTGCATACCTTCTACCACATCAACAGTTGTATCAGTACCTTTTGCTTCTTCAACAGTGATCACGCCTTCTTTACCTACTTTACCAAATGCTTCAGCAATCAATTTACCGATGGTTTCATCATTGTTGGCAGAGATAGTAGCTACCTGCTGAATTTTTTTGCTGTCGCTGCCTACAGTCTGGCTTTGACCTTTTAAGTTTTCAACTACCAGAGAAACGGCTTTGTCAATACCACGTTTCAAGTCCATAGGGTTAGCACCTGCAGCTACCATTTTCAATCCTTCGCTGATGATGCTTTGAGCCAGTACAGTAGCAGTAGTAGTACCATCACCTGCAATATCAGCAGTTTTAGAAGCTACTTCTTTAACCATTTGAGCGCCCATGTTTTCGATGGGATCTTCCAGCTCAATTTCTTTTGCTACGGTAACACCATCTTTGGTTACAGAAGGTGCTCCAAATTTTTTCTCTAACACTACATTACGTCCTTTAGGACCGAGTGTTACTTTCACAGCGTTGGCCAGTACATCTACACCACGCTTCATTTTATTTCTAGCTTCAATATCGAAGAAGATTTGCTTTGCCATAATAAAAACAATTTGATAATTTGATAATATGATAATTTACTAATGATAATAAAACCGGGCTGATACATTAGCACATCAGCTAATTAGCTAATTACACAATCGCTAATATGTCGCTCTCACGCATAATGAGCAGGTCATCACCTTCAATGCTTATTTCTGTACCGGCGTATTTACCATACAATACGGTATCGCCTACTTTCACCGTTACGGGTTCATCTTTTTTACCGGGGCCTGCAGCTACCACGGTTCCACGCTGTGGTTTTTCTTTAGCAGTGTCGGGGATAATGATTCCGCCGGCGGTTTTTTCTTCAGCCGGAGCAGGCTTCACAATTACCCTGTCATGTAAAGGGGTAACACTTACCTTCTTTGCCATAGTTATACTTTTTTTGGTTTATAAATGAAAAATTGATTGATCTGACACCGCCCTGTTTGAAAAGGCGGGCAGAGAAGGTAAGCGAATACAGTGCCGATGCGGCAGAATGGGAAAAAATTTCAGGAAAGGATAAAAAAGGGTGAGAATACGGCCCAAACTGTCAGTTTCAGTTTGTCAAATTTTCGGACATGGCAGGTACTACTGCTCCCTAAGCCAACTGAAAAAAGCCAAGAGGTCATTCTCCTTTCGGGCATTAAAGCTATTACGGCCAAACCAGTTTTGAATAGCGGCAGCAAGTGCAGGATAAGTACGGGTTATTTGCGTTTTAAATTCAGCAGGGTTTAGTTTTGTCCACAAACTGTCAGGCCCCTGAAAATAGTATTCATATAAAGGCACAAAACTCTGTTTACCAGCGGGGTTATTGTACTCATACTCGTATTCAATTTTGCGGCGATGGTATTTTACAAACGGTGCCTTACCATCACTGAGCAGTTGAAAATAAGCCACAAAGCGCTTGCCTCCGTGATCAAACCAACCGGGAATAAATTCTATAGCCGCCTCATCCGCTTCACCTTCAAATACAACGGCTTTAATACTGTTAGCATCAAGAACTTTATACTCAACTTTGCCGCTTTTATCTGTGCTTTTCCACAACATCATCTGATAGGAAATGAGATAAATCATTTCCTGATGGGGCGAATCAACACCGCTGCTGAGACGAATGGTTACCTTTTTCCAATCCTGGTTATAAAACGCCGATCCGTTAATATTATTAAGCGGGGCAAAACCGGCTTTTTCATAATAATTATAAATAACGCCATCTACATTAAACCGGTTATTGGTGTTTTGCCAATCGCCGGGTGCAAACCGAAACTGGATCAGGTTGGGATCAGATTTTGTAAGTGGATCTCCTTTTACAAGAATGCTTTGAGCAGAACTGCTGTAACTAAGACAACCAATCACCAAACCGAGAATCCAGTTGAAGTATTTCATTTATTGCAGTGTATTATAGTAGTTGATAGCAGCTATCCATCCTGATTCTGATTTAGCTGAAAGATTGTTTTGCTCCATGTAGGCACTTACAGCCTGCCATTTTGCACCCATCAGTTCTTCGAGATTTCTTTTATTGAGACCTACTGATTTGGCATTTCCATTAAATACAACGTAATAGGTATTCTGGTCTTCCAGAATTTTTCGATCAGCCATGTTATACCCGGTGGTTGTAACAATTGATTTTTTCTGATGGAGATAAAAGCCCATATTACCTTCTGCCAGCACCAATACATATTTCCGGGGCAGACTGCTGTTGACAGAGCTTGAACTTACAAAACGTGCAGCGGACCCATTCTTACCTCCTGAGTTAAGTACAAACTCACGAATTTCTTCAGAAAACGAAAATGAAGAATCGTTAATGAGAAATACGACATCATTATTGAGTACATCAAATTTCAAAGTCATATTTGTATAATGAATGCCGTTTTTTGTTTTAATGCTTCCCGGGCTCCATTTATTGGTAAAAAAGAGGTTACCCTCAACATTGGAGTTATTACCGTAATAAGGCCGGTTATTCATGGGATCAGAAATAACAGTAGAAACAACTGTTGAAGATGGGCCGGAAACTGAACCTATTTGGGCATTTGTACATAAGCTGCCAAAAAGCAGCGCACTGAAATAAACGAATACTTTCATACACTTTTTTTGAAGTAAAAATAATTGGGTTTATTGATGTTTAAAGACTCTTACTCTTAAAAAAACGTTGCAATTTATAGTTTTTACATAACCGTGTTCAATAAAATTAATATCCATCAACTTTAAACAGGTGGCAACTGTGTAAGTAATAATGGTGATTTTAATTTGTTTACATAAGTTTTGTTTTTGAATCTGAAGCGAATCATCGGTTCGGTTGTATTTATACCCGGAGGTTGTACATGGTCGTTCAAATGCTCAAACTGCAATTGAAACAGGAAATGATTATTCTTAACATGAATAGTTACAGGCAATCCCTTGTCATCAAAACCAGCTTCCACATTGCCTGCTGAGATGAGTTGTGGTACTATTTTATACTCCTTACCATTCATAAAGGCCGTTTCCCATTCCAGTTTATCTGTTGTAACCTCGGCATAAACAATAAAAATCGTATCAGGTTTTGTAAATCCCTCATTGTCGCCGGATGATGCTTTTATTATACCCTCTTGCCTTATAAATGAATAGCTGTGTACATTTTTAATGAGCGAATGCTGGGAGCGGCAACTGTTTATACAAACAGTTGCCGCCAGCAATACAAAATAACTTATAGTTTTAAAACGCATACAATTTTACTGTTTCACTATCTGCATCGTTTGCGTTTTTTTATCAGCATCTAAACGAAGTGTATAAACACCCGCTGGCAAAAACAGATTATCAAACGGAAGATTTACATTACCCGCAGCCGGACCTGCATCCCATCGTTTCAGCAACTTTCCACTGATGCTGTACAGAGAGGCTGTAATTTTTTTACGTGTATCGTTTTGAATAAGTAACTGTATCTGATTACTTATCGGATTCACGAGCAGTTTTGCAAAATTTTCCCGGTTTCGGCTAACATCATTCAAGGAAGTGGTGATGCCCTCTGTTAAGAACACTTTGGCCGATGGCACTGATGGTATGGAAGCCGTAAACAAAAAGTCAGAACCATAAGCTGTTTGTGTGGTTGCATACGTAACAGTGTTGGATGAATTAGCACCTGCCAGCGTTGCAGCTGTTGTTACAGTTATCAATAAGGTGGTGGGGGTTTTGCCAGCCAGCTCATCAGCCGTATAATACAATCCAAGTGCATAATTTGACCCCGGGTTAGAAGCTGTAGTTATATCAAATACTTTTTGTGAACGGTTACCTGTTAAAAAGGTTTGCCATGTATTACCCGCTTCACTTATAGTTGAGCTTACACAACCTAATGGATTAACTGCGCCGGTAATTCTGTTTAACACTCTTCCATTGCTGCTGTTTGTAATAAAGTAGTTACCATTATTGCGCACATCAATTACACGGTTGATGCCCTGTGTGGTTTCAACAGGATTACTGAACGAGAAGGGTGTAAAGTCATTTTCTCCAATATAAAAAGTGTAGCTGGTGCTTGTAACAGAAGGCACTGCATTGGTACCTCCGGCAATACTGTAAGTCATCGTAAATGATTCCGGACTTTCTACTTCTGCATCATCATACACACGTATTGTAATGGTACGGTCTATATCCTGTCCATTGGGAAATACAAGCTGCTTGGATGGTGATGCAAAATTTCCGTTTGTTGTAATATCAAAGTCCACACCTTCAGTAGCCGTGCCGGATACAATATTAATGGTTACGTTTGCATCACCCACCGGTGCAGCATCAATAAGAAAGCTCAATGTGTAATCTCGGTATCTGCGGCATCCATCTGTAGCGGCTGTAGCTTCTGTATTAACAGCGCTGTAATTGTAAGATGAACCAAAACGAACAAAAGGAGCTGAAGCGGCAAACTGACTTGTCCAGAAACCACGGCCATGTGTTGCGGCCAGTACAGTACCATCACTTACACGGTATTGCAGCATATTGGTTTTTACACTGGGGAAACTTCCATTTTGAACCCATACAGTAGCAGCACCATTCAGATTGGTTGTTTCAAAGATTCCCATTTCGGTAGCAAGGATAGCCTTGCTGTTATCTTCAGGAAAAAACATAGCCCAGCGCACAGGAATATCCGGAAGATTACCTTCTACATTTGTCCAGTTAGTACCACCGTTTGAACTAACCCAAACACTGGCAACACCGTAATTAGAATAAGTAGCAATTAAGTTATTATCAGTAGTACCGGTATTAACACAGGAAATAACACCTCCCGGCATACCGGAGCCACTGTTGATGTGTGTAAAGTTGGGCAAATCAAGATTTGCTTCGTCAACTCTTAATATACCACCACCACCGGTGCCCATAAATACACGGTTGGGCGTAAACGGAGAAACTTTAAAACTGCGTATGGTATTTACTGAAAATGATGAGGGCAAATTAATGGTGGTAAGATTTGCTGTTGTTTGCGCATCATCCCACCTCACAAATGTACCGGCATTACCACTGCAGTACATGCGGTTGTTGATATCATCATAATCAGTGGGATTAATGAATTGACCCACACCTGAAGATATTACGGAAGACCAGTTTACACCATTATTGGTACTTCTTCTGTAGTTACTTCTGGTTGTAGCAGAGAACTGAAACTGTGGTTCATTTTCATCAATATGGGTAAAACCACCATCGCCACCATGCACCTCAATACTTCCGGTTATAGGTCCTGTTGATGTAAGAGAATGCGCTCCGTTATCCTGCGTACCTCCCAGGTAGTAATTATTAAATGGATGCAGGGCACAGGAATAAAACTGAAGTGTACGCAATCCTACATTGCGGTCCACAAAACTGGCTCCATTGTTATTAGAATAAAATATACCGCCATCTGTTGAAAGTAATACCTGAGTTCCATTCCAGAATACCCCATGATGATCAGCATGTACATAATTTAATACTGTTCCCACCCATCGGGTGATTTGCGTCCATGTTTGTCCGCCATCTGTAGTTCCGTAAAAATTTAATCCACCTGCTATACAGTTATCGGGGTTGGCAGGGTCAGCGCCAATGGCCAGATTATACCAGGCTTGTCCGTTATTAATGGTGGGTTCTCCGGCCGGGCTGGGAGGCGTTGTGCCGGTAGTAAACCAGTTGGCACCTCCGTCAGTAGATTTATAGATTTGTGAAGTTCTTGCATTGGCATCTTCAGGCAGCGCATATAATGTATTGCCAACTACAGTTAATTCACAATTGGCGTTTAATGAAGGTATGGGTGTAACAGGTGCCGTCCAGGTAGCAGCAGTTACTGTAGCGGGGTTATCTGTGTAATAAGAGCCGGCAGCTGTAGTGCCACTTAAGGTTACATGCATCCTTCCGGTACTGCTTACTTTTATTTCTGTAATGCGGTTACTGTTTGCAGGATTAGTGGGCGTAATATTTGTCCAGCTGGTACCTCCGTTAGTTGAGCGTTGTAACCCCTGATTGTTTCCATTGGTGCCCACGTATACATTTCCTGCCGCATCACAAGCAATTTTGGAAATGTTCCAGAAGCTAATGGTATTGGTAAGTAAGTTCCAGGTATTACCACCATCAGTACTTTTCCAAATACCACCTCCCCGCACAGCATCTATGTTGTTATTGCGTTCACCTGTAGCGAAATAAAGATTATTTCTGTTTACCGGATCCTGGCAAATACTGGTAATAGCGAGATTTCCCAAAAAATCATTCACCAATATCCAGTTGGCAGGATTGGCTGTAATATCATTCGTTTTCCATAACCCACCACTCACACTGGCAGCCCATATAGTTTTATTAGTTGGATCATTTAAGTCAACGAGAAGACCTCTCATACGTCCGCTTACTGCAGGTATTCCCGGGCCGGGGCCACGAAAATTTCCATTGCTTGGTCCAATTGTATTATTATTGGGTCCACGTTCTACCCAGCTAAGGGCATTGATGCGTGCATAACGCCCCGCCTTACGCTCTGTATAAATTTTGTTGTACGCTTCTGCTAATTTGTATGTGGGACTAAAGCCGAGCTTAGGATCACGGGTCATTTCGGCATCCATTTCCATAGCTTCGGCTATCCCATCTTCACCTTCCGTTTCCTCTTCGCTTTCAATTGAAGCAAGCTCTTTTTTTTGTTCTGGCAAATGACATTGCACTAAAATAATTGTCGCACTTAAGAGAAAAAGTGCAAATATGAGTTTTCTCATAATCAGTAGGTTAATTAATTGAATATTCTAAAACGTAAAAGTAAGTCAAAGGTTCATTATATTTGCGCCTCGTTTAAACAGTTCTTTCAGAAATGATTAGCAGAAGAAATATCAGGATAAAGGTGATGCAAACGCTGTACAGCAGTACGGCCTCCGATGGCAGTCTGAGCAGGGAACAAGCCATTAAAGTCCTTGACAATCACTTAGACCAGGGCCGCCAGCTTTTTATCTTTCTCGCCCACTTATTAACTGAAACTGCACGGTATGCTGAAACAGACAGCCGGCAGCGTGCATCCAAACATTTACCCACAGCACAGGATTTAAATGTAAACACAAAACTTGCCGGCAATGAACTGTTGTGGCGTATACTGGAACTGCCCTCCTATCAATCAGCAGTAAAAGAATTAAAACCGGAACTGCAGTTGAATACAGATTGGGTTCGTAAGCTGTATACCGAACTTGCAGAAACAGAGATTTATAAAACCTATATCAGTAACGCTTTCAGGGATAAGAAAGAAGAAAAATCAATTCTTGAATTCATTTTTACTGATTTGATGCTGCCTAATGAAGAACTCACAGGTTACATAGAAGAATTGTATGTGCATTGGGATGATGACAGTGAAATGATGAACCTGCTCATGCTCAACTTTCTCAACAAACCGCACACGTATAATTTTCAGCATTTCATAAGCGAAGAAAAATTAAAATACGCCAAGGATCTCCTCTTATCTGTTATTGATAAAGAAGAGATGTGCAATGAGTACATCAAAGCAAAACTGCAAAACTGGGATCCGGAACGTACGGCCCTGCTGGATATGATACTGATGCGTATGGGCATTTGTGAATTTCTGTATTTTGAAACTATACCACCCAAGGTTACGATTAATGAATACATTGATCTGGCCAAAGAATACAGCACACCACAGAGCGGGCATTTTGTAAATGGTATTTTAGACAGCATTCATAAAGATTTTATCAGAGAAAATAAACTCCATAAAATTACTTTTAACAAACCAAAGTGAGGCCACAGGCTTTACTTTTGCAAAACAGAAAGCAATTATAATTATTATGAAGTACTTATTTATTTCTTTAAGCATTGCCACTCTTGTAACGGCTTGCGACAGTAACCCACCCAATCCCAAAGCCCCAACCTTAAGCAAGCAGGAACTACAGCAGCAAAGAGAAATGGAGCAACAACAAAAAGATGAAGCTGTGGGCGACAGCACCACATGGACGAGCATACAATGGACTGACTCTGTGCAGCAATTTGGTAAAATTACAGAGGGTGAAAAAGTGATGGTGAATTTTCATTTTAAAAATACAGGCACAAAGCCTTTAATCATTGCATCAGTACAGGCAAGCTGTGGTTGTACCGTTCCTTCCAAGCCGGAAGAACCAATTGCTCCCGGTGGTGAAGGCGTCATTAAAGCTGAATTTAACAGCGAAGGCCGCCCCGGCGCAGCCAATAAAACAATTACCGTGCGTTGCAATACTGCACAAAAAGAATACATACTCAAATTTGAAGGTGAAGTAATCGCAAAATCAAAATAACAAATACAAACTATGATGGATTTTATTTTATTAATGGGCGACCCTAAGAGCGGTGGCGGCAGTATTCAATTGATTTTTTTAGGTTTGATGATTGTGGTGTTCTGGTTTTTTATGATTCGTCCGCAGGCAAAAAAAGCAAAAGAACAAAAATCATTTATTGACAATTTGCAGAAAGGTGATAAAGTGGTAACCATTGCCGGCATTCACGGTACAATCAACAAAGTGAATGAAGACAATACCTTATCACTCGAAATCAATCCCGGCAGTTATATTAAAATTGAAAAGTCATCCATCAGCATGGATTGGACTACACAGTTGAATAAACCGGTGGCTGATAAGAAATAATACAAGCCGATAGTAGTTAGCCGGTAGCCGATAGTAGTGTGTACTTTACTCAAGACTAATGACTACCGGCTATCGGCTTTCATAAAGTATGCTTAAAATCGGACTCACAGGAGGCATTGGCAGCGGTAAAAGCACGGTTGCAAAAGTATTTGAAGTGCTGGGTATCCCCGTGTACTATGCTGATGATGCCGCCAAACGTTTGATGAATAAAGATGACCAACTGAAGCAACAACTGATAGCTGCATTTGGCAGTGAAACTTACGTCAATAACAAGTTGAACAGAGAATATCTTTCCTCCATCGTATTCAACAGTAAAGAACAATTAGAGCGGCTTAATGGCATGGTACATCCTGCTACCATCGCAGATGCTGAACAGTGGTTTGCACAGCAACATGCGGTTTATGTAATTAAAGAAGCAGCATTGTTGTTTGAGAGTGGCACTGCTGCAGGATTGGATTATGTAATAGGCGTTACCGCACCGGAAACATTACGCATAAAAAGAGTGATGGACCGTGACGGTGTAACAGCAGCAGCAGTAAAACACCGTATGCATAACCAGATTGAAGACCGCATCAAAATGCGGCTGTGCGATTTTATCATTTATAATAATGAACAGGAGTTGGTAATACCTCAAGTAATGGCTTTACATGAGCAGCTTGTTCATCTTTCGGCAAACAAACCTACATGAGTATTTTATTTTTTGTGATCATAGCAGCAGGGCTTCCTTTTTTAAGTGCGATGAGTTATAAAAACATCAAGGCATTAGAAGCAGAGGAAGCTGATTTACAACTGGCCAAAACGCCTATTTACCTGCAATCGATGCTGCTGCAGTTTGTATTGGTAGTATTGGCTTTTTTTGCAGCACGGGTTAATGAAACAGCGATAGTACTCACCAGTAAGTTTACCTTACTGTCAGTAGGTGCTGCAGCAGGTTTTCTGGCGATTGCATTAACCGTTGCCGGACTTTCTCAGAAATATGCAAAGCAAAAAGAAGAGAGCACACTCCATCATTTGTTACCCGATACGGCATTGGACAGAGTGCTGTGGATTGTGGCCTGCGTTGTAGCTGCTTTTTGTGAAGAGTATGTATACAGAGGTGTGCTCTTTCAAATGATGTTGCAGCTTACAGAGCATAGTTGGATTGTTGCAGCATTACTCAGCAGTATCATATTTGCATTTGGTCATGGTACACAGGGACAAAAAGCGATTTTACAAATCATTCCTTTTGCATTGGGTTTTCATGCACTGGTGTATGTAAGCGATGGATTGCTGTTACCCATGATTGTACATTTTTTATACAATGTACTGGTGGAGTTGTTATTTGGGAGGAAGATTAAGGAGAACACAGAGTGAAAAAAAGCTAAACAATAATAATTCTGTTAATACGCAAAAATCACATTATATACTTATAAAAAACTGTGATTCTGCTGTTACTAACAGAATCACAGTTTGACAATTTTTTACTGTTGAGGAGTATTTACTTTACATAATACAGATACGCCGCAATCTGTACAATAATACTCAACAGCAACATATTGTTCACAACAGGTCCAGCCAGCACACCCACCTCATGAATGGATATCTGGCGTTTGTCTTCTACTGCCAACAATTGTTTTTTGTTCATTTTTTGATAGGCTTCTGCCTAAACTTTCAAATTCTTTCATTAGCATGATTTAAAAAATAAAATAATAATTGCTTCTCGGTTTAGCCCGTGAACGCAGTAGCGGATGCCCAACACCTGCATTTGCAACTGCAAGTATAGCCTTGTGGGCTTTCTCTCAAAGGCTATTATGAGAGAAAATATATTATTTAAGTTAAAATGTATACTAGCTATCGACAGAATGTTCTTCTTATGCCAAACAAGTCAAGACTTGGCTCATTTGTACACCTGCTCATACCACACTAATTTTCCATCGGCACGCATCCCCTGAACTACTAACTTAAAAGCCTTACATAAATCGTTATTATAAAATTGAAAAGCAAACTTTTTAATATCTCCACCTGTTAAAACAACCGGGTTCCAATAAAGTGTTTTACGAATGTCAATCCAGCTACTATCAAAAGATTCGATTTCATAATCGGGGTTGAAAAACTGTGGTGTATAAGTATATCCTTTAAAACCAAAGCTTTTCTTTTCAGTTACAGGTATAACTGATTTCTTTTGTTCAACAGCATAATTACGTTTTGTATAAACAGCAATAGCACCGCCCGAGCCAAAAAACTCTGATGGCTTCATATTACCTGCACTTTCATTTGCTGAGGGATTGGTTACAACGCCTGCTTTAGCTTCAAATTCAGTTACCACCCTCAATCCAAAAAAAACAGGCCGGAATACTTTTACATAAGCAATCTGATCAATAGGAATATTTAATAAGCTGGAGGTAAAAACATATTGCTCATCAACATAAACTAATGTTGGCTGGGCTCTCCATGAAATCTGGAGATCTGCACCTGCTAAAGAACCAAGTGAGATTTGTAATCCAGGAACTTTGCCACGCAAGTAAGATACAATATCAACATATGAATTAAAAAAAGGATCATTCATAATATCAAAACGAAAAGCACGGTCGTTTCGGAACTGGCCGGTTGTATAAGTTTCATCAAGTATATCTTCTCTGGTTTTTTTTCTGCCGGTAACGACAATTTCGTTTAGTACTCTATAGCGAGATTTTTGTAATAGATTATTTTGTTCTTTATAACTTATTAACTGTTTTTTGATTTGTGTATTTGAAAGAAGGACTTTATTATACCCGGGATATTTAAAGGATGGTATTTCTTTATCAAATGTAAATGGAGGTTCAATTTCAATTTCAAATGTTCGTTTAGGTTTACTGTCAAAGTAGAACGAAAGTTTGGCTGAATCAAAAAAAATAAGATTGTCCATTACAAAATTTCCATTCTCTAAAATATCTACTGGCAGTAACTGCACAATTGAATCACCTGCCGTAAATAACAAATTGAGTTTACCGGCCTTTGTTAATTCCTCATTCGTTAATCCTGTTACTTTACCTTTCAATTGAATAAACTTACCTTCTTGCAAAACGGCTTCCTGCTCAGTTAAGGAAGTATTAGACCAGGCATTTTTCCATTGATTCGTTAGCATTAGCAAATCAATATATGTGTCAGTATCTATTACTCTTTTAGTAAAGTAATTTTCAGTATCGTTAACTGTTTTAGGAAACTCAGCATTTAATAAAAAACGTTCAAGAATATTTGAGGAAAACAAACTGTCTTCAGGCAAATCAGCATCATATACTGCTATGCTCATATTTGTGAATTCTTCATCAGGCATACTCAATTCAATAGTATTGAGCTGCCGTTTCTCAAATCCCATTGGAGTTTTAGAAATTAATATATTAGATATCTGATTGCGCAATAAATGATATACACACCGTTGCGCAACAATATTTTTCTTTTCATCCAGCAGCATAAAATTAATGACTCCTGCCGGCAGGCTATCTGACAGTATAACACCAGTGGAAACCGTGCTGCGTTTTAAATCAATTGCAGCTTCAAACAATGCCGTCCCCGTTGAATAAACCAACAGGTAATAGTTTGTTTTATCTGGAACAAGATAAGGATTACTCACAACTCTGAATTTATAATCACCTTTTTCAGTCTTAGCAATTGCAATTGTAGCAGTAGATTTAGGAGCAGGTAACACAGTTGTATATTTTAGTTGTTGGTTAACCCACCACTCTGCTGTTAATTCTTCATTACTTGCTTTTAAAATAAAACTTCCTAAACCATCATACTGCGTTTTAAAATCTGCAAGGGTATCACCTTGATTATTTTTGATATATCCAGTTACAGAAACAGGCTGTCCATTTTCATCAACAGCCTTAAAAGCCAATAAACATTCTGTATTAGCAATAAGATTACCTCCTTGCGGAAAAAATTCTATTGAAGGTTTTTTGTTATTTTCTTTTACTGGAACTATTACATCAGACGGATCGGCAATTACAGGCAAGAAATGCTGATATACTCCACTTTTAATGTTTGTAGCCATAAAGGGAGTATAAGCCCTCACGGCAATCAGGCAAGCAGGTATGCTATCAGGTAAAACAAAAAAACCTTGGGCAGAATAATACAAAACCGGAAGGATGTTTCGTTTTATCACTTTACCATTTGCATCAAACAACTCTACAAACAAGGTAGTGCTTGCTCCAGAAGGAAAAACCCCCTGCCGTATATAGGCTTTAAACCAAATAGTATCACCCGGCGTGTAAACGGCACGATCAAAGTGTATAAAAATACTTTCGGATGGTATTGTATTATTAATTGTTTTTATTTCGTGCTCAAGAAATTGCGCTGTAGCAACCTCTGTTGATAAAATAAAAAGAAACAGGATGAGATGCTTAATCATTACTTTATTGAACGTGTTTTATATTATACCTCCAGATATATATTTAGATAGCTTATGTAAATGTGTGCACTCAAATTCAAATCTCCAAAATTTTTGAGCTTGTAAAATACAACCTATTGAAAAAATTAAGAAGGGAGTAAAACTTATCTACTCATCATTTCATACATCTTCCCTGTAAACCGTTCCAGCAATCTTCGTTCCTTAGTTACAACTTCTGCAGAAGCCAGCAAATTATTTCTGAATTGTAATTTGTATTGATGATTCGTAATCAAATCTTTTGGCAAGTCCACTCTTATTAGAAAACTATCATTTCGGTTGGGAAGATTAGAGATATAGGTTACTTTACCTTTCAAATACCCAAACTGCTCACTGGGATAGCCCTGCACTCTGATGATAACATTCTGACCGATTGCTATTTTACCAATTCCGTTTTGCCCGGCAGTGAGTAACCCAAAATAATTACTTTTACCGGGTTGCACATAAAACAACTCAGAACCTGCACTTACTAATTGATTTTCGGTAATGAAGGAAGTGTAAAATAATTTACCAGATTGAGGGGCTGTTACAATAAACCGCAATAGCCAGTCGTATGTTTTGCTCTTTAAGCTGAACAATGCCGATTGAAATTTTAACCTTTGATCCATCACGTATTTTTGAAGCTCCAGCAACTCCTTTTGTTTGTTGTGCGATGCAATATTGCTGTTAATTAACTGAGCCGTCATTTGCTCTAAACCTTGTTCTTTTATCAGCATCCTTCCTTTTTCCTGATTCAGCTCAAGAGGTGCAATTACTTTTTCTTTTGCTAAACCATCTTTGGCATTATAATCAACACTCTGTACGTCAAATTCTTTTTTGAGCAACTCATTTTGCTTGGCAAGATTGGCTTTTAACTGCTGTTGGTAAGTAATGTCTTTCAGCAGTGTTTGTTTCTTCTGAACATAATAACCACTTTGCAATAATTGCATAGTTTCCTTTAACTGCAATCGAAATGTTTCATAGTCGGGCTGTAGCTCTCCAAGATTATTCAAAACGGGAATCGGATAATTTAACAGCACTTCAATGCTTTCGTTACTTACAGGATGCTCAACTTGATGTATCCAGTTTTTAAGTTGCAGCACTTCGTTATGTGCACCTGTGCTTTGCAGATATGCCAATGCTTCTCCTTCTTTTACTTCCGCTTCGTTTTTGACCAATAATTTCACCAGATTACCTTCTGTTTTTGCGACTACAGATTTAGGGCCGTCAACAGCCGAAATACGCAAACTACCCTTTACCATATCAGGATACTTGATTAACCATGAACCAAAAAGGATTCCAATCAAAATTAGAAAGAAAAATAAATTACCTCTCCGTATAATCCAATGTGGACGATAGCTGATGATTTCCTGAACCTCCGCACTGATTAAAGAAGCCTCCTCCCGACCTCCTCCCAAGGAGGAGGCTATCTGCGCCTCTGCCTCGCTTTGCGAAGTGCTATATAGATTATTATCTGTTCGATTATTCATAAAAAAGTTGTGAGTATTTTATTATTCTCTGAAACAAGCTGGCTTTGTGCCGCTGAGAAGTCTTCCGCCAATTGGCGGAGAGATTTAGAGGGGCTTTAAGCTCCGAGTTCCAGTTGATTTTTTACAAGCGTGTAGTATTCGCCTTTTAGATTTACTAATTCCTGATGTGTTCCCCGTTCACTAATCACACCTTTATTTAATACCACTATTTGATCAGCATGCTTTACGGTACTTAAACGGTGTGCTACAATCACAACCGTTCTTCCTTTAAAAAAGGAGTTGAGATTTTCAATAATCACACTTTCATTGTTGGCATCTAAACTGTTAGTAGCTTCATCAAAGAAGATAAAATCCGGGTCACGATAAACAGAGCGTGCTATGAGTATCCGTTGCTTTTGTCCCATGCTTATACCTGTTCCCTCTGCTCCAATTTTAGTATTAAAGCCAAGTGGTAAACTTTCAATAAACTCTTTACAGTTTGCAACATGTACGGAATGCCATAAACGACTCATGTCAATTTTTTCTGCACCCACAGCAATATTTCGTGCAATCGTATCAGAAAAAATAAAACTCTCCTGCATCACTACACCGCAATGCGCTCTCCATGTTTTATGGCTAATGTGCATGAGTGGTGTATTGCCCAATTTGATTTCACCTTTTTGCGGTTCATAAAATTTCAACAACAATTTGAGCAGGGTTGTTTTGCCACTTCCGCTGGTGCCCACAATAGCAGTTGTTTTTCCTTTAGGTATTTGAAGATTGATGTTTTGTAATACAGGTTCATTACCGGCACCGGGATAGGTGAAAGAAAGAGAATGAAGAGATAGCCCCTCCCGGCCTCCCCCGAGAGGAGGAGTTTCTTCCGCAATACCCCTGCTTTTCAAAGTCACAGTGTTACTTTCAACATTATAAATTTTGGAAGATGAACAGTTATCATACTTTTCAACAAGCAAGCCTTGTGCGGCAGCGAAGCCATCCACTCGGGGGAGGGTTTGGGAGGGGCCTCCACCCACCAACTGCCTTTGAAAAGCAAACGGCAATTCTCTCAATAATTGTTTGTATGCAGGTTCTTCATCTTCAAGTGTATGAATTTCATTAAGCCTGTCCATACTGATTTTTGCGTTTTGCCAGCTTTGTACAAAGCCAATCATTTGCTCCACAGGGCTGTTGAGCTGACCAATAATGTATTGCACCGCCAGCATACTACCCAGTGTCATTTGTCCGTCAATCACGGCTTTGGCTGAAAGAAAGGTGATGATAATATTTTTCCCTTCATTAATAAAAAATGCTCCTGCCTGCTGCCACTGGTTAAGGGATAAGCCTTTCATTGAGAATTTGAACAGTTTGGCCTGCAGCCGCTCCCAGTTCCAGCGCATAGGTTGCTCTGCGCCGCTGAGCTTTATTTCCTGCATGCCCTGTATGAGTTGAATCGTAGCACTTTGCTCTTGTGCCGCAACTTCAAAACGTTTATAATCTAGTTCCTTCCTTTTTTTAAGAAAAAGAATAACCCATAAAGCATACAAAATACTTGCTGTTACAAATACTATAAAGATGTAGGTATTATAAACAGCCAGCACTACAGAAAAAATGAGCAGGTTTACTAATGAAAACAACACATTGAGTGAGGAGCCGGTGAGAAAAGTCTCAATACGGCTGTGATCATTCATACGCTGCAGCACATCGCCTGTTTTCTTACTGTCAAAAAAAGAAACGGGCAGTTTCATGAGTTTGATGAGAAAATCAGTGAGGATTGAAATATTAATTCGGGTACTGATGTGGAGTAATATCCAACTGCGTACAAACTCAACTACTAAGCGACCGGCAAATAAAGCTATTTGTGCTAGCAGTACGATATAAACAAAATGAATATTGCCAGTGTTTACACCCACATCTACTACGCTTTGTGTTAAAAAGGGAAGAATCAATTGCAATATGCTTGCAACGCCCAAGCCTAAAAATAACTGTACAATTAATTTTTTATATGGTGTTATGTAACTGAAGATGGTATTGAACCCGAGTTTTGCTTTTCCGTCATTATCGGCAATTTGTTCTTCTTCATAGCTGTAAAAAGCTGGTGTGGGCTCTAAAAGTAAAGCGATCCCTTCTTCTTTACCCTCAGTTTTATTACTTATCCAGTGTTGCAAAAATTCATCTTTGGTGTAAGTGATAATGCCTTTGGCTGGGTCAGCTACAGTAAATTTTTTTCCTTTTGTTTTTTGAGGAATCGCTACTACAAAATGATTTTGATCCCAGTGGAGGATTGCGGGCAGTAAAGCATCTTTATACAATTCCTCATATGCTATACGCACAGAACTTGTACGAAAACCAATACTTTCTGCTGCTTCACTGATACCCAAAAGATTTACGCCTTCTTTGCCTATTTGTGTTTTATCTCTTAGAGTTTGTATGGAGATGTTTTTCTTATAATGCTTGCACACCATGGCGAGACAGGTGGGGCCGCAGTCCATGGAATCATTCTGCCTTTGCAAAAAAAAATATGATTTTCGCATACCTCTATACTAAATTCAAATTATTTTAATAAGCAAAACGAATTTTACAGAGCAGATTTAATATACATTTCTAATTGCAATAAATCAAAATCTTTAACTTCAAAAATATTATAGACTATATACCCTTCCTTATTAACAAGCAAATAAAAAGGTATTGCCCTTAAATTAAACTGTTTTACAATTTTACTTTGAGACCAAGTATATCCTTCATAAGTATTTAACCATCGCAAATCATTATTCTTGATTAAATTCTTCCATTTTACAATATTTGAGTCAATGCTAACATATAATATCTCAAATCCATAATTATTATACTTTGCATATAACTCTTTCAAATGTTTAAAATTATCAATACATGGCTTACACCATGTTGCACCAAAAGCCAATAAATATATTCTACCATACATTACTCGGTTTGTAATTGACACCTCAGTAGTATCCTTAATTTCAATAACTGGAATTCTCTGTCCAATTTGAATACTTTTTGTTTTTAACAAATTATCAAACAACTCGACCCCAAGATTTGAATTCTTAAGTTCAATATCAAAATTCTCATATACTTTAAATAACTTACTAATATCCACAGATAATTGAAGACTGGCTTTATACAAGTGAATTAAGCTATAGTAAGAATCAGAATACTGCTGCAGTATATTAAGTTCTGAATCAAATAGTTGTTCTTTTTTATTGACGTCAAGAACAATAATATGTTTATACTCTTTCGAAGGCTTACCATAAGATTGGTAGTAAAAGTTAACTGTGCTATCAATTGCTTTTTTTACTTTGGCTGATTTTGTCTGGTTCACTACAGCGTTTGAAAATTTATTTTTATATAATTTCGAATTAACTTGGGGAGGTAAAAATCTTATAAGATTTATTCCGCTATCGAGTACAAACTGAAATAAGCAATTAGTATTCCGTATAAAAAGAGAAGCATCTTCACACGGCTTATTAATTTCACCGGTAAAAAAGAATCTCCCATTCTGAATTACCATTCTTTTTTTTATTGAATACTTATTCTCAGAGTACGAATCACTAATAACTAGTTCTAATGTTTGTCCATTTAAATATGCAGGAACAGTGCCACTGAGTTTAAAGGGGTACCCCGCAAAAGAAAAAATAGGCTGAAAACCAAACAAAAAAACAAATAATATCCTCATGTTATTACTATAAATTATAAAATACTGGTTGTCAACAGTGTTGACAACCAGTAAAGTTTAACCATTTTGACAGGCAGCCCAAACAACGCTTGAACGATCAGCTCGACACACACAGTCATGGTTGCTGTTTTTTACACATGTTCCAGTCACATTACCAGTTCCTGACTCATAATATGTACAACTACTTCCTTCAGAGCAAAAAGTTCCGCTACCTCCACCGCCACAGTCCAAACATTCATCACCACCTTTAATTTTTTTTGATTGTTCTCTGCTTAACGCAGTTCCTAAGTTTTGAAACTTTTTCATTTCTTTAAGTTTTAAGACAAGTAAAAATGTTTTGCTTCTCGTTTTAGCCCGTGAACGCAGTAGCGGCCGCACCATAGTATTATTTGCAACTAATACCAATAGCCTTTGGTGCATTTCTCTCAAAGGCTATGGTGAGAGAAAATATTTTATATCATTTACTGTATAACTTTCTGGCAGTTGATATCCATTTAGAAAGAAAGTAGGTGTAACCAAAATTTTCATTTCATCACACCATTCGTTCATCTCTTTTATTTTTTGATCCTGTTTTTTTAATTCGCCATTCATAGGATACTTGGCAGCAAAAACTTCGTAATACTTATCTTCAGGTAAATACCAATCATCAAGCGCCTTCTCAGTTAATTCTGAGTTTTGCTTTTCAGCAATTGCCAACATATGTTTTACAGGTTTGCTACCTGGGTCAGATTCCTCTGCGGTAGCTGTAAATAATATCTGCACTTTTAAATCATCATTAGCATGCAACAATTCATGTATTTCAGGGTGTGCTTTGGAGCAGGGTCCGCAGTAAGGGTTGCATACTTTTATAATGGTATTGGCAGCATTCGGGTTACCCAATATTATACCCAAACCTTCTGCACTCACTGTTACTTTCTTTTGCTTTGCCAGCAGGGCTTCAAAAATGCGGGGGTCTTTTTTCATACGAAAGAAACGGTTTTTATATTCCATTCCTTCCTTTGCCTTCAACAAATAAGGTTTTAGAAAAAACCAAAGAATTACAGGAGCTAAAAAGCAAGCCGTAAAAATACTGTAAGCCGTAAATGCAGTTGGTAATGATTGATGCATGCCTGTATTTAAAAACAAAACGGCTTCTGTTAGGAGCAATGCCTGTACAGCGAGGCAAAGCGGGCACCATTGTTTGGCAATGCGCCATTGGTAGTAAATGGAGAAAAGGGTGTAAGGGAGCGCCAATAGATTCAACCATGCAAGTAATTGGGCAGGCCCTTCCTTCGTCAGGGTAACAGCAAGTAACCCACCAGCAAAATAAAAGAACCCAATTTCACTCCAGCTGAGTACCCCAAACAGTTTGGCCGCCTTAGATTGTAAGATGGCATTGCAATTAGTGGCTTTACTGCCGCTGCATACTTTTTGCAAAAAAGGATTGGTTTTATCTATTTCATACCAAAGCAGTAAGCCGGTAATAATTACACCTGCTAGTTTCAGCAGCGTGAGCAATGCAAAACCAACTGTAAAATCTACAACCGAGCTGATGAACAAGACTAACAATAGAACGGTGGCGCTTATTAAAAACGGCATACGCCATTGCAG
>CAYPBV010000017.1:38154-38551 GCA_964409025.1 uncultured Chitinophagaceae bacterium | reverse complement strand
TTGTATAGCATCGTCCTGTACATTTTCTTTATGCCAGTTGTTATAAGAAAGTTTCATGTAGTAAGCAATAGCGTTGGCAAAGCCTTGTTTTTTTTCAGGGTTTTCTTCGCTTAAGGCTTTCTTAATAATGAGTTCAATATTTTTACCCAGGTGATTATACCGTGGATAACGTTTGGGGTAATGCAGGCGTTCGGGTTTTGCTTTTAGTGTTTCTCTAGTGGGGATGGGATAGGGACTATCCACATCCAGTTTAAAATCAGATATTAAAAACAAATGATCCCATAACTTATGACGGAAATCTTCAACATTTTTTAAATGGGGATTTAAAAAACCCATGAGTTCAATCACTACATGTGCCTGCTCCTGGCGTTTTTCTCTGTCTTCAATGGTTAAGATA
>CAYPBV010000017.1:0-38144 GCA_964409025.1 uncultured Chitinophagaceae bacterium | reverse complement strand
CTCAAATGATTTCTTGTAGTATTATATTCCATACGTGTAAAAAGCAAATGTAAGCAACCTATATGTAAAAAAGAACTGCCCCTTTCAGGGCAGCTTGATTATAAGAACAGGTAAGCAAAAAACAACTGTTTATTTCTTAATGAGTTTTTCAGTGCTTATTTCAGTGCCATCAATCACCTGCAGCAGATACATGCCACTGGTGAGGGCATCTGCTTCAATACGGTTTGCACCGTTGTTAAGCCTACCGCTGCTGTAAACATGGCCATTAATTCCAATCAATCTCCAGTTGTAATTGCCATTGCTGTTAACTACTATACTGCTGCTGTTAATGAAATTTGTAGTGATATTGTATTTTTTACGTCCATTTACAGCACGCAGGCTCACAATATTTGAATAATATTTTAATTGAGACGCAGTAATTACATGAAGGCGATAGTAAAGTGTTGACTTTTCAAATGGCTGGTATACAAACTTGCGCAAACTGCCATTTATATCCTGAAGGGATGTAAAAGTTTTACCGTCAACCGATACTTCAATTCTTATGTTTTCTATTGGTTCATCAGCTATTATGTTCCAGTCCAGTTGATGTTTTTCATTATCAATTCGTGCGCTCAAATTCAAATCATAAACAGGCAGTATGTTTCCTGATTGAAAACTGCCACTTATTGTATAGTTACCCAGCATTCCATAATTTGTTGTATTGACATTTCCCACATTTGACACCCGTAAAAAATAAGTACCTGCATCTAATGTAGTATCTGCTACAGCCTGAACCGATGAAGTAGGATTAAACACTCTGATAACGGTGCCATTTTGAGTAGTGAGCTCTACCTGAATATCAATATTGGCCGATTCAAAACCACTCGAAACATTATAAGGAACAGCGTTAACCGTTAATCGTCCTCTGTCAGAGAGATTTAAACGAAACATATCAATGTCATTTGTAGAATTGATATATCCTGAGGTGCTGTAAGCCGACCCGCTAAATTGAATAGCTGCAGCCTGTGACCTTGTATTACCCACATCATCTGTACGGTACCCAACACCGGTATTACCGGCAATTATACTTAAATCATCCTGTCCACTTGCACAACTTAAAGCAGTACCATTATGCCATAAGCTGAGGTTGCGGCGATAGCTGTTTCCCATAATAGGTGCCCAGCCTATTTCACCACTTCCTACTCCCGGATTGTATTCAGTAACTAACCCACAACTACTGTTATAAACTTTCTGATGATCAAGGCCAAGAGTATGACCCGTTTCATGAGATGCAGCTTCGGCTATCGCTTTTTCCAGAATGGCAGGATAGTAAATCCGGAGTAGGTTAGAAAATACAAAGCCGGGTACATCCTGAGTCCACCGGAATGATGGGTTATACGCTACGCCTCCTGCATTGCCATACCACTGGCTGTACTCTGTAATTATAATTCGTTGTCTTCTTCCGGCAGGCGCAGCAAAAAAAACTGTTGAGTCAGTTGTGATATTGAGATTAAATGGTCTGAAATCCTCTGCAACCTGGTTAAAAACTTTTGTAATTTGATCATTTGTTAAGTTAGCAGGCGTTGCATAAAACGGAGTAGCGGTCCAAAATGGTGAACTCACTGTTTGTCCGTCAAAATCAAGGAAGATGGTGGCGGTTGCTGCAGGAAAACTGTTAAGCTTAGGTACCTGTGCTTGTACTTTAATAACTGAGAAAAGCAGTACACTCAGACACAAAGCCGAGATAAAGCGTTTCATGAGAATGGATTTTAGTTTTTGGTTTTAAGGTTATATTTCTTCAGGGTATACGGATAAAAAAAGCTAATCGGCTATCATTTGAGATAAATTTTTACGGGTCCATTGATAATGTCCGGTAACGATATCTTTTTCAAGCATTAGCATATCACTAAACTCACGGCTGGTAATAACACCCATATAATCTACAGTACCATCAGCTTTGGTAAATTTTGAAAGTGATAATACCAATCCCTTTTTTTGATTGCTTTCAATGGTAATAATTTCTAGTCCGTTGCTTTCCGTGGTTTTTGAAATAACTTTTCCATTAAAAACAAAACCCTCTGTTACTGTAATAGTTACCTGCTCATCATTTTTAAAACTGAACATGTTGTAAACAAAGTCGTTTTTTAAAGCAAATTTTGGAGAAAGGTTCTTAAAAAGCTGAGGTTTAGTGTCGTGCTTATCTTTTCCGGAAGTAAATTTGAAATCTTCCTGTGCAAAAGAAATTGTAGTGCATAGACTAAAAATAAATAAAGATAAAATCGTCTTCATAGTTTCTGGTTTTTTGAACGGATTATGGATTAATATCTCTGTTCAAACATAAAACGAAAAATGAAAATAAAAAATGGGAGAAAACCCTTAGAAACAGAAGACCCCGCTGGAAAGCGGGGTCGTTTACCCAAAATCCACATTGTAAAACCATCATCGTACACCAGGCGCTTATTTAAGTAAGTGCCGCCCGGATAATATTTTTATCCCTGATTTTCAATAATTTAAGAAAGAAAAACGCCTCCCTGATTTCGATTACGTATACCAACAATTATTATTCCAAACTTGCTGATGTGGT
The DNA here is from genome assembly GCA_964409025.1 of uncultured Chitinophagaceae bacterium. Taxonomy (GTDB): domain Bacteria; phylum Bacteroidota; class Bacteroidia; order Chitinophagales; family Chitinophagaceae; genus Lacibacter. Next base: position 35,581 of record CAYPBV010000017.1, on the reverse strand, counting down.
ATTTTTTTTATTTATCCGGGAAAAATTCAATTTTTATTAAGTAAGTGTATTTACTTAAACCAACTATAGGCATTCATCTTTCGGTTCTTATTCTACTATAAAACTACATTATCTTTTTAAAAAATACAACCTTGCACTGCATGATTTTATGCTTAGGAAAAACAACGGATGAATACTGAATATACGATACGTAGCACTACTGTAATACCGTATTATCCTGTGTAATGCGCTTACATTTGTATTTTTTTTGAGTATGCGTGTTGTTATTGATATTTCAGTTGAAGATTTTAACCAAAAAAGGCCGGTTCTTTTTTCTGTTTTTTTCTGTAACCAGTTAATAAAATACTATCCACAGGTTGATTGGGTGTTTATTGCAAATTCAAATCAAATTAAATCAGGTGCTTTAAATAATTTAACGGTTATTGAATGCGTACTGATGCACAGGCAATCATCACTTGTAAGGTATTATCAACGCAGAAAACTTTCTAAAAAAATTTCGAGGCTCCATCCACAGTATATAATCAGCCCTTTTATTTTTATACAGAAGCACTTTAATTATTTTTTATTGCATTCAAATGAACAGTTGCACACCACAAAACAGGTGCAATTAAAACATTTCCAGTATATTCTCGCAACTTCATTTGAATTAAAGCAATCATTAATGGCAAAACTCAAGGTGAGCGGGGAGCAAATAAAAGTATTGCCTGCAATTCCAAGAAACGAATTTAAACCGCTTAATGATGAAGTTACCGGTGAGGTTCGTAATACTATGTGCGGTGGTTCCCATTTTTTTATTTTGAACAGCGCCGCAGGTTCATTACCAAAAATTGTTCAGTTACTAAGAGCTTTTTCCATGTTTAAAAAACATCTGCAATCCGGAATGAAACTTGTTTTAAATTTAAAAAAAACGAAGGAACTCGTGGTACTGTTAAATACATATAAATATAAAAATGATGTTATATGTATCGAAAAAACAAATGCGGCAGATTTATCAGTTATTACTGCTGCTTCCTATACAGTTATTCAGTATGCACAGGATGATTCTTTTGTTTCAAATGGTGAAATACAATGCTGTAATATTCCGGTGTTACTGCTGCAGCCTCCATCTTATGAACAACAGCCGGAGATGTATGTATATGCAAATGAAATGGATGCGGATGATATTGCACAAAAACTAATGTTGCTTTACAAAGATGAAACGTATAGAAATAAAGTTATAAATAAAGCCTCCGTACCTTCTGATTTCAATCACTCAGAGAAAATAATTTCAACGTTCTTTTCTTTTTTGAATCATTAGTTTGTGTACCCACCACACCAAAATGGCATAGGAAAGAGTTCATTAACAGGCATGTAATTAAATTGCCTTCACCATCCTACCTTTGCTCTTCAATTTTAAATATGACACATAAGAGTACAATTTCTATTGATGTAATGCTGGATGAGAGCCGTGTACCCGAAGAAATTTCATGGAAAGCATCAGACAGTACAGCAGACATGGATCAAAAAGCAAAAGCTATGATGGTTTCATTTTGGGATGGGGCTGATAAAAGCGCTTTACGTATTGACCTCTGGACAAAACAGATGATGGTAGATGAAATGGTTGAATTTCATTATCAAACCCTCATGACCATGGCAGATACTTTTCAACGTGCCACAGGCAATGCAGAAATTGCTGCAGACATGAAAGAATTTGCCGGATCAATGATGAAAAAATTCAAAGCAGACCAACTTAAGCACAATCATTAAACTTATTTACTATGAGCTTAGAAACAAACATTATGGCGGAAATGAAAGAAGCCATGAAAGCTAAAGATGAAGCGGCACTGCGTGGGCTGCGTGCCATTAAAGCAGCCCTGCTGCTGCTTAAAACTTCCGGCGAAGAAGTTACCGAAGATGCGGAATTAAAGGCCCTGCAAAAAATGGTTAAGCAGCGAAAAGATTCTCTCGAAATATTTAAGCAGCAAAACCGTACAGATCTTGCACAGAAAGAAGAAGAGGAAATAAAAATTATTGAAAAATTTTTACCACAACCCCTAAGCCCGGAGGATTTACAACTGGCAATCCAAAAAATTATAATTGATACCGGTGCATCTTCCCCTGCTGATATGGGTAAAGTAATGGGTGCAGCTACCAAACAACTGGCAGGTAAAGCTGATGGCAAAGCTATTAGTGCAGTAGTAAAAGAACTGCTTAAATAATTTCTTAATGATTATTGACATAATCGCTGCTGTTGCTCTGGTTACTGCCATTATTAAAGGCTTTCAAAAAGGATTTATTATAGCTGTATTTTCTGTGCTAGCCTTTATTGCAGGCATTGCAGCAGCCTTAAAGCTGAGTGCATCAGTAGCAGTATGGCTGGGTACTTCTACCAATATAGGTGTTAAATGGCTTCCATTCCTGAGTTTTTTGCTGGTATTCATTGCCGTAATACTGCTGGTACGTATGGGGGCAAAATTTTTAGAAAGTGCTGTAAAACTGGTTTTCATGGGTTGGCTTAATAAATTACTGGGCATCTTCTTTTTTGGTGTGTTATATATGATCATTTTAAGCGTGTTTATATTTTATGCACAGCAGCTGCATCTTTTTGCAGACAGTTCTTTATCACAATCTGTAACATGGCCCTATATTAAACCATGGGCACCCGTGGTTATTGAAAAAATAGGAATTATTATTCCGGTGTTTAGAGATTTATTTGAACAGTTAAGTAATTTCTTTGAATCGGTAAACAAACAAATTTCCGCTGTATAGACAATTCGATAGTTTGTAAAAGCATTCCGTTACATTTGAAACTGTTTTTTTGCGTTTGTTTTCAATGAATTTTATTCGCACATTTGAAACAAAACAACTACTTTAGCAAACAACAATTGCTTATCAAAGCTCCATGAACTACGAAATTAAACATCTCGATAAATTCCGTTACATTGAAGAGGGAAGTGGCGAACCGCTTATACTTCTGCATGGGCTTTTTGGTGCGCTCAGTAATTTTAAAGATCTTATTGAATATTTCAAAAAGCACAATACCGTAGTGGTGCCTATACTTCCCCTGTTTGAGCTGGATTTATTGCATACTACTGTAGGCGGTCTTGAAAAATTTGTACATCGTTTTATTGAAGCAAAAGGATACAACACCATTCATTTGCTGGGCAACTCTTTAGGAGGTCATGTTGCATTGGTACACACACTTAAGCATCAGCAGCGTATTAAATCACTGATACTTACCGGCAGTAGCGGTTTGTTTGAAAATGGCATGGGCGATACCTATCCCAAACGTGGAGATTATGATTATATCAAACGAAAAACTGAGTTAACCTTTTACGATCCTGCCACCGCTACCAAAGAACTGGTAGATGAAGTATATGAGATAGTAAACCAACGTACCAAAGTAATTAAGATTATTGCACTTGCAAAAAGCGCTATCAGAAATAATCTGGGTGAAGAACTCAATGAAATAAAAGTTCCAACGTTATTGATATGGGGAAATAATGATACCATTACACCTCCATTTGTAGGAAAAGAATTTAACCGGCTTATACCCAATTCAGAATTGCATTTCATTAATTTGTGTGGCCACGCCCCAATGATGGAACGGCCGCAGGAGTTTAACGAAATACTGCATGGGTTTCTTACAAAATTAAGCAGGCCGGTACCCGTTTAAACCTTAAAAACCCATCTTCACTATGACAGCTGCTGAACTCATAAAAAACGAAATACCGTATTTAAAAAGTACTGATACTGTTCAGCAAGCTTTGGAACTGATGCATGAGTTTCATGTAGCCGAACTTCCCGTGGTTATTAATCAAAAAAATGCAGGTTTGTTGCATGAAAATGATTTACTGAATGCTGATGAAAAAACACGTATTGAATCTTTATTAAATAGTGCACAACACATAACCGTACAGTCAGGAGATTTTTTTCTGGCACCTTTAAAAAAAATGCACCAGCACCGCCTGAGCTTGCTACCGGTTGTAAAAGAAGATGGCGAGTATTTAGGGGTTATTACCGCCGTTGACTTATTGAATGCAGCAGCGCATTACAATGCAGCAGCAGAACCGGGTGGTGTAATTATTTTACAAATGGCCCCAAACAATTTCACCATTTCTGAACTCGGGCGCATTGTGGAATCAAATGATGCCCGCATTATACATCTCAATACATGGACTGATGCCTCCAACGGAGAGTTAATGGTAGCGATGAAAATCAATAAAAATGATTTGCATGATATTCTGGCTTCGCTGGAACGGTATGAATACAACGTTGTTCAATACTTTGGTGAAAACCTTTCCGAAGAAGAGCTTCGTCTCAATTTTGATCATTTAATGAATTATCTCAACATTTAACTGCAGTTGTTCTATTTTGCCAATTTCTGAGTAAATTTAATGTTCGTTGTGCGATTGATTTTTTTTATGATGAAAACCTGGATTTCATATCTGTTAATTTTTCTGTTAGTTTTTGTTGTGGCGCAGGACTTAAATGGTCAGGCAAGTGTTTCGTTTGATAGCATCAGACAGCAAATGAAAGAAACCATTGACGTATTGCCGCAGGATGCCCAGATACGAATTATACGAATTAAAGTAAAAGGCAATAAGGTTACCAAAGATTATATTATTCTTCGTGAAATTAGTTTTAAAGAAGGCTCTTACATTTCCGCTGCACATTTGTTTGATGCCATTGTAAAAGCCAGACAGGATGTAGTAAATACGCAACTCTTTCTTGAAGTAAATCCTGTTATTCAAAAACTCACTGAAAAAGAACTGGAAATAGAGTTTGTTGTAAAAGAGCGCTGGTATATTTTTCCCTCGCCGCACTTTAAAATTGTTGACCGTAACGTTAATCAATGGATTGTAGAACAGAATGCGAGTTTAGAACGTGTAAATTACGGATTGAAATTTAAATGGGATAATGTTAGCGGCAGAAGAGACAGGCTGGATTTTAAATATATTAATGGCTATAACAGGCAGCTGATTCTTTATTATGAGCAGCCTTTTGCTGATAAAAAATTAGAAAAGGGATTTTTGTTTGGTGTATTCTATACCAGCAACCGCCAAACAAATTTCGCAACAGACAGCAACAAGCAGGTATTTTTTCCTGCAAGCAATCATCAAATCAGCGATTTTGTACGTTCTACCTTCAGGGCTGAAGCAGGCATAACCTACAGAAAAGGAATTAATCACCGGCATTATCTTCGTTTTAATTTCGTAAATGAACGCATTTCAGATTCAATACCTTTTATCATCAACAGAAATACTTCAAAAGGATTTCTTCCCTACTTTACTGATAATAAAACAAAGCAATCTTTTGGCGAAGTTTCATACTCCTACAGTTATTATGATTTAGATAATATAGCATATCCTACAAAAGGGATTGCATTTAACGGACATTTCCTGCACCGTGGAATGGGATTTGAAGGCATGAATCTCTGGCAGCTGTATGGTAAACTGGGCAAATATGTTCCATTAAGTAAAAAAACATTTCTTACATTTTATTCAATTGGAAGTGTAAAACTGCCTTTTAACCAGCCCACATACAATTTAACAATGATGGGTTATGGTGATTTTTATATGCAGGGACTGGAGTATTACGTAATTGACGGAGTGCTTGCAGGTATGCTCCGCACTTCGATGGCACAAGAACTGATTCGTGTAAATGTGCCTACTTTTTTTATTAAAAACGAAAAGTATAAAAAGATTCCCTTTCGTTTAATAGGCAGAGTATATGGTAATATTGGCGGCTCTCATATGCCCTTCTTTACTACCGGTATGCTCAATAACAGATTTCTATATACCTATGGTGCCGGATTAGATATTATCAGTTATTATGACTTTACTGCCCGTTTTGATTATTCCTTTAATCAGTTGGGCGAAAAGGGTTTATTTTTACATGTACGCAAGGATTTTTAAAAGCCTGCAAAAACTACCGATTAAAAAGAACTTACATGAAAGTTGCAATTTACAGCAGGGTTTATGAGCAGGATCAAAAAGCAGACATACAACGATTAACGGATCAATTGTATCAAAACGCAATAAAACCTGTTTTTTTCCGCGGCTTGTATGAGCAAATAAAAGATCAGATACACTTTACTGCCACACCGGAACTCTTTGAATCATCCACTGATTTAAATGATGCATTTGAATGCATGATAAGCCTGGGAGGCGATGGCACTTTACTGGATACAGTTACATTAGTAAGAAACCAAAAAATTCCTTTACTGGGTATAAACTTTGGCCGGCTTGGATTTTTAGCAAGCATTGGCCGTGAAGAACTGGATTCAGCAGTGGCATCACTGGTAAATCATACGTTTGTAAAAGATGAACGTACCCTGATACATTGTGACAGCAACACTCCTATGTTTCATGATACACCCTATGCCTTAAATGAATTTGCCATTCATAAACTGGACACTTCTTCTATGATTAAAATTCACGCCTATCTGAATGGTGAATTTTTAAATACCTATTGGGCTGATGGATTAATAGTAGCTACGCCTACCGGTTCCACCGGCTATTCATTAAGTTGTAACGGCCCGGTTGTATTTCCTGACAGTGGTAGTTTTGTTATTACACCCGTAGCACCTCATAATTTAAATGTGCGACCAATAGTAGTACCGGACAATAATATTATTTCTTTTGAAATTGAAGGAAGGGCCGATAGCTTTTTATGTACGTTAGATTCAAGAAAAGCGATTGTTAAAAAAGATGTGCAGGTTGCCGTTAAAAAAGAAGACTTTACAGTAAGCTTACTCCGCCTCAATGAAAACAATTTTCTGCAAACCCTGCGCAATAAACTTTCGTGGGGCTTAGACAGAAGGAATTAATAAAAAATATAGCTGGTGGCAAATGAAAAACATCATCTTTGCGTTATATCATTATGCAGAAGAAATTCCTGAACATGAAATTGGTTTACCTCTTCTTTTATTCCTGTCTGCTCATTGCACAGGCAGGTTTTGCACAGTACGAAAGTTTTAAGCACGAAGGAGAGTTTGGCGTACAATTGGGAACCGCACACTATTTCGGAGATTTAAACCCTAATAGCAGATTAAATCGCCCAAAAATAGCTGCAGGTGTTTTCTTTCGCCGTCAAATCAATAATTATGTGGCCATACGTATTGGAGGTAATTTTGCTCAGTTAGGCTACAGCGATGTGTATGAAACAAAAAACGAATTTCGCCGCCGTAGAAACCTCAGCTTTAATACCAATATCTGGGAGCTGATGGTGCAGGGTGATTTCAATTTCTTTCGCTTTAACCCCACTAATCCCAATGAGCGATTTACACCTTATGTTACATTTGGTGCAGGTGTAGTAGGTTTTAATCCGTACGCATTTCTTGGTAATGAAAAATATTTTCTTCAACCACTGGGTACTGAGGGGCAGGGCTCAGCTGCGTTTAGTGACAGACGGCCTTATTCATTAACAGCGCTGGCATTTCCTGTAGGTTTAGGTGTAAAATTTGCTTTAACTGACCGAATGAATCTCAACTTAGAAGTTGCACATCGTTTTACAACTTCAGATTATATTGATGATGTATCTACCACATATGCCGGTATCGCTGCATTTAAGCCCGGATCTCCGGCTTCATTTTTACAAGACAGAAGCTATGAAACCGGAATACCCATTGGCGTTCAGGGCAATCAACGGGGTTTCAGCAAGCAGAAAGATCAATATGTAATGGCTACTATTGGTATTACTTTTAGCTTTTCATCCTATAAATGTCCCGGCGTAAATTAACAGCGGCATTATCAAAAAATTTCTAACTAAGTTAAACATGAATTTTTTTGGAAATCTTATTTGGTTAATTTTTGGTGGCTTCATTGCCGCCCTATGCTATTTTTTTGGAGGTATCATTTTATGCATCACTATTATAGGTATCCCATTTGGATTGCAATGTTTTAAACTGGCGGGCTTAGTATTGTGGCCGTTTGGTAAAAAAGTAGTTACTGCATCATCCGGCAACGGATGTTTATCCATACTTGCAAATATCATCTGGATTATAGCAGGTGGAATAGCAGTAACGCTCAACCACATCATTATGGGTGCATTACTTTACATCACAATTATTGGAATACCATGGGCCAAACAACACTTTAAGTTGATTGAAATTTCATTAATGCCTTTCGGTAAAAAAATTGTGGACGCTTAAAAAATTCTTCTTTATACAAATCGCATCTGCTTCTGTACATTATTTCCTTCTTACCAAATACAGCACCCATATTAAGCTCAGCAGCAAACACATTCCTGTGAGCTGATGCAGTTGTGCCATCCATTCAAACTCAGCCCATTTATTTGGAACAATGCCGGGCGCAGTAAGTACAGATAAAATACCCAGCACCACCTGTATAAATGTAATAAACAGCGGAATAAACTTTGTAGCACTAAATATAGCAGAGCCTTTTACGCCGGCTGCTCTGTAATACCAGATAATTATCAGCAATGTAAACAGGTAAGCAATATTTCTGTGAAAGAAATGAATGGTGATTTTGTTTTCTATGAAATTAAGCAGCAAAGGAGTTTCTTTGAACAATGCACCCGGTATCCAGGAATTATTAATCATTGGCCAAGTAGGTGCCGCTGTTGCAGCTTTATGCCCTGCCATTAAAGCGCCAAACAACAATTGAATGATGAGTAAAGCCGTTAATGCCAATGTAAACTGATGAAGAGATTTATTTACAGTAATCTGCTTTTTATCAATCTTCAGCTGCAATGCAAACCAAAATGTATAACACAACAAACCCATAGCTAAAATAAAATGCAATGCAAGACGTGTAGGTTTTACATATACTGCATCTCCCACTAAACCACTGGCTACCATAATCCATCCCACTGCTCCCTGCAGTGCGCCAAGAATGAAAAGAACAATGAGCGGTGTTACCATTTCTTTTTTGAAGTAACGCTTACTTAAAAAATAAACAAAACCTATGGCAAAAACCATTCCCATAAGCCGTGCCCACAAACGATGAAACCATTCCCAAAAGAAAATAAACTTAAAATCCCTGAGTGTAAAATCAGTATTAAGGAGTTTGAACTGAGGTGTGGCTTTGTACTTGTCAAACTCAGCTAACCATGTTGTTTCATTAAGTGGTGGTAAAGTACCCGTAACCACATCCCATTCCGTAATACTGAGTCCGCTGCCCGTTAAACGGGTGATGCCGCCCAGCAGAATTTGTACAATCAACATAAATACGCCGAACATGAGCCAGTTGCTCACGGCTTTATGCGAAGGGAGAGAATCATTTGTCATAACGGGTACAAAGGTAAAGGCAAATAAAAATGCAGGATAAAGTAAATAACGTTTTACCTAAACGTGTGCATTATTTGTAAAACAAAAAAAAACCATTACTCATTTAGGATACCCATAAACTACAGCCGTAATGCACATCATCCTTAAATAAAAAATTACATCTGCCCCTTCACAATCTTGTGCCAGTAAAGCCACGGCAATACATAACGTTTGAGCAGATACATGAGCCGGCTGGGTTTACTCTGGTCAAACGGAAACGTTTCCATCACCTTGTTATCATATCCAAACTCAGCTAATATTAACTTACCATAACCTACCACCAGCGGGCAACTGCCGTAACCATTGTACTTTGCCTGCAACGGTTGCTTATTCATAAATGCCAATACATTTTTCACAAGTACCGGTGTTTGCTTACGTATAGCTGCTCCGGTTTTTGCATTGGGAGTATTTAAAATATCACCCAGACCGAATACATTTTTATAACGAACGTGCTGTAACGTGTATTTATCAGCATCAAACCAGCCTTTCACATCTGCTAATGATGATTGACTAAAATAATCAGGTGCACTCTGAGGTGGTGTTACATGTATAACGTCAAATTTCTTTTGTACTTCAGTTGTAATGCCATTGGCATCTGTTACTTTAAAAGTAGCCACTTTAGAAGTACCATCCACGGCTATCAAGTCATGTTTAAATGAAAGTTGAATTCCATATTTATTTACCATCTTGGTTAGTTCATCAGCATATTTCTTGATGCCGAAAATAACTGAACCTCCACTGGTAAATTCAAGATGTGTTTTTATATTGTGCTTACGGCAATAATCACCAAACAGATACATAATTTTCTGCGGAGCACCTCCGCATCGTACAGGTGTTGCAGGCGCAGTAAACAAAACCACATCTCCATCTTTTAAGTTTTTTAAACAATCCCATGTATAGGTTGCATAGTCTTTATGGTAATTACTCGTAACACCGTTTTTACCAAGGGTTTCATTCAATCCTTTAACCAAATGCCAGTTCATTTGTATACCGGCGCCCACTATTAATATATTATAGCTGTATACATTTCCGCTTTGGGTGGTGAGCGTATTTTCATCCGGTTGAAAACCTGTTACATAATCTTTAATCCAATGGGCTTTCTTTGGCATTACATCCGCCTCTTCATGAATAGTATCTTTCATATCATAAACACCGCCACCCACCAGTGTCCATGCCGGCATGTAATAATGTTTATCATTGGGTTCAATAACAGCAATATCCAATTCCTGATGATGTCTGAGTAATTGTGCTGCTGCTGTAATACCTGCATTGCCACCGCCTACAATTAAAATTTGATGATGCGTTTTCATTTTATTGATTTTTTCAGCAGCAAGGTAGAAACTGCTGTTGTTGCAAAAAGTGATTTCTATCACAAACTGATATGAATCATGTAAGTGATTGACTGTACTTTTAATTACAATCATATTCAACAACAGCTGCTTTTCCTATCATCAAAATTTTAAAATATACTTCGTTCCATATATTACATTCATTATATTCGGCTATTAAACCTTTTATTATGAGCATCAGATTTTTTTTACTCCTTTTGTGTTACGGTTCCTTTTTTCAACTATCAGCACAAACAAAACGTAATCTTCAACCTTCAGATGTATACAGAACATTGAGTATAACTGGTGGTCAAATCGCACCCGACGGTAACTGGTTTCTTTACAGCATTTCTTCAATTGACAGTGCAAAAGATTCCAGAAAATCCGACTTGTGGATGATGAGTTGGGATGGTAATACAAAACTTCAGCTTACGTATACACCAGAAGGAGAAGGCAATGCCCGCTGGAGCCCGGATGGTAAATACATTTCATTTATTACAGCCCGCAACGGTGGCACATCTCAAGTATATGTATTAAACCGGCAGGGCGGTGAAGCATACGCACTTACGAATGTAAAAGGTGAGCTGCAAACGTATGAATGGAATCCGGATGGTTCAAAGCTGGCGCTCATTATTAAAGATGCAGAAGATACAAGTAAGCAAAAAAAGAATGAACCATGGGTAATCGATCGTTATCATTTTAAGCAGGATGTACAGGGTTATTTGCATGACAAACGTAAATCACATATTTATCTCTTTGACATAAAAGAAAAAAAATTAGATACACTTACAACAGGCAACTATGATGAAGAAAATATTAAATGGAGTCCTGATGGTTCACATATTGCATTTGTAAGTAACCGCACAGCAGACCCTGATAAAAACAGCAACGATGATATTTATGTGATGGAGGCAAAAAAAGGTGCTGTAATGCGACAACTCACCACCTGGAAAGGAACAGATGGCGCACCACAATGGAGCCCTGATGGTAAAACCATTGCTTACACACGCAGCAGCAGCGAAGATGCATTTAATATGTATGACCAGTACATTTTATGTGTGGTTAATGCTGCAGGCGGTGAGCCTAAATTACTTTCGCAAGCTCTTGATCGTACAGCAAGTTCCCCACGTTTTTCAAAAGATGGCAATGAAGTTGCGGTTATTATTGGTGATGATTGTCTTCGTTATATCGGATTATTTAACATCAGTACCGGTGTATTAAAAACAACTGCAAAAGAAGAACACTCTATCTCCAATTTAGAATTGCATCCAAACGGCAACTGGATAGCAAGCATCAGCGAGCCGCAATTACCTGCTGAATTATTTGCCATTGAAAACGGTGTAAAAAGAAGATTAACAAAAGTGCAGGATGATTTTTTAAGTCCGCTGCAATTAGGTACCGTACAGAAAATTGTTTCTACCAGTAAAGATGGCACTAAAGTTTCAAGCTTATTATTCTTACCACCCGGTAGTAATGGAAAAAATTTACCCACCATTTTTTTCATTCATGGTGGCCCTGTATCACAGGATGAATTTGGTTTTGATCTCACACGTCAGATGCTGGCAGCAAAAGGTTATGCTGTAGTAGCTGTCAACTATCGTGGCAGCAGTGGCAGAGGTGCAGCATTTTGCAAAGCCATTTATGCAGATTGGGGTAATAAAGAAGTAGCTGATATTTTAGGTGCGGTAGATTATTGTATTAAAGCAGGTATAACAGACGCAACAAAGATGGGTATTGGCGGATGGAGTTATGGTGGTATTCTTACTGATTATACTATTGCAACAGATACTCGTTTTAAAGCAGCATGCAGCGGTGCCGGCAGTGCCCTGCAACTTTCATTGTACGGCGTGGATCAGTATATCCTGCAATTGGATAATGAGCTGGGTGCACCATGGAAAAACAATAACTATCAGAAATATTTAAAATTATCCTATCCGTTTCTCAATGCTGAAAAAATAAAAACACCCACTTTGTTTTTAACGGGTGAAAAAGATTTTAATGTGCCGGCTGTAGGTAGTGAGCAAATGTATCAGGCACTTCGCTCCAATGGTGTGCCCACGGGATTAATTGTATATCCCGGACAATACCACGGTATTAACAAACCATCTTATGCAAAAGACAGATTTGAGCGTTACCTGCAATGGTATGGTCAATATCTGAAATAAAATATAATTGAAAAACCTGCTTTGATTACAAGCAGGTTTTTTTGAGCAGTTTAAAAATTCAGTTTACCTTTCTTGCTTTCAAAACTTACGATTGCAATGATTCATTGGCTAATGTCAAGATGGTTTTTATGGAAGAGATGGAAAATCGTTGGCCGTTTTCCTGATGAAGTACCCAAAATGGTAATAGCTGTAGGTCCGCATACAAGTGCATGGGATATAGTGGTGGGATTGAGCGTTCGTCATCTTGCTCCTATTAAACATGCTTACTTTCTGGGTAAGAAGGAATTATTTGACGGGCCATTTGGTTGGTTTTTTCGTATGCTGGGCGGAACACCTGTTGACCGGTTTTCCAAAACAGGTATGGTACAGCAGGTGGCTGAAAAATTTAAACAACATGATAAGTTTCGGCTTGCCATGAGCCCGGAAGGCACACGTAAGAAAGTGGATAAACTGCGTACCGGTTTTTATTACATCGCCAAAGAAGCAAATGTTCCTATACTTCTTGCTGGTTTTGATTTTACAAAGAAAGAAGTCATTATTGGTGATTTAATTTACCCAACTGATGAAGAAAAAGATTTTAAACAAATCATTACTTTTTTTGCGGGTTTTCAGGGAAAGTATAAAGAGCAGGGGATGCAGCATTTGCAAAATTAATTCAGCAATTTCAGGATATGATTAAACATGTATGCGTTATTGGTGCAGGCCCCAGTGGAATTACAGCCGCAAAAAATTTACTGGATGAAGGATTGCAGGTAACCGTTTATGACTACGGCAAAGAAGTGGGCGGCAACTGGGTATTTACAGAAGAAGAAAGTCACAGCTCTGTGTTTGAAACCACGCATATCATTTCTTCACGAACCTTAAGCCAGTATGAAGATTATCCCATGCCATCAGATTATCCTGATTACCCCAGCCATGTGCAATTGAAAAATTATTTTCAGAATTATGCAACATATTTTGGCTTGATGCCTTTCATAGAGTTTGAAACATTGGTGAAGCACTGTGAACGGATGAACGACGGACGATGGCTGATTACAACGGTGAAGAACAATATTGAAAGCAAAAACATCTTTGATGCACTGGCAGTGTGCAACGGTCATCACTGGCAACCACGCCAGCCGCAGTTTGCAGGAAGTTTCAGCGGTGAATTCATTCACTCACATCATGTAAAACGATTTTCAAGATTTAAAGATAAACGTGTGCTGGTGATTGGTGGCGGTAACAGCGCCTGTGATGTGGCAGTGGAAAGCAGTCGTGTTGCCAGGAGTGTGGATATGAGCTGGCGCAGAGGCTACTGGGTAGCGCCTAAGTTTTTAATGGGCAAACCAGCTGATGTGTTCAGTCATAAGATTGACTGGCTGCCACGTTTCATCTGGCGACCGTTGGTACATCTTTCCTTATTCATTCGTAATGGTGATTATAAAGAATACGGTTTGCAAAAACCGGAAGGACCTGTTGGCAGTCATCATCCTACTATTAATGAAGATTTGTTTTACACCATCCGTCATGGCAAAATAAAACCGAGAGTGGATGTTGAACGACTGGATGGTGATAAGGTTTATTTCAAAGATGGAACGGTTGGAGAATATGATTCCATTGTTGCCTGTACAGGTTATGTCATTGCACATCCGTTTTTTGATAAAAGTTTTATTGATTACAGCGAAGGGGAAGTGCCGTTGTGGTTACGGATGATGCATCCCACCATTGAGAATGTTTACTTCATTGGTTTGTTTCAGCCGCTGGGTTGCATCTGGCCGGGCAGTGAATTACAAAGCAAAATCATGGCCAGGGAAATTGCAGGTAAGTGGAAACGCCCATCTAATGTGCAACAGTTGATTGATGAGGAGCTGAAGCATCCTGACTTTAAACAAATCAACACACCACGGCATACAATAACCGTAGACCATCATTTGTTCAGAAAAAGATTATTGAAACAATTGCCGAAGGATTATGTGAGGAGGGAAAGTGTTGCCATAGAATCACAGGTAAAATAAAACTGCCACTGTATACACAGAAGCACAGATAAGAAATTCAGAAAACTAAAACAGCGCTTCTGTGTTTTCTGTGGCACCTAAAATGTTCATCGAAACCATCCATACAAAACCATCGTCACCCTCAAAAGGAACTATCGTACTCCTGCACGGTGTGTGCTTCGGTGCCTGGTATTGGGAAAACAATTTTCAACCGTGGTTTACAGAACATGGGTACGATGTGATTGCCATCAGCTACCGCAATCATGGCGGGAGTGAAAGCAAAGGTTCACTTAGATGGAGAACTATTAACGAATACATAGAAGATGTGCACAGCGTAGTTTCAAAACTTGAAACGGATGTGTATTTGATTGGTCACAGCATGGGTGGATTTATTGTGCAGCATTATCTGCAAAAGCATCCTTCAGCAAAAATTAAAAAAGCAGTCTTGCTTTGTTCTGTTCCTGCAAGCGGCATCAGTGGTGCTACATGGCAGGTAATCAAAGCCTATCCGTTTTCTTTTTTACAGGCATTGTTTACATTTAGTTTTAAACCTGTATTCAATTCAAAGGCTAAAGCAAAGAAGCTCATGTTTGCACCTTCAGTAAGTGATGCATTGATTGATGAAGTGGTACCAAAGATGCAGGATGAAAGTTTCAGGGCTTACCTGGATATGATGTTGTTGCATTTGCCGAAAAAAAAAGTATCATCCTTTCCTTTGCTTATGATTGGTGGTGAAGAGGACTTCCTCATCCATAAACTATCTCTTAAAAAAAATGCGCAACAGCTCGGTACAGAACTGGTGATGATGAAAGGCGGACATAATATAAATCTGGAAAAAGGATGGGATGCAGTGGCGCTACGTATTGAAGATTTTATAGCGCATTAAAATAAGTCAACTCATAACTCAAGTTGATATTCTTAAAAATTTCTTATTTATAGTGATTGCTATTTGTCCGCAATAAGTATCATATATTTTTGCGCCATGAAAAAAATCACTGCTTTAATGGGATTTCTGCTCGTTGGTGCTACGGTTGTTGCACAAATTGACAGTACTCAGGAATACAGAAAATTAGCGGACAGCCTTTACATTGAAGAAGTACAAAGCGACAAGAAAGGAAAAGACAAAGTATTGCATGCGGAGCCCTTGTTCATTGACCTCATCAGAGACTTAGGCGCACGCAAAGGTGAAAAAGAATGGAACATCGGCCTGGGATTGAATGATAATAATAAGTATGACCTCTATACTGCACTTGTTGAATATGAGTTTGCACCTGTTAACCGGTTGGGGCTGGAAGTGGAATTACCCTTCTCATTTTATTATCCTGTAAACGGTGTGCAGCGTGATTCTGTGCCTTCCAGCAAACTGAACAGTTTTAAAATGGCTATGCAATATTCTTTCTTTGTTTCAGAAAAACTCAAAACCTCATTGGCCGCAGGTTATATTCATGAACTGGAACTGGCAGAATTTAAAAACTACAGTAAAAGCAATATTTTTAAAGGACATGTATACAACCCCTTTGTAATTGCAGCAAAAAGATGGGGTACCAATTTTCACAGTATGGTATATGCAGGTCCCCGGATATTTGTACCACAAGGTGAAAAAGCTGCCCCCACCAATTGGCAAGTTAATACCAGTATGCACTACATGATTCCCGGTACCAGAAATTTTGTTGGTCTTGAAATCAATAAGGAAATTGAAAACGGTATTCTGAACACCGTTCTGCGTCCGCAAATGCGGGTAGGCATCGCAGAAAATTTACTCGTTGGTATTGTAAGCGGCATTCCGCTGCAACGGAACAATCAACGGTTCAGCACATTTATACGTTTGATTTATGAGCCGGGACACCGTTTGCACGCCAAGCCAAAGTATTATAAAGTGTAAACAGCTTAGTTTTTAAGAGCATAACCTTTCACCCAATCAATCACAAACTCTTTCGGGTAATCACTGCTATCCATTACTCCTTCGGGCACTTCATAAATGCCCAGCATCAGTTGCATAGGATAATCAGGCGCCTGCGGTAACTCTTTTATTTTTTGTCCGTCAATATAAAAAACAGTTTTTTCAGGCATCCATTCTGCTGCATAAACATGATAGTCCATCACGTCTATGTCAAATGTTTCTTCAAAGAATTGTTCTTTCAATTTCGGGTCAGCAAATGGGTGAATGCCATAGCCAATCACAGCTTTCTCCTGTTTCACATTCCATCCTTTGATTTCAAACACACAAATTTCGCCGCATCGTTCCGGCTCATCTTCATAACCAATCATCCATAGGGAAACTACATTGGATAAAGTATTAATACCTTTTGCTTTTATCTCCACCAAACCATACTTCGGCAAAAAAGTATGTTGCGCTGTTTGTTCTTCACGCACCACACAATTTTTATTGAATACGCCATGCTGACCAATACTTGAACCCAACTTTCCAGCGTAAACACCCGTTTGTACCGATGAACATTTTACCGCACCATTAAACTCCCGGCACCACGGTTGCTGTTCTTTGGTAATTTGCAAAATCAAATTGCTGTTTTCAATTTTATAATTCGGAGCGGATGCTGCCCGTGAACTCCACTGCGGCAAATAAAACGGCAGCCAGTCGTTTTGATTCAGCTGTGGTGAATTAAAATCATCTTCAAAAACTAAGTTGTACTTTGTATAATTAATCATGGTTGTTGTTATTTCCTATGCAAACGAGTGCGTCATACGGGGTGTGCTTCATAAAACACACTCTGAAATTTGTCAGTATCCATCACCAAAAAAGGTTTCTTTCCATCAAGCCCCAGCATTCGTAAATCATTCGACAATGGATGATTACTTTCGCCAACAGTTAAACGTATGGAATGATTCAATCTTAATTTCATCATACCACTTACTTTCACGTTGGTTCGCATTAATCGTTCATTCATAAACGTGTAGGTAATCAATGATAAAGGAATAGATGGAATACCAAAACCCAAACTACCTTTCACCTCTGCAATCAATTCATGACTCACCGGGTCAAACACTTTCGAATGCAATGATGCGGTTGTAAACGCATGTTCAACTGGCGCCACAATTTTTGGATAACCCCACAATTCATTTCCTGCTGCTCTTGAAAATTCGCTGGTTACAGGAATATGAATAATATGCTGTCCCACCTTTCTGCTATCTAATGAACCGATTAAATCCAGCCAACTGCTGAAAGGCTTTTTCATGCCTTCAGGTAAAGATGGTATGGCAACAATCACTTCATTGTAACTGCCCAAATCACTTTCTTCATACTGCACCATGCCAATGGCTACTACATAACTTCTTCCCCATTTCAATGCAGGCACTAAGCCTGTTCCATTCAAACGGTTCATCAACGCCTCGTTTGATGCAGCAAACAAACAAACGGTGTAATGCACCTTCTTAAAAAAACAGGGCAGTTTAGTTACCCCTGTTGATATGGTTATATCCCGTTGCGGTTCTTTAAAAAATTGATAATTGGAATTCAATGCCATGTATTTCGCTAAAAATACAAAACATGTTTAATACCATTGAGATCAACAACATCCTTTGCTATGAAATGAAAATTTCATTGTCATTTCTCTCTGCGACCTCTGCTTCTCTGCGTGCAAAAAAAATCTCAGGTAGAGGCTATGAGAGCGCAGAGAATCAAATACTTCACATTTGATTAAATTAAAACTCCAAGTGCCATTATTGAACAGAGTTTGTTATTTTCAATCTCTCATGCAATTCAGTTTTAATAGTTACAGTTCGCTGCTGCTCATCTTTTTTGTACACATTATGGTGTATGCCTTCATGTTGTGGCGCCGTGGTTACAAACAGGATAGCATAAGCGATAAACTGCTTGGCTGGTTTTTGTTTTTTGCTGCTTTATATGTAGTACCATGGATGACGGGTTTTGCAGGATGGTATGGTGAAGGCACTGTGTATCGTGAAATTTTATTTTACACACCTTTTGTACATGGATTGTTCATGGGGCCTTTGTTGTACTTCTATGTAAGGAGTATTACCAATTTTCATTTTCGGTTTTCAAAAAAAGATTTATTACACTTTGTCCCCGGTATTGCTTATTTGTTTTGGAGTTTAATAGTAGTAGTTACAGATAAACTCATCGTTAAAAAATATTATCTGATGAATGGCTACAGCGACCCTGATTTTGACGTTTGGTACCAATGGCTGCAAAACATCAGTATTCTTTTTTACTTAGCGCTTTCCATTCGCTTTTACCGCCAGTACAAGCAATATGTGATGTATGAATTTTCTTTTGTTGATGTAGCCAATCTCAACTGGCTTCGCAATTTTTTAATCGCATTTGCCATCATCACCATTCTTCCGTTGCTGGAGGAATTATTATCATTTTTCCCCTTCTTTCAACATCTTGATTATAAAGGCTCGTGGTATTCCTTTTTTGTATTTGCTGTGGTGGTGTATTATGTAGCGATTAATGGTTTTAATGCAGTAGTTGTTCCTTTGCGTAAATTATTGTTTGAGCCTGAGTTGCTGCTTCAATACAAATCACCTGCTTTACTCACTGCAGCAACCGCAACTGAAGCCGAGTTTGAAATCGTTGAAAGCAAAATCAACAACATTGAGTTGGACAACTGGAAAGAAAAAATCAGCACGCTCATGCAATCGCAGCATCTGTATGAAAATGCGGAGCTCACGCTTTCGCAATTAGCCAAACAACTTTCCACCAACCCTTCGCTGCTCAGCAAAATCATCAATACCGGTTTCGGTATGAACTTTAATGATTTTGTAAACGAGTACCGCATCAATGCCATGCTTGAAAAGCTCAAACAGGGCGAGCAAAAAAATCAAACCCTTCTCGGCATCGCCTTTAATTGCGGCTTTAATTCCAAAGCCACCTTTAACCGTGCCTTTAAAAAGCAAACGGGTCTCAGTCCCAAAGAGTGGATGGAGAAAAATTTATAAATACACTTTTAGGTGACGGGCATTCGTATTCCATGGCGGCGGTTTTGCGTCGCACTCTTGTACTTTCTGTTTTCCATGGCATCACTTCACCTCAAACTACGCCGCTTGTTTTCAATCACTTAGATCATTTGATACTGCTGCAAATAATTTGAGACCTCTTTACTTCGTCTCAAATCAACTTTTGAGGCGACCCACCGTTGTTCATGAACGAATCTTTGCTGAAACAAATCATTTACAGCAAAATTTTAAAATCATGAAACAGATACTCATCACCCCAATCCTTTTCCTCAGTCTGGCATTTACAGGTAATTCGCAAACCAGCTATTCTAATTACAACGGTAAAAAATGGGAACAAATCAGTGGTAATGGCAAACTGGTAAAATTGAACCCAGTCATATCTCCCTTCACCAACCTGGATATCAGCCACATGAATGCACAGGTAATCGTAGAAGCAGGAGCAGCAGGATTTGCAATGGATGTTACCATTGATGATAATCTGAAAGATTTTTTCCGCTACAAGCAGGAAGGCAGTACATTAAAACTATCCTTTGATTTAAGCGGCGGCAAGTACGATCGCTGGCTATCATCTAACAACACCGTGGTAACCATTAAAGTGCCTGCGCTGGAATTACTTAATAACAACGGCAACACGAATATTGAAATTAAACAGCTCAATCAGAAAGGATTCAAACTGGTAAGCTCAGGGAATGCAGATATTAAACTTTCAGGCACAGTAAATGAAGTTATACTGCAAACAACAGGCAATAGTGATATTAATGCAGGAACGCTCACTGCCGCAAAAACAACGCTAAGTTCATCTGGCAATGCAGATATTGTAGTGAATACAAAAGAACTGGTTGAACTGAATATGAATGGAAACAATGAAGTAACAAATCTATTTGGCAGTTCAAATACAACTACTGCTACAAATAAAAAAGGAGCATCGCTTGAATTGGTTCGTTTCAAATTAAGAAACAACAGCTTGTTCCCAACCAAACTCTCAGTTATCTCCTATCGACCCGATGAAAATGGAAACGGAACAAATGCATTTGTAATCCTTCCTTATGCTACAAAAACCTATCGCTTTCCTGTTGGCACTAAAATTTATCTCGCCAGCCAGGAGCAGGTTAATACAGTCATGAGTGGTACTAAAATTTCGGATCAACCACCTTTTTTACTTGTGAAGAAAGAAGACAACAACAAAACATTCAACATCAATCAATAAGATTCTAAATCAATATATCATGAAACAGTTTTTCTTCGGCTGCAGCTTTACGGGCAACAAAACCTTCAATGTCGCCTGGTTACTCTTTCGTTTTTATATTGGCTTTACCATTGCTGTTGGTGCAGGATGGCCAAAGATGAATGAACTGGCTGCACCGGGCTGGTTTGTAAAACAAGTAAGTGAATTGGGTTTTACATTTCCATCGCCCGCTTTTTGGGCAGCAGCTGCAGCATGGGGTGAGTTTGTTGGCGGGCTTTGCATTGCCATTGGATTTTTTACACGTTTCTCTGCTTTGCAATTAGCATTTCAATTTTTTGTTGTTTCGTTTCTCTGGTACAAAGAGCCGGCGCCATTAGTAGGTATGTATTACCAGCAGTTATTGTTCTGGGGATTCGTGTTAATCGCTGTTGCCGGTGCCGGTAAATATTCTGTTGACCATTGGATCATGAAACGCAGTGTTACAAAAGTTACCGTAAAACAATTTGCTACAGCTACTGTATTGCTAATGTTGAGTCTTTCATCTATTGCGCAGCAAAACCCAAAGGTTGATGCCAAAGATTTTCAAACGATCGTTGGAAGCTGGCAGGGCAGTTTAACCTATCTGGATTATACATCGGGCAAACCATACACCATGCCTGCAAATGTTGATGTGGAGCAGTTGGGCAGAACAAACCGTTTTACATTTTCCAATTCGTTTCCCAAAGAACCCAACGCCAACTGGACAGATACTGTTACCATTGCAGCTAATGGTTTGATGATTGACAAAGAAAAAATTACTTCTAAACAAATCCTGCCCGACGGAAATCTGCAAATTGTTACAGAAGAAATGGGTGTAGATGGCAATGACCGCAAAGCTGCTTTATTAAGACATACTTATACTTTGGGTCGTGATGTATTTATTAAACGTAAAGACGTATTGTTTACAGGCACTACAGAATGGATCAACAGGCATGAGTATAAATACACAGTAAGAGCGAAAGTATTAACACCTCAGCAAATGAAAGCAGACCTGCGTATTTTGAAATCTGCCTGGGAAAATATTCATCCCGGATTGTATCGTTACAACAGCAAGCAGCAAATTGAAAACTACTTTAAAGAGCTGGATTTGCAAACAAACACCGCTTTAGAGCAAAGACGTTTTTTTATTCTGCTGTCGCAGCTCAATATCAAGTTAAGATGCGGTCATTCCTTTGTGAGTTATTATAACAACAAACGAATTCTCAAAGGGAATTTGTATTCCACTGTGTTTCTGCCTGTGTTGTTTCGTATCATTGAAGAGCGGTTTGTTATTACACACAATCTGTCAGAAAATACTTCTTTAAAAGCGGGTGATGAAATTGTAGCGATTAACAACATCCCTGTAAAACAAATTATTGACAGCCTGCTTACAGTGAGCTAAGGCGATGGTTTAAACAGCCGTAACAAGCAGCTGGATAATATCAATATTTACCAGAGAGATATTAATACGGACCGTTATTGTCTGTTTGACATTTTTTTTCCACTGTTCTTTAAACAAAACATTAATGAACCCAATTATAAACTGAGGGTAAAATCAGCCAACGGAAAATCAATTACGGTAACGCTTGCAGGTCTTAGCAAAGAAAACAGGCAGGCAGGTTTTATTGCAAAGTATGGTGATGTGCCCAAGAATGAAAAAAGCTGGTTCCTGAAACCTGTTGACAAGAACACCATCGTTTTTCGTTTAGGTGACTTTGCCACATTCAACTGGAAGTTTGACTTTAAAAAGTATTTAGACAGTGTATTTGTAGCGATGAACAAAGCAGGGTATAAAAATTTGATTGTTGATATTCGTGAAAACGAAGGCGGTGCTGATGAAGCCATGGAGTCTGTGCTGTCCTATCTCACTACCAAACCTATCGGCTGTGCCAACCCCATCAGAAGATTGTACCGTTATACATCTATTCCTGACAGCTTGCTGCCTTACCTGGATACCTGGGATGAGAACTTTAAGAAACCAAAAACAGGTTATACCAAAACAGCAGATGGATTTTACGAAAGCAGCGCCCCTCTAAATAATTGCATGCCTGTATTCTCCAATCCCAATCACTTTAAAGGAAAGATCTATCTCATTACAGATGCTACCAACAGTTCTGCTACATTCATTATGGCGGCGGCCTTCAAAAGAAATCAAATGGGTACCATTGTTGGAGAAACAACAGGTGGCACGCAGCAGGGTATTAATGGTGGTGAGATTTTCTTTTTATACCTGCCCAATTCAAAAATGGAAATGGATCTTCCGTTAATTTACCAGGCACCTTTAACTCCAAAACCTGATGCAGGTGTTACACCTGACTATGTAGTAAAAACAAAAGTGAAAGATATTGCTGCTAAACGGGATGTACAGATGGAGTTTATTATGAAGAAATTGATTGGCAAAAAATAATAGATAGATTACTCTTATTACATTGAATTATAATTACACACATGAAATTTATATTTATTGCCTTTGGCATTCTGTCTTCATTCTCAATTTGTGCACAAACCAAAAGCAAATTAACTGCAGAAAGTATTGTTGGAACATTCATCATTGACCTACGCCCCTCACCGGAAAGCGAACCGTATCTGAAAGAATTTAAATTCACTAAAGTAGATGGCAAAAAATTTGACGGCGAGTTTTACGGCTATCCCTTCAGCGGTGGTTTTTTAAATACCGATTGGGAGAAAATTTATTTTGCTTTTACAACAGCCGATCAAAGCGGCACTTATTATCACAGCGGTTATGTTGAAGGCAATAAGGTATTTGGAATTACATTGAATGAAGCAAGAGGTTTTGTATTGCCATGGAAAGGAGAGCGAAAAAAAGAAAAGTAGTTACTTCAACTCTTCAAACATCCCTGTTTGTTTATTCTTGCGCACATTATCCCAGTTAAAGTAGCGGCCGTTCATAGCTACATATACACCTGCAGGTAATGTTTGTGCAAAGGCAAGTGCACTACCCAGATTAAACAAGCCATCACTACTTCCGAATTTGATGGGAATCATAGCGCCGGTAAGAACAATCGTTTTGTGGTTTGTTTTTATTTTTTTGGCAATATAAACTGCGGTTTCACTCATAGTATCTGTACCGTGAGTGATTACAATTTTATCTTCGTCAGCATTATTGCACTGATGCACTATAAGGTCACGGTCATCATCAGTCATTTCCAGGCTGTCAATCATCATCAGGGTTCGTATCTCCACATCGGCTTTGCAGCGGCCCATTTCCAGCAGGTCGTGCATATGTGTATCATTGAAATACAATTGTCCGGTAAGCTCATTGTACTCTTTGTCAAATGTTCCGCCGGTGATGAAGATGCGAATGGCCATAGCACTATTTTGGCGGTGAAATTAGCAAACTCCTGAAAATAAAAAGAGGAAACAGCAAGCTGTTTCCCCGGTTCATTTAAGGTTCTCTCTGTTATATTACAAGGCCCGACTCATTGATATAGTTTACAAGTGCGGCACTGTTTTTAAGATTGAGTTTCTTTAAAATATTATGACGGTGTACTTCTACTGTTTTTAAAGAAATATTGAGTTCAGTTGCAATTTCTTTGGATGACAGACCATTTTTTATTTGTTTGATGATTTCCAGTTCTCTTCCGCTTAGAGAATTGGCTCCTGTAGATGTTTCTTCATCAAAAGCCTGCTCACTTAAAATCGTTTTTACTTCAGAACAGATAAAACGGTTGCCTTTGCTTACTTCAAGAATTGCTTCAAACATTTCGTGCTGCGGTGAGTTTTTGGTAACATACCCGTGAGCCCCCAGCTTGAGCAATTTTTTTACATACGCCGGTTGAGAGTGCATGGATACGCCAATGATTTTACTCGCAGGCGAAAATTTGCGTATTTGTTCCGTGGCTTCAATACCGCTCATAGGCGTCATATTTATATCCAGCAATACCACTTTCGGTCTCAATTGCTGGGCAAGAGTTACCGCTTCTTCACCATTACTGCATTGTGCTATTACGTTAAAGCGTTCATCGCTATTCAAAATAAAACTCCATGTTTCACGAATAAGCTTGTGATCATCAGCAATAAGAATTGTTATTTTCTCCATAAGATAAATTTATTGATAAGGTATATGAACTTTTAATTTACATCCGTTGCCGGGTGTGGTTATTATTTCTATGGTTCCGTTTAAAAGCTGGGCCCTGCTTTTCATGTTTTTAAGACCATGCCCTTTTTTTACTGTAGCAGGGTCAAACCCTTTTCCATCATCAGTTATCACCAATTCAACTGTATTGTTTTCATGATATAATTCTATTAACACGTTACGGGCGTTGGCGTGTTTTACAATATTATTGATTTGCTCCTGTACAATTCGGTACAAAGTTAATTTATAATTTTCATTAATTACTGTTTCAACATCTGTGTCAGGATAAAACTCAATTTCAATAATATTGGTAATCCTGATATTATCCAGCAAATCATTTAAAGATGCAATTAGGCCGAGGTCTTCAATACTTGAAGGTACCAATGCCTTGGAAATATTTCTGATTTCTGCAATTATAGTATTGATGTTTTTTATACTGCGGTCCAGCATTTCATCGGGCGTTTTGTTTCGCATAATATCCAGAAACAACTTGGTACTGGTAAGCATCTGGCTGATGTTGTCGTGCAGTTCTTTGCCCACATCTGCTCTTTCTTTTTCCTGAGCACTAACAGCCGCCTGTGCAATCTGCATTTGCCGTGATCGTTCCTTTCTTACAAGTTCTTCTTCCAGTTTTTTTCGCTCACTTATATCTTCCATCGCTCCCACTACACGAATGGGTTTGTTTTGATTATCAAAAATCATATACCCTCTGTCTACAATGAAAGCATACGTACCGTCACGCCTTTGAAAGCGATATTCACAAGACCAGTTAGGTGTTTTGGTTTGAGAAAGAAATGTGTTAAAGCTGGACGTTACCCGTTCACGGTCTTCAAAATAAATATGGTTTTCCCAAAAACAGAGTGTAGCATCTTCTTTCAAAGAACTGTAGCCAAACAGGGTGGTAAATACTTCGCTATAGGTTATTTCGTGTGTTTTTAAATCCAAATCCCATATAGCCTCGTTTGTAGTAGCTTTTGTTGCATACTCATAACGCTCATTTATTTGTCTGAGTTCTTCTTCAATCAACTTTTGCTCTGTTATATCTCTGTGGGTTGCTATTACCATTCCTTCTTCAAAAACGGGAGTGGCTGTCCAGGCTATCCATTTTACTTCACCCTTTTTTGTAACCACACGGTTTTCAAAATATCCTACTGAAATTCCGTTTGAGAGTTCGTTTAATTTTTCAAGAACCGGTTCCTTGTCTTCAGGATACACATAATGCAGCGGATGAATATCTTTTGCCTCCTCTTCAGTATAACCAATAAACCGAACAAAAGCAGGATTTACTTTCAGGTACTTCCCGTCAAGACCGGCAATAGTCATAATATCGGGGCTTATTTTAAAGAAACGATCAAGCTCTAATTGTCTTCTTCTTTTTTCAATTTCGGCTCCAATTAAGCTGCCCAATGTAACAATGAGTTTTTCAGCATATTGATTATGTCCTTTTTCTTCAAATGCAAACAGATACACACAACAGATTATACGTCCTTCATTGAGGATAGGTACAGCAAGTGAAGAAACAAAACCGCATTGTAATGCAATATTTTTTCGTGTGAGTGATGTTCCGGGGCTTCGTAAATCAATCCAGTAAGGTTCTTTTAGTTGATAAACAGGTACATTGCTATACACATCTTTACTGTAATGCCGGAGCCTTGTTTTATAAACAAACTCTTTAATCTCTTCAGCTTTGGGATGGTTGAAATAATACGCAGAAATATCATTTTTTATAAAGGAATGATCATAGGCAGGTGTCCACAGTTCAATTAAATCCCAACCTGTAAATCTCCTGATTTTCTGAAGTGCTTTTTCCAGCGCTTCGTCTGCAGAAGTGTTTTGCATTAAAATATTTGATATTTCATATGCAAGCTGTGCTTCTCTCTCACGGTTGTATTTATCAGTTACATCCTGCACCAGTATCATCTGATAACCGTTATCTTCATGCTGTATCTTATACTGTTCTAATTTTACAATGATTAATTCGCCTGCTTTACTTCTGTGTCTCACCATTTTCTGCTGCCCGGATAAATCTTCTGAGAAGTCTGCTTCAGGATTTTCCTCATACAAATCTTTCAGTTTCATTTGCTGAAACTCTTCAATTGTGTAACCATATTTTTGTACAGCACACAAATTGGAATTAACAATACTGTTTGAATCGGGATCAATCAAAAATAATGGGTAGGGAAGGTTTTCAAAAAAACTCCGGTACCTGGCTTCGCTTTGCTGCAGGGCTTCCTCGGTTTCTTTTCGTACACTTATATTGTTAAGGTTAATAATTAAACCATGTACCAGTGGATGCTTCAAAAGATTTTTACCCTTTGTTTCAAACCAAATCCAACCTCCGTTTTTTGCTTTAAACCGAAGGTCTACAGAATTGTTGGCATCAGGACTGGTGATCTCACTTTCAAAAGAGCTGTAAGCATTTACCAAATCATCAGGATGCACAAAGTCAAATCCATTTTTACCAATCAATTCATGCACATCATAACCCATTTCCCCCCTGATATTTGGTGAGCAAAACGTAATTACGCCACTTATATCACAAATAAGGATTACATCTACACTATTACTCAGCAATGTTGTAAACAACCCGGCACCGGTATTTTCTTTGGGGCTGTGTTGTTCCAAATGTTCGTTTCCTTTTAGTTCAGTATTAAAATCAGTTCCTATGCATTGTATATATGGCTCTTCATAACTTGAGTCATTAATGAATGTTAACTCCCATTTTGTTTGAGGAAAAGTGGTAAGACCTGTTGGTTTCCGCAAAACAACAGGAACAGTTGTACCCCGTTGAGCTATACATTGTTCAACTGCTTGTTTGAATTGTTCTGCATCTTCAGGATGTATGGTATTTATCAGATGCAGTTGATGCATATCAACCTCACTAATTCTGAACGTATTTAAAAAGTGAGCATTGGCGGTAATTAATTTACCATTTATACCAATTTGATTATAATAAAACAAATGGGATTGTAAGAAACACTCAGGTATGGCGGTCAATGTGGTCAAGATTGATATTGGATTGTAAAATTAAAAATAGAAATATCTTCTCAATTTGCCTAATGGTTTTACCTTTTTTAGGCATCATATTACCCTGAATTTCAAGATTTGTTGAACTTTAGAAAGAGTAACCATAAAAAAAGAAGTGCTTATCCTATGAAATTGCGGATTTTACTATTTTATCTCCGCTCATCATTGAGTTGTTTCATGAAAAAAATTTCAACTTAACTTACGGTTACAACAATTAAATTTTCAACATGAGAAGAATTTTGCTCTTATGTTGGTGCCTGCTCACTGCCGCAGTCATCAACGCACAGGAAACATTTCCTGTAAACGGCGTGGCAGACAACAGATATGCCACATATGCATTTACCAATGCAATGATTGTAAAAGATGCTTCAAGCGCTCCCGCACCGGTAACCATGCTGGTGAAGGATGGCCGTATCCTAACTATTGGCAATTCAGTTGCCATCCCATCAGACGCTGTTATAATTGACTGTAAAGGCAAGTTTATTTACCCTTCATTTATTGATGTGTATGCAGATTATGGTATGCCTGCTTTACAACGATCACCTGGTGGTTTCAACTTTAATGCACCGGCCCAGCTCACTTCTAATCAAAAAGGAGCGTTTGGATGGAACCAGGCAATTCGTTCAGATGTAAACGCTTCGCATCTGTTTGTAACGGATGATGCAAAAGCAAAAAATTATCGTGAAAGTGGTTTTGGTGCAGCACTCGTTCACCAGAGAGATGGTATTGCCAGAGGCAGCGGTGTATTTGTTTCGCTTGCAGGTGAAAAAGAAAACAAAGTGATTTTAAAAGAACGTGCCTCAGCTCATTATTCATTCAATAAAGGTATTTCAACGCAAACTTACCCCAGCTCCATGATGGGTAATATTGCATTGCTCCGTCAAACTTACCTGGATGCTGCCTGGTATAAAACAAATCCCAAAGCAGAAGGTATTAATCTTTCACTCAAATACTGGAATGAGCTGCAAAACCTGCCGCAGTTTTTTGATGCGGGTGATAAATGGAATGTTCTCCGTGCAGATAGAATTGGTGATGAGTTTGGCATACAATACATTATTAAAGCAGGTGGTAATGAATACCAGCGTATCAATGAAATGAAAGCAACCAATGCCTGGTTTATTCTGCCGCTTAACTTTCCTGCGGCCATGGATGTAGAAGATCCGCATGATGCCCGCTTTGTGTCACTCACGGATATGAAACATTGGGAAATGGCGCCTGCCAATGCAGCTATGTTTGAAAAAGCTGGTATTAACTTCTGCATCAGTACTACTGGCTTGCGTGATGTAAAACAATTCATGGCCAACCTGCGTAAAGCCATTCAATATGGATTAAGTGAAACCAAAGCACTGGAAGCACTCACAAAAAATCCGGCTACTGTTTTAGGTGTGTATGATATGGTGGGAAGTCTGGAGGCAGGTAAACTGGCCAACTTCATTATTACAAGTGGTCCGGTATTCAATGAAAAAACAGTCATCTATCAAAACTGGATACAGGGTAAAAAATATGCAGTAAAAGAAGAATTGTGGAGCGATGCGAAAGGTATCTATAATTTAACAGTGTATTCGCCGGCCGGTAATAAAAATTTTACGCTGGATGTAAAAAACAATACTACTGCAACTATCATTGGCAAGGACACTGTAACAGGTCGTTTTAGTTTTGATGGCAAACAGGTAAAGCTCAATTTCCCTGATGCCAAAGGAAGCAGAAATAACATTCGCTTAAGTGGTATTGCCAATGATAAAGTATGGAGCGGTGTGGGTGATGATGTGAATGGCACACGTTTTACCTGGACGGCTACGTATTCAAAAGAAACAGAAACAAAAACGGATAGCAGCCGTACCTCCGCTGCACCTAAAATGGGAAAACTCACCTATCCCTTTAATGGTTATGGTTTTGAAACAGCACCCAAACAGGAAACGATCATTATAAAAAATGCAACTGTATGGACCAATGAAAAAGAAGGTATCCTTCAAAACACAGACGTATTAATCAAGAATGGAAAAATTGCAGCCATTGGCAAAAATTTAAATGAACCGGGCGCAAGAATCATTGATGGCACGGGCAAACATCTTACAGCCGGTATTATTGATGAGCATTCGCATATTGCTGCTGCTTCCATTAACGAAGGCGGACAAAGTGTAACATCAGAAGTACGGATTACTGACAACTTAAATCCTGATGATATTCAAATCTACCGACAGTTAAGCGGTGGTGTTACCTCTTCACACATCCTTCACGGATCAGCAAACACAATAGGCGGACAAACACAACTCATCAAACTACGCTGGGGTGCCAATGCTGAAGAGCTGAAGTTTCAGGGCTGGCCCGGCTTTATCAAGTTTGCGCTGGGCGAAAATGTAAAACGTTCTTCATCGCAACAAAACAATCGTTTTCCGGATACACGTATGGGTGTGAGCCAGGTATTGATTGATGCATTTACAAGAGCAAAAGATTATGAAGCAGCATGGAAAAAATATGATGCTGAAAAAACAAAAAATCCAAAAGCTTTTGCACCACGCAGAGATCTGGAACTGGATGCATTGGTTGAAATCATGAACAAAAAACGATTCATCACCTGTCACTCCTATGTGCAAAGTGAAATTACAGACATGATGCGTGTGGCAGAAAAGTTTGGATTTACACTCAACACCTTCACCCATATTCTGGAAGGTTATAAAGTGGCCGACAAAATGAAACAACATGGTGCAGCCGCCTCCACCTTCAGTGATTGGTGGAATTATAAAATGGAAGTGGTAGACGCTATTCCTTACAATGCCAATATTATGCAGCGTGCAGGTGTATTGGTAGCTATCAATTCAGATGATGCTGAAATGGCACGTCACCTCAATCATGAAGCCGGAAAAAGTATAAAGTATGGCGGCATGAGTGAAGAAGAGGCACTCAAGATGGTAACATTAAACCCGGCCATCATGCTGCACGTAGCAGATAAAGTGGGCAGTATTAAAGTGGGCAAGGATGCTGATGTGGTGTTATGGAGTGACAATCCTTTGAGTATTTACTGTAAGGCATTGTTTACGATTGTTGACGGCATTGTGTACTACGATCGTGTAAAGGATGAGCAACTGCGTATTGAAATTGCAAAAGAACGTGCACGTTTAATGGCAAAGATGATTGGCGAAAAAAGAATGGGTGCCCCTGTAGTTCCTTTTGCTCCCAGTATGGAAATCATGCATACATGCAGTGAGCACAATCACAAACACGGATTGCTTGTAATAGAAGCAGAAGCGCAAACACAAAACAGTAACGACTAAAATTCAAACTGATGAAACAATTATTATCAATCATAACATTAGTGCTGTTTGTTTATGCAGCAATGGCACAGGATAATGTGTATCCTGCCAAAGAAAATAAAGGTGTCTTTTATATTACCGGCGGCACCGTACATGTGGGCAATGGACAGGTCATTGAAAACTGTACCATTAAAGTAACTGACTCAAAAATTACTGAAGTGGGTACAGGCATACAGGTTCCCGCAGGTGCAAAAACAGTAAACGCCAAAGGCAAACACGTTTATCCCGGTTTGATATTATCCATTTCACAATTAGGTCTTGCAGAAGTGAGCAGTGTACGGGCCACTATTGATCATACTGAAATCGGCAGTGTAAACCCAAGCATCCGTTCAGTGGTTGCTTACAATACAGATTCAAAAGTGATCAACACACTCAAGAGCAATGGAATTTTACTGGCCAATATAGTACCACAGGGCGGTACTGTGAGCGGCTCATCTTCTGTAGTACAGTTAGACGCCTGGAACTGGGAAGATGCTTTGTACAATGCAGATGGAGCCATGCATATGAACATGCCATCATTATTCTTTCGCCCCAATCCGTTTGCTGCATTTCTCGGTCTTACAGAAACAAGAACAGCTGCTGATGTAGTAAAGGAAGGACTGGCCCGTATTGAAGAAATCAAAAACTTCTTTCGTGAGGCAAAAGCGTATCATAGAGAAACAACACATACAGAAGTAAACTTAAAATTTGAAGCCGCTAAAAAGTTGTTTGACAAAAAACAAAAACTGTTTGTGCATTGTGATATTGTAAAAGAAATGCTGGTAGCAATAGATTTTGCAAAAGAGTTTGGATTTGATGTAGTGATTGTGGGTGGCAGTGAAAGTTTTTTGATTGCTGATTTATTGAAGCAAAACAATATTGCCGTTATCCTTGGTCAGCGGCACTCATTACCCACTACACCTGATGATGATATTGATTTGCCTTACAAGTCAGCCACCTATCTGCAAAATGCAGGAGTACTGTATGCAATTAATGATGAAGATGGCCAAACACGTGGCCGCAATCTTCCGTTTAATGCAGGCACTGCGGCTGCATATGGCATTACTAAAGAGCAGGCGCTTAGTGCCATTACGTTAAATGCTGCAAAAATTCTGGGTATTGAACAAATGACGGGATCTATTGAAGCAGGTAAAGATGCAAACATTGTTATAAGTGAAGGCGATATACTTGATATGCGTACAAGCATTATCACCTATGCCTGCATACAGGGAAGAGAAGTAAGCTTAACTGACAAACACAAACAGCTCTATGAACGGTATAAACTGAAATACAACATACAGTAACATAAAAGCCCCGTACAAATAGTTACGGGGCTTTTTTCTAAACACATATATACTACGGAAAAGATTTTTTCGTTGTATTTTCACCTTAAATCCCATTTACTATGAAGAATATACTATCTATCTTTCTTTTTTCTTTACTGTTGTTTATCAGTTGCCGCAAAAGAACAGAAGCTCCGTCTGTTTCAAGTGTATTAACAGCAAAAGAGTGGAAGATAAGCCTGGCAAGGGAAATGAATGCTGTATTTACTGTTTTATATACAGGTTATAAATTTAATTTTACTGCGGATGGTAAGTTAACTGTAAATGACGGCATTACCACTTATGATGGCACATGGAGTGAGAACGGTAATAACAGAACCCTTACAATTGATATTTTATCTTCAAACTTTGAGCTCGACTTTATAAGTCAGGAGTGGAAAGTAAATAACGCATCTTTTACAGGGGTCAATCTTAAAGATGATCTTTCAACCACTACACAGGAACTACGGTTTTCTCTTTTTTAGTTTGATTAAAACAGTTTGGGATAATCAAAAAACCAAAAGGTCTTCTTTGCAGTTGCAAACTGTTTCCAGCTTTTTGTATCTGCTTTAACTGCATACACCGCACAGGTGGGCATATCATCCACTTTTGTTTTGGTAAGACTGTTTGCAAAATCTGTAATGCCGGGATTGTGTGCAAATATGGCAACTGTTTCTGCAGCATCATCTAATAACGTAATCACCTCTTCAAACTGCTGTGGAGGCGCTAAATACAATTCCTCTTTTAAAAACAACTTCTTTTTATCTGCATTAAACAATTTCATAAATGCGGCACAGGTGGTTTGTGCACGATTGGCTGTGCTGCTTACAAATGCATCAATGGAAATATTCCGCTTGAGTAAGCGCTTAGCCATTTCAGGCGCATCTTTTTTACCACGTTCGTTCAGCGGACGGTCAAAGTCTTCCATGCCCGCATCAGCCCAACTGCTCTTGGCATGGCGAATGAGTAAAAGCTGTTTCATGAAGGAAAGATAAAAAGAAAACCACCTGCTGTTGCAGGTGGTTCAGAGTCGTTGTTAACCCTCACTGAATTTTAAAGTCGGTATAACAATATATCAAAAATTCAGCTAAACTATCTTAATAGCCTCTCACATTCTTTCCATCCAGATAATTTAAAAATGCTTTGTTACATACTTTATTCCCTCCGGGTGTAGGGTAATTACCTGTAAAGTACCAATCGCCGGTATTGGTAGGGCAGCTGGCATGTAAATCTTCAATGTTCTGATAAATCACCTGCACCGGTATGGAAAAATTAGCCGGTGTAATCAGTTGCGCAATCTTATCACTGATTTCTTCTGTAGTAAATGATTTGTACAAACGGCGCACCACATTTTCTGTGTGCAACTGGTTGTTGCGGGCCATTTCTTTAATGGTGTTCTTGATATCATCAATCAAACTTTCCTGTCCACGCTCTTTTAATAATTCAATGGCTGCTTTAAACGCAACAAAATCACCCATCTTGCTCATATCAATACCATAACAATCAGGATAGCGAATTTGCGGCGCACTGGAAACAATGATGATTTTTTTAGGCTTTAATCTTCCCAGCATGCGTACAATACTTTCCTTGAGAGTGGTACCACGTACAATAGAATCATCAATTACCACCAGTGTATCTTCATGATTACGTACCGTACCATAGGTAACATCATACACGTGCTGTACCATTTCATTACGACTACTGTCTTCTGTAATAAACGTCCGCAGCTTTACATCTTTAATGGCAATTTTTTCCTGACGAATCTTGCGGTTGATCATTTCACTCAGCTTCTCTTCATCAAAGTCATTACCCCAGCTCATGATACGTTGCACTTTGATCTGATTGAGGTATTCTTCCATCCCTTTCACCAAACCATAAAAAGCCACTTCCGCTGTATTGGGGATATAAGAGAAGATCGTATTCTTTAAATCATAGTTGATATGCTCCAGCACCCGCTTGCTCAATTTGTGACCGAGTGTAATACGCTCTCTGTAAATTTTTTCATCACTGCCACGACTGAAATAAATCCGTTCAAAGGAACAGGCCCTGCGTTCTTTGGGTTGCATTACCTGCTCAATACTGTAATTCCCATCGGGGTTTACCATCAATGCCTGGCCGGGCATTAACTCCAGTACTTCATTTTCGCCCACGTTAAATGTGGTGCGGATGGCAGCACGCTCACTGGCGGCAACAATCACTTCTTCATTAATGTAGTAATAGGCAGGGCGAATGCCATGAGCATCACGCACTACAAAAGCACTTCCGTTACCCGTCATACCGCCTACGGTAAAGCCACCATCAAACAAAGGCGTTGCTTTTTTTAACAGGGAAGAGATAGCAGGACTATTGGGGTTTACCTCATCTTCTTTCACCAGAAAATGATGCACCACTTCCATCATAGCCGCCAAATCACTCTGGCGCTGAAATTCTCCCGGGTCAATATTTACCAGACTAAAGAGTTCTTCCGTATTCACCAGGTTAAAGTTGCCGGCAAGGGCTAAATTTCTGGAAGGATGTGTGTTGCGTTTGATGAAGGGATGACAAAACTCTACATTGTTTTTTCCCTGGGTGCCATAACGCAAATGGCCCAGCATGACTTCTCCCAGAAAGGGCAGATGACCTTTCATAAGACCGGGGTGCTGTTTAATATCAGGCTGGTATTTTTCCAGCTCGGCCACTTCCTGCCCCACTTTAAAAAACAAATCGGCAATGGGCTGATTGGCATTACTCCTCAACCGATGCAGGAAAGGATAACCCGGCTCTACATTCAACTTTACAGCAGCGATGCCGGCACCGTCCTGTCCACGGTTGTGCTGTTTTTCCATGAGCAGGTACAGTTTGTTAAGACCGTACAGTGCCGAACCATATTGTTTTTGGTAATAGGAGAAAGACTTTCTTAAACGAATGAAGGCGAGGCCACATTCGTGTTTGATTTCATCACTCATGACGTATTGGGAAAAGAGCCGT
>CAYPBV010000016.1:31300-39660 GCA_964409025.1 uncultured Chitinophagaceae bacterium | reverse complement strand
AACTACCACTCTGTAATTTGTTCGTTTGAATTGTTTTGATGAATTCTCCTGCAGGTTTATTAAACTGTTCAGAACTTACAAGTTGACCATTTGCAGAAAAAATATGGAGTATGAGTTTTTCAGCCGCAGCTTGTTCAGTTAATTTTAATTGTACAACAGATGAAGTCGGGTTGGGATACAACTGTACGTTTCTGTTGTTTGCAATATCAGTTACTGATGTAGCAGTTGAAAGAATAACTGTTGCTGAGTCAATTAAATAAGCATCAAAACCTGCTGTTGTTGTATCTATAATTTGCCGGATGCGATAGCTTACTGTTCCTGCA
Source organism: uncultured Chitinophagaceae bacterium (assembly GCA_964409025.1). Taxonomy (GTDB): domain Bacteria; phylum Bacteroidota; class Bacteroidia; order Chitinophagales; family Chitinophagaceae; genus Lacibacter. The sequence goes on along the minus strand of CAYPBV010000016.1, from coordinate 39,337 downwards.
GGGGAGTTGCTAATTACATCATTATAATTGTAATTTCTTAATGCTACTGTTGTACCTGTTGCCTGCACTGTTTGGATAACTGCATAGTTTGATTCGTTGGGCAATTTTCTTTCAATGGCATAACGCATAGTGCCTAAGTCTTTACTGCTCCAGTTGAGTGTGGCAGTAAAGTTGTTGAGTGCTGCACTCATACTTGAAAGTTCCTGTACTAAAATACCAAACGCTTTTTTCATGTTGGGCAATCCATAGCCGTATTGTTCATGCGGCGATGTAAAACGGTCGGCACTTGCACGGAGTGTAGTAATGATTTTCCAATTATTTACTTCCGGAAACAATTGCCATAAGCAGGTTGCAAGCCCTGCCATATTGGGACAGGAAAAAGAAGTACCATTGCTGGAGGTAATGTTGCCACTGGTTGAAATGAGTGAAGTACCTGAGCCAACGGATACAACATCCGGTTTAATTCTTGAATTAGGCGGTGCAGTAGGTCCAAAGCTGGAAAAGGAAGCAATCAAACCGCTGTTATTAACGGCACCGACGCTTAATACACTATCGCCATCAGCCGGGGCAGCTATATAACGCCAGGAGCTGCTGCCATCATTACCTGCACTGTTCACAACAAGCATTCCCTTTTTTGCGGCCATATCAGCACCACGTGTTATTACAGTGGTATTGCCGTTCATACTGGCATAGCTATGATTAAATGCAGGGTTATCATAAGTGGTGTAACCGAGCGATGAGGAAATAACATCCACACCGGCACTATCTGCATACTCAGCACCCATTACCCAATTATATTCTTCAATAATTTGTTCAGTAGGTGCATCTTCTGTTCGTAATAAATGATAATTGGCTTCTGTACAGGAGCCAACATACGAACCCGGAATATATGCTGCCACTATAGAAAAACAGTTCAATCCATGTGCGTTAAAACCATTCACATTGTTATTGCCGTTTACAAAATCCCAACTGCCGAGAAATTGATTTCTGGCACGGGCGCTGTCAAAAAAACGATTGGTTACATAACCGGTAAAGCCCGCATCAAAAAAAGCCATCACCATACCTTGTCCTCTTGCTCCGATGTTGTGCAGAAATTCGCCTTTATGAATTTTTATTTGATTTGCTGCTGAACCGTAGCTAAATGTATCTGCAGTAATTGCATTTAATCTGAAAGCGGTAAGAGGTTGAATATTTGATTCGGAAATAAATTTTCTGTCAAGCAAAAAAGGATTAGTTGAAGTATTGCTGCGCAATGCAATAGTGTCGTTTCGTTTTACAAAAGGAAAACTGTTGATTTTAGTTAATGCTGCAGCATCGGTTGTTTGAATGATTACTGCATTCAGCCATTTGCTTCTTCCTATAATTGTAACGGCTCCCGCAAGTCTTACACTGTCAACATAACGCTGTAATACAGGAATATCCAGGCTGTCAATTGCAATATTGTAACGTAGCCTGCGGTCTATGGCACGTTGTGATAAAAAAGCAGCCGGATTGCTAAGTGTAAAAGAAGTGTTGTTCTTATCAGTAAAAAAAATTATGCGTTTGGTGTATTGGCCGTTTATCTCTTTCAGAAAGAACAAACAAAAAAGAAGCGTAATGAATTTAACCTTCACATTCATAATAGCGTAAAGATGCAATTAATTTCTGGCAACCATCCACATTCTGATGCCGAATCCTACATAGCGTGGATCAAAAGTTGTAACCGGGGGTGTACCGCTGCTCCGTTCATTGGGTTGGTTTTCCCAAACATAATGTTCACGATAAACAAGGCCAATACCTTTGGCGTATTTTTCGATGGATCGTTCCTGTGAAGCGTATTTGGTACGGTCAACCACAGGTACCCCTCTTGATTCATCAGCTTGTATAATAGTAGTAACATCGGTTAAATTAAAAGGGCCGATTTTTTCGGAACTGCTTACTGAAGTGTAAATAAAATCCCATAAATCAATACTGAAATTGGTACCATAACTATTGTAGGGTCTGTCTGGAAGAAAAATATTGCCGGGCCATGTAAAATTTTCTTTTACAGGTAATTTTACTTTGATCACCCTTAAGTTGTTTTCATTGACCTCGGCTTGTTTATCAAGCAGCGTAATGGTGTATTGGCCTCTTTGTATCCATGGGCCGCTGGCCAGTGAATCGTTGATAAACGTATTTACAATCCACATGGGGCGGTTGAGGTTGTCAGTAGCTAAACTATCAAATGAATGTTTGAACTGATAGCGTTTTGTAACCGGCGTATTGTTGTCAAAAACCAGAGAGTCCACCCGGTAGGTAATGAATTTTCCTTTAGATGCAGGTAGCAAATCACTTAAACTCATTGTTTCCAGTGTTTCTGTAGTTCTTTTACAGGCAACCAAAAAAAGCAAACAACAGGCAAGCCAGGTTGTTCTTTCAAAAAGGCACGAAGCAGATTTCATGGATTTCATTGGGGCTAAGTTAGTTTATGATTTTTAATTTCTTATGTTTTTGAAAGATACCCTTTCAGTTACTTTCGCTGCATAAAAAAAGGTACACTCAGCGTACCTTTTAACGTAAAATATTCAGAATCATTGCATCAAAGCAAAGGTTTTCGCAGGATATTTCCGCCACCAATCACATCATCCCCTTCATAAAAAACGGCGCTCTGGCCCGGAGCAATGCCTTTGGCCTGTTCATAAAATTGTACGGTTACAGTGCCATCAGCCTGTGGATATAAATTGCTCAAAGTGCCTTTGTCCTTATAACGAATTTTAGTGGTGGCTTCCATGCCGGGGGTAATGCTATCATATTTGAGCAAATTGATTTTACCCACCTGCATTTCTGATTTGTCCAAATCTTCTTCATCGCCCAGCACCACTGTATTGGTTTCAGGTACGATTTCGGTAACAAAAACGGGTTTGCCAAATGTTACACCCAGCCCTTTACGCTGACCAATGGTGTAAAACGGATAACCGTTGTGTTTGCCCAGAATATTTCCAGCTTTGTCTACAAAATTTCCGCCGGCTACACGGTCTTCCAATCCATCTACTTTTCTTTTTAAGAAACCACGATAATCATTATCAGGCACAAAACATATTTCATAGCTCTCTGCTTTTTTCGCCAGTTCAGGATAGCCGTAGTCATGTGCCATTTGCCTGATTTCAGTTTTACGGTAGCTGCCCAGCGGTAACAGGGTACGGCTTAATAAATCCTGTTGCAGGCCCCAGAGTACATAGCTCTGGTCTTTTGTTTCGTCAATACCTTTTGAAATGAAATAACGCCCATTTTCGTGCTGATGAATTTTAGCATAATGCCCCGTTGCGATGAAATCACAGTTCATCATATCTGCACGCTTGAGCAAAGCCCGCCATTTGATATGGGTATTGCACAACACACAGGGGTTGGGCGTGCGGCCGTTGAGGTATTCGTCCACAAAATTTTCAATTACAAAATCGCCAAACTCTTCACGTATGTCTAAGATATAATGCGGAAAGCCATGCTGTACGGCTGCGGCACGTGCATCATTAAAACTATCCAGGTTACAACAGCCAGTTTCCTTTTTGCCTTTAGCACCGGTACCGCTGCTGGCATAATCCCATGTCTTCATGGTAATACCTACTACTTCATACCCTTCATGATGGAGCATAAGCGCTGTAACGGTACTGTCAATACCGCCGCTCATGGCTACCAAAACTTTTCCTTTTGCACTCATAATAAACTCCTCTGTTTTTAAAAAAGAACATGCAAAGTTAGGTGAAACCAAGAGAAGCAAAGCGATCTGTAAAATGAGGGAAATTGTTTCGGAAATAGGTTCAAAATCAGCAAAGACAGTATTAGGCTCACTGGGTATAATAAAAATCCCTCCACAAGAGGAGGGATTTTTTTTCTTAAGCGCATTTTGTAAAACATTTTACAACTTCAATAGCCCTGCTGAAATCCATTTATTGTTAGTTGTAAATACCTGCACCCTGTAGAAACCGGCTGTTAAATCACTGGTAACAATAGTTGCACGTTTTGTTTTTGCTACAGTAATCGTTTTCACTACTGTTCCGTTTCTGTTGATAATTTTTATTTGTGTAAACTCTGCGTTGTTTGCTGTTTCTATTGTTACATTTCCCGGAGCAGGGTTGGGCGAAACCCTTAATTGAGGACCGCCACCGCCGCTGCAATTAGAAGGAACAGGGCCAACAAATAATTGTGCAACTGGACTAGGATCAGATACACCACAGCTATTCTTTGTTTGTACAGATAAGTAGTTATAATAAGTTTGCCCTGTAACAGGACTGTTAACCAAAGGATTTATGTAAAAGTAATTACTGCCTGCACCATCTCTGTCCTGAATGATTTGGCCGTAGTTAAAATTCCAGATATGGCCTGTAATAACTCCGGAGTTTAGGGAATAAGATTCTCCAAACGTACCACACTGAGCATCAAAGTTTACCGATGGTATATTAGGAGTAGGGGGTGGTCCTATCTCTATGGTTTTTTCAACCGTACTTGTTTGGTTGCATCCGTTAATGGAGGCGGTAAGGGTAATAGTACCATTGCCAACCCTTTGAACAAGTACAGAGCTGCCGTTAGGCGTAAGTGTTACAATACCTCTTGGAATTACGCTCCATGTTACTGCAGCTCCTCGTGGGTAACCGGGAATGAAATAAGTACTATTACCGCTGCAGATGACGCCTACTCCATTTATAGCAAAAGGATTGAAGCACTCAGATGAACAGTTTTCTGAATTGGGTAGATTTTCCATTTCATTAAATAAAAATCTTGCATTACGTGCAGTAAAACGCATGGAAGCATTATTAAATAAATACACCGAAGGAACAGACTCCTGTGCAATGAAGGTTTCACTTTTTGAGGGATAACTTACATTAAAACCATTTACAAATTTTGCAGTAAAGCTACCTTGATTAAAGGGTGAAATATCTAAAGCGCTGCCTACCGGTAGGTAAGTATATTCAGTAGAAAAAGATTGCGTTTGTGCAGTAAAACCCGGCTGTAGCGACAATCCGAAAAATCCCGGACTTTGTATAAGATCTAAGAAGGTTGCTGCCGTTTACATTACCTTGATTGCTTTTTGAATCGCTTCAATATACTGTAGGACTGCACTAGCAGTGTTTAATACAGTACTTGCACCTGATAAAAATTCAAGTGCGTTGTAATACTCTCGCAAACTGTTAAAGCTAAATGTTTGCTGGTTTGAGCCTGGAACGCCATCGTACGGAATTATTGAAGTGCCTACTGAGGTGCTTTCATCATACCCCGTTTTAGCAATGTTATAAGCCCCAAACAGTTTTAAAGCAAATACACATTTTACAGCAGCAATTTTTCTGTTTCCATCCGATGCTGAAGGCACCGCACGGGCATAAATTGTGGTTTCATAATTTATTTTTAAAAGTGTAATGCCTACTAAACCCCAAAAAACTTTGCCTTTTAATTTAAGATATACTTCTGCCCCCATATCAATAAACTTACTACCAGCAGGCATTAGTTGGTTAGCACACTCATTACCCAAGCTGGTAGCTACAAATTTGTAAGGGCTGGTATAATTTACCATGGGTTGGTATACAGCGTTTATAAACGTATTGTTAGTAAAGCTTTTATCACTGGTGCTGCGGTACAATAAAATATCCTGATTGATGGGGGCGTCATAATACTTCATTGCGTCATCGTACTCAGGAAAAATTTGCCTTGCTGTAATACCAAAATAATTATAACTGGCCAGCATACGTGTCATCATTTGTATACCAAGGGCAATATTTGCACCACAGTGCGGGGCATCATGAGTTATAAGCAGTCTTGTTTGGGTGGGGTTGCCACCGAGTTGTTTGGTTACTTCTGCTAAAGCATATCTTGCTACTATTCCACCCGTGCCTATACCCAATACCACATTTTGCAGGCTACCGCTTTTATTGGCATTTATTCTTGAAATGGCTTCTTTAAATACCTGTGCATTGTTTACTACGCCATCTTCTCCTTTAGTAAAATTTACAAATACCAAATCGTATTGGGCTACATCTAAGTCTTGGTTGAAATCGTAACCACCGTCGAAAGGTGCATTAATATTTCTTAATAAATTTTGAATACCAAATGGTTGATCTTGTAACCTAGGTGCAATTCCAAAGACGTCCATATTTTCAGCTACAATCAATGGCTTTTTAATTTGACCGCTTGTGTTACTGTTACTAAGAATGTAAGTGATAGTACCACCACCATGTACACCACTCACAGGTGCAATAGTACCCCAAGATGGATTTACAATATTAGCTGAGGTGTATCTTGCCTGAATATTACTTACTGTAAGCACATAATAGCTGCTATAGCATTGCAACACCACATTATTGCTCAATGTGGCTTTAATGGTAAGTGTATGATAACCACTATCAGCATACGTAATGTTTACAGGTGTATTGGGCGCAAGGGTTCGTAAACCTTGCCCATCATCAAAATTTACCTGCAATTGGTTGATGGTTAAACCTGTATTGGCCCATACCAAACTTGGGTTATATACAAAACTGGCGGTATTGCTTACATTATTTGATTTTAAGGGTGCTGCTGCAAATAAGTAATTGGTAGTATAAGGGCTTTGGCTGCGGCCTGCTACATCATATACCCGCTTATCAGTGCTGTTAAAGTACAGCAGGTTGTTGGTATAAGCATCCGTTTTTACTTTGGCATATTGCCCTAAGAGCAGGCTTATAGGTATGGCGCTGGTGCCAGCATTCTGCAAAGCAGTATTTACCGTAACAATACTTGGCATTGGGTTAGTGCCCGTCTGGCAATAACTGGTTTGCAATTGAAAATACAGTAACCTCCACAGGTTCATTTCAATTTTATTACTATCACTTAGGTTGCCATCAAATGCAGCCATGGGTATAAAGGGCGCACCATATTCTTCTAAAAAGCCGGTAGGTATTTGGGTTTTATCAAGTGAACCCGCAACGTAGCGTTGCAGCTTATCTATAGTGCTTGTATCGGGTGCTTGAGCTTTGCTAAAATTGGGCAAAGCAGTAGCTAAGGCTACCCAAAGGGTAGCGATAATAATTTTTTTCATTAAATGTTAGTTTAAAATGTTTTAAAATTTCAAATCAAATCTTCCATTAGATACTTTTACTGTATCGCAACCATTTTGATGTAGAGTAAAATTGAACCTACCTGCAATTATTCTGCTTTGTCTGTCTAGTTTATCAATTATGAGTTGTCCATTGCAAAAAGTACCAACATCAGTTGAAAACATAGTACATAAGTCATCTTTGTTTCCTCTGGCTCTGAATAGTGAATTTCGTGATAGTAAAAATGTTTTAGGGAAACTGAAGTAATTTAAACTATCTCTTATTCCTATTCCAAAACCTTGAGTAAAAGGTAAAGCAGCGGTTGCTTTGTACACTGCTATTCCGACTATACCATTATTAAACCCAGGGTCAAAATCAATACTCAGATTATTACCGCTTCCATCATTACCTTGTGGTATCCATGGTTGTCCGTTTAGCAAAAAGCCAAAAGTGTTAGCCCCGGTTTGTGTTGCAGGTGGCAGGCCTGGTGTATCGGTTTTGGTTTGCTTGCTTTTTTTGCATTGTGCACTTAGTAAAACAAAAAAAAGGCAGGTGTAGATTATTTTATTTTTCATTGTTATTTTTTTAAGATGAAATAAATAAATAACAACTGCCGGAGTGCTTAAGCCGCAGCAGAAAAATGCTTGCGGGGGGGGGGGATTGTTTTCTCATAACGTATGTTTTTTATAAGTAACCGTTTGGTTAAAGTGTTCTTAAGTAAAGCAATGAAGTGGTATAAAGAAATAAGCGGAGAGTAAAAGAAAAGGAAAGATGATTCAGGTAGTTTTAAGTTATATAGGTAAAGGTGCTGCATAATGTAATGTTACAATGAAACTATTTATTTTTTTTGGTAACTGCAAATAGTGAAGCGATAAATTATTGCGTGTTTAAAGAATTTAACAGATGTTGATTAAATCAATTGTTGTACTTAAACAAGTAGTTGAAGTATTGTTATGTTAAGGCAAAACACTTTCTAAAGACTCTAGACTTTAGCCTTTATTAGTCTTCACGTTAAAGTGAA
>CAYPBV010000016.1:25963-31290 GCA_964409025.1 uncultured Chitinophagaceae bacterium | reverse complement strand
GTTGTGTAATTACTTATGTTCTTTCCAGGAAATTTTAGTAAAAATTAAACTGCCATCGTAACAATCTAATTCTGCTACGCAATAAGGATCTCCAAATCTTGGGTTTAGGATTTTTCTGCTTTCTTTTATAAAAAAATCAGAAGCCACTCTTGTAGATAAATTAAATAACGGGATTCTGCCAGCAATTATAAACGTGTTATTAATTTTTTCCAGTTTTAAATATCGAAGGCCTAAAAGGCTTCCATAAATCCAGTAGGCTTCTCCCTTGTAAACAATGGCATAAAACTTTCTTGTGTTTAGCTTTTCTTGCTCACCATTTTTATTCACTGTTAATACTTCATCAATTTTCCCCTCTTTTGTAATAACAGTAATATTATGGTCGGGTGTTTGATTAGCTAACTTTTCATAGTTCTCATAAACGCCGTCTGCAAGTGTTGTATTCGTATATAATGGTATTTTATTTTTTGCAATAGCGTCTATATTTAGCACTTCTGTATATGTTTTGCCAACAGCTGTATGTGCTTCTTTGGACATACAGTTTTGCATTGTTAATATAAAAAGTTTATAGCTTTCAGTTAGCAAAAATCTTTTTTGGTTAAGCTTCAGAAAATCAGGACGAATAATCGTATCAATACTTTGTATTAAATAATACTTATCTTCTTTTTTTTCGTAAAAACTAGCTCTGAAAACGAGTTCATTTTTAATTAATGGCTCAGGTCCATCAAGAGAGTTCGCATTAGAAACACAATAAAATTTTTGTAAATGATAGACTAAAGTCCCATTTTTTGGGTTTTGTCCATTTAGTTTTGAAAAATAGGAAGTCACCTGGGTGCTAATTGGCTGCTTTAGTTTAAATATTTTAATGTTCGCCCTGTTCATACCAAAAACTTCTATTCCCATTAAGGAAGAGCCTACACCAACATAGTTAGTATCACATCTGTTATCAATGAATTCTAATTTATCGTATCTTGAATTTTCAACTTTGTTTAAATCCCTAAAATTCAAGTCTATTTCATAAAAAACATTTCTTATCTGAGCAGTAGTAGTTATGCTGCTTATTGTTAATATCAGTATCAACACTTTTTTGAACATAGTGTTTTAAATAACAAAATTTAAAACGTAAAGTTTATTCATTTAAAGAGGTCATTATTTTTGATTAATAATGTCTCTTAAAGCAAAATAGCAGCGTTCTACTGCTAAAGATTTTATGACGACAATGAATTGATTATTAGAGTGAAAGACTGAAAGCAAGTGAACGCAACTGAGATTTTGGAAAATAGGTTAATCAAAAACCTTTTGCTACAATTGAAAAGGTATTTCTTATGCCATCGTATTTAAATTCACAAAAACGGAGTACATCTCTGCCCAATACGCCATCATAATGACTGCCATGAAAATCACCTCCCAGCACATCAAAGGTTAGTGCTTTCTTTTTAAAAATGGGGAGATATAAAACACAACTGTAACGGAGTACCTGCCAGCTTCCGCCCTGGCCCTGTACCCAATCTTCTGTATCATTGTAAGAGGAGAGATTGAGTATTTTAATAATGGAATGATCAAGACCTGAAATATTAGAGCCGGTATCAATGAGCAGTTTTACTTTGGCAAAGGATTCAGGCGTGCCGTAGTTTTTAAATTTGAGAAAAGCCTCTTCAGAAGCAAAGATTTCAGCTTCTATAACCGGGCCCGCCTCCAGCAGATTTCTATGAACAAGTGCCGTTTCCACTTTATAAAGATGGGGACTAATTCAGTTAGCTGCTAACCTTGTGTATGAAGTGATGTAACATATTTCAACATTCTATTCATTATTTTCGAAAATACCTGTACATTCATCATTCATTTATTATTCAGCTAAAAATTTAAGTTATGATCAAGTTACAAGTAATCGGCAATTTGGGAAAGGATTGTGCGGTGAACACAGTAAACGGCAAAAACGTAATGAACTTTACTGTAGCTCACACGGAAAAATTTAAAGACAGCACCGGTGCCCAGCGTGAAAAAACGACCTGGGTGGATTGTGCCTATTGGAGCGACCGTACCGGTCTTGCACCCTATCTGAAAAAAGGAACACAGGTGTATGTGGAAGGAACGCCTGAAGTAAGAACTTATACAACTCAGGATGGTAAAAGTGGAGCATCGCTTTCCATGCGTGTATTGAGTGTACAATTGCTGGGCAGCAGAAATACTGAAGGCAGCAATGGCGGCGGCGGTTACAGTGCCCCTGCATCTGCACCACAAATGAGCAATGAACCCAGCATCAGTAATGATGTGGTGGATGATTTGCCGTTTTAATTTTAAAGCACATAAAATTGAAAATCCCTCCGCTTGTGGAGGGATTTTTTTTGCATATCTTTTATTTCAACTTACTTTTTATCTCCTGCAATTTCAACAATGCTTCCACCGGAGTTAAACGGTTGATGTCAATTCCTTCCAGCATCGTTCGTATTTCATCAAAGGTTTGACTGTGTATATCAAAAATACTCAGTTGCATTTTTTCAACGGGCAGTTGTTTAAGCTGATGTTTAATATCAGCTTGTGAGCGTTGGTCTTCTAACTGCTTTAATACCTCATTGGCACGGTTAATGAGTGCAGGCGGCATACCTGCCATGCGTGCTACATGAATACCAAAACTATGAACACTGCCGCCGGGTGCTAATTTTCGTAAGAACACCACCTTATTACCCACTTCTTTATTAGTGATATGATAATTTTTAATTCGGCTGAACTTTTCTTCCAGCTCATTCAACTCGTGATAGTGTGTTGCAAATAATGTTTTGGGCTGATGAGTACTTTGATGTAAAAACTCGGCAATACTCCATGCAATGGAAATACCATCATAGGTAGAAGTGCCACGGCCGATTTCATCCAGCAAAATCAAACTCTTATCGCTCAGGTTGTTGATGATGCTGGCTGTTTCATTCATCTCCACCATGAATGTACTTTCACCACCACTCAAATTGTCACTGGCGCCTACACGTGTAAAAATTTTATCGGTTACTGGAATCTGTGCCTCACCGGCTGCTACAAAACTTCCCATATGTGCCATGAGCACCATCAATCCTGTTTGCCGCAACAAAGCACTCTTACCACTCATGTTAGGTCCGGTGAGAATGATGATTTGCTGTTGCTCTTTGTCTAATAAAATATCATTGGCAATATAAGGTTCGCCTGCAGGCAGTTGCCGTTCAATTACAGGGTGGCGCACATCTTTAGCTGTTAATGCATCGCCTTCATGCAATTTTGGCTTCACATATTTGAATTGCATTGCATTTTCAGCAAAACTGCTAAGGCAATCAATGATGGCCATCACCTGTGCATTGGTTTGTACGGGACTCACATATTCCTGCATGTCATTCAGCAACTGTTCAAACAAATTGGCTTCAATAACTAAAATTTTTTCTTCAGCACCAGTAATTTTTTCTTCGTATTCCTTCAGTTCAGGTGTGATGTATCGTTCGGCGTTGGCCAGGGTTTGTTTTCTTGTCCACGCAGCAGGTACTTTGTTTTTATGTACATTGGTTACTTCCAGATAATAACCAAATACATTGTTGAAAGAAATTTTTAAAGAGGGTATTCCTGTTGCTTCGCTTTCACGTTGCTGAATTTCCAGTAAGTATTCTTTGCCATGATGCGCAATACGGCGCAGTTCATCCAGTTCTTTGTTTACTCCATCTTTTATCACCATGCCTTTGCTTACAGCAACGGGCGGCTGCTCCGTTAAGTTGGAAATGATTTTTTCTGAAATAAAAACACAGGGATTGATGGTATCACTCAATCGTTTTAAATAATTGCTGTTACTGGCAGCAGCAAGCTTTTTAATTTCCTCCGCATGTTGCAGGCTTTTAGCCAGATGCAGCACTTCACGTGGATTGATTTTCTTCAACGGAAGTTTTGCAACCAGTCGTTCCAAATCACCACATTGTTTTATTAAATGCTGCAATTGTTTTCGTAAATCAGTGTTCAGTAATAAAGCCTCAACGGTATCCAATCGCTCTTCAATTCGTTGCTTATCTTTTAACGGCAACACCATCCAGCGCCGCATCATTCTGGCACCCATTGCAGAAACGGTGTTATCCATCACTTTGATTAATGAATTACCACCATCACTTTGGCTGCCCAGTAATTCCAGGTTGCGAATGGTAAAACGGTCCATCCACAAATAATCTGTCTCCGTTAAACGATGAAGGCCGGTGATGTGCCCAAGATTCGGATGTTCTGTGTCTTTTAAATAATGAAGAATGGCGCCTGCAGCAACTATACCTGCTTGCAACTGTTCAACACCAAAACCTTTAAGTGAGTGTGTTTGAAATTGCTTGAGGAGTAATTCATTGGCATAGGCATCAGCAAAAATCCATTCTTCCAGATGATAAGTATAGAAGCGATGTCCGAACCACTCTTTAAACAGCTTTTGTTTGTTACGTTGAAAAATCACTTCGGCCGGACGAAGACTTTGCAACAGTTTATCAGCATATTCTTTATTGCCTTCAGTTATAAAAAATTCACCGGTGCTCACATCCAGAAAGGCAATTCCCAAATGATTTTCATTAAAATGGATAGACGCAAGAAAATTGTTGGTTTCATTGTCCAGCAATTTATCATTAGTGGTAGTGCCGGGAGTGAGTAATTCGGTTACTCCACGTTTTACAATTCCTTTGGCTTGTTTGGGATCTTCTAATTGGTCGCAAATGGCAACACGGTATCCGGCTTTTACCAATTTGTGGAGGTAAGTATCCAAAGCATGGTGCGGAAACCCGGCCAGTTCACTGCTGCTGGCTGCTCCGTTATTTCGTTTGGTAAGGGTGATGCCTAAAACCTGGCTGGTAATAATGGCATCTTCGCCAAAGGTTTCATAGAAATCACCCACACGAAAGAGCAGTACCGCATCGGGGTATCTTGCCTTAATGGCCTTGTGTTGCTGCATGAGCGGGGTTTCAGATGCCGATTTCGCCATAGGGCGCAAAAATAAGGAAGCAGTATGGGTAAATGTGGACAATTAAGAAAGCTTATCTTTGAAATCTCCGATTGTGAAGAGTTTTGTGCATAAAAGAAAATCCAAAATTCTTGCTTCATTTAAGCTGTTTTCCCCTACCTTTGCCGTCCAAAATTTTAGTATCATGGCAAGAGTATGTCAGCTTACAGGAAAAGTGCCGGTGGGTGGTCACAAGGTATCGCACTCAAATATCAAGACCAAGCGTCGCTTTTTACCCAACCTGCAAACCAAGCGTTTTTTCCTGGCTGAAGAAGACAAATGGGTAACCCTGAAGCTTTCTACTGAAGCTATCCGCACCGTTAACAAGCGTGGCTTGTACAATGTGGTGAAGGAATTG
>CAYPBV010000016.1:7251-25953 GCA_964409025.1 uncultured Chitinophagaceae bacterium | reverse complement strand
ATAAGACTTCTGGTCAGCCCGGTACAAGCCGTTATATCACTACCAAAAACAAAAAGAACACACCGGAGCGTTTGGAGTTGAAAAAGTTCAACCCCATTCTCAAAAAGGTAACAACTCACAAAGAAATTAAGTAAGAACGAATATTTGCACTCACGTTTTAATGTGATGTCAAATTTTCAAATTTTCAAACCTGCCTGTCGGCAGACAGGTTTTCAAATTTTCAATCATGGCTAAAGCAGCTTCAAAGAACGCAAAGATTAAAGACGCTAAAGCAGCGGCTGAATCAAAGAACTGGTCAAAAGTGATTCGTGCAGTACGCAGTCCTAAAACAGGTGCCTATACTTTTAAAGAGGCCATTGTACATAAGGACAAAGTGAAAGAGTATCTAGCTCAAAAATAATTTTATCTGGTTTTACTGATAAAAAAGCTGTTTCGTTATTCGTACCGAAACAGCTTTTGTTTTTATACCGGCTGTTGACCCGCTAAAAATTTATCGTTATGGGATTTTTTGGAAAACTATTCGGAAAGAAAGAAAAAGAAAGCTTAGACCAGGGATTGGAAAAAACCAAGGAAGGCTTTTTGGGAAAAATAACTCGTGCTATAGCAGGTAAAAGCACAGTGGATGGTGAAGTGCTTGACAACCTCGAAGAAGCATTGGTAGGTGCTGATGTGGGTATTGAAACAACGGTAGCATTGATTGAACGTATTGAAGCACGGGTAGCAAAAGATAAATACATCAATACTTCTGAACTCAACAATATTCTTCAAAGTGAGCTTCAAAATATTTTAGTAGATGCTCCTGAGGATACCAATTATTCAGGATTTGATTTGCCGTTGGATAAAAAGCCATTTGTGATTATGGTTGTGGGTGTAAATGGTGTTGGAAAAACAACAACCATCGGTAAACTGGCGCATCATTTTAAAGCAGCAGGAAAATCAGTTATGCTTGGAGCTGCTGATACGTTTCGTGCAGCCGCAGTAGATCAACTCACCATCTGGAGTGAACGTACCGGTGTACCCATTGTAAAAAAAGAAATGGGCAGCGACCCTGCTTCTGTAGCTTTTGATGCTGTTAACAGCGCTGTTGCAAAAAATGTGGATGTGTTGATTATTGATACTGCCGGCCGCTTACATACAAAAACACATTTGATGGAAGAGCTTTCTAAAATTAAACGTGTAGTACAAAAAGTAATTCCTGATGCTCCGCATGATGTGTTATTGGTTCTGGATGGAAGTACCGGACAAAATGCTTTAGAACAGGCAAAACATTTTACTGCAGCAACTGATGTAAGCGGGTTGGTAATTACAAAACTTGATGGTACTGCAAAAGGTGGGGTGGTGCTTGCTATTGCACATCAGTTTAAAATTCCTGTAAAGTTTATTGGTGTAGGAGAGAAGGTGGAAGATTTACTGGTATTTAATAAAACAGAATTTGTTGATAGTTTGTTTAGCCTGAATAATTAATAACCAGTTCATTTTAACCAATGAAAAAGCCCCGCATTACTACGGGGCTTTTTTCTTTCAGATTCTTGCGAACCTTATTTTTTCTTAGCAGCTTTCTTAGCAGCTTTCTTCTTAGGAGCAGCTTTTTTAGCAGCTTTCTTTTTTGGAGCAGCTTTTTTAGCGGCTTTCTTTTTTGTTGCCATTTTTGTAGAATTTAGAGTTAGTAAAAAAAACTTATCTGGGTAAAAATAAATATTTTTTTTTACCAAACAAATTTTTTATGCACCAACTTCAACAGGCGCAACAGACACAGTTGTCTTGTTGTTCTTTCCTTTTTTGAATTCTACAACACCATCAGCTAATGCAAACAGCGTAAAGTCTTTGCCAACACCTACATTTTTACCGGGATGATAAACAGTTCCACGCTGACGTATTATGATGCTTCCTGCATTGGCAGGTTGACCTCCATAGATCTTTACACCAAGACGTTTGCTTTCTGAATCACGACCGTTTTTTACGGAGCCTTCACCTTTTTTATGTGCCATTGATTAAGAATTTGAAATTTAGAAAATAAAAAAATCTGAAAACTGTTTTTCAAATTTTATGCAATTGCAGTTACTTTAATTTGTGTGTACAATGTGCGGTGACCTCTTTTTTTACGAAAACCTTTACGGCGTTTCATTTTAAACGCAATTACAGTTTTACCTTTTTTCTCACCCAAAATTTCAGCTTTAACTTTTGCTTTCACTGCACTGCCTGTAGTAATGCTGCCATCAGCATCCACCATCAATACATCTGAAAACTCAACGTTATCACCTGCGTTACCTTCAATGTGAGGAACATAAAGGCTTTGGCCTTCTGTAACTTTAAATTGCTGACCAGCGATTTTTACTACTGCAAACATAACTTTCCAATATTAGGGCTGCAAAGGTAGGGGGTTTTAACCATTAGGGCAAAGATTCAGGCAAAAAATTTGCCTCTATTTTAACGCCACCGTTTGAATACGTAAAGCTAAATTTGTTGCCTCAGAATGAAGCAGATAAATGAAAATTAAATCTTTCCTTGCCAAGCCATTTGCAGGGTACATATATAAAAACATAAAAAAAGGAATGGAAACGGCCCTGGAAGACCAGGAATCTATTCTGAAACATCTGCTTAAAGTGGGTGCAGGTACACAGTTTGGTACTGACCATAAGCTTAAGGAAATAAAAACCCACCCTGAATTTGCCCAAGCTGTGCCCATCAGGGATTATGAAACAATTAAAACCTATATCCAAGCCATTAAAGAAGGCAAGCATAATGTGCTGTGGAAAGGCCGCCCTATCTATTTCGCTAAAACCAGCGGTACCACCAGTGGGGTCAAGTACATTCCCATCACCAAAGATTCCATTCCCAACCATATCAACACAGCCCGCAATGCCTTGCTTTGTTATATTGCCGAAAGCGGCAATCATAAATTTCCTGACGGCAAGCTCATTTTTTTATCAGGTTCACCTGAACTGGAACGGATAGGCGATATACCTACAGGCAGACTAAGCGGTATTGTAAACCATCATGTGCCGGGCTATCTGCGAAAAAATCAATTGCCCAGCTTTGAAACTAATTGCATAGATGACTGGGAAACCAAACTGGATAAAATAGTTGAAGAAACTATTAAACAGGATATGACCCTCATCAGTGGTATACCGCCCTGGATGCAGATGTATTTTGACCGGCTTACAGAACGCAGCGGTAAAAAGGTGGGTGAACTCTTCCCCAACTTTAGTGTAATGGTTCAGGGCGGTGTCAACTTTCAGCCGTACAAAGCTAAGCTGTATGAAAGCATCGGAAGGCATGTGGATTGTATTGAACTGTTTCCTGCCAGTGAAGGATTCTTTGCTTTTCAGGACAGTCAAAAAGCAGAAGGATTGCTATTAAATACAAACAGCGGTATTTATTTTGAATTTGTTCCCGCCAATGAAATTTTTAATGAAAACCCAACACGCATAAGCCTGCGTGATGTTAAAGTGGGAGAGAACTATGCACTCATAATAAACAGCAATGCAGGGTTATGGGGTTATAATATTGGTGATACAGTGAAGTTTGTCTCAACCAATCCTTATCGTTTGGTAGTAACGGGCCGCATTAAGCATTTTATTTCTGCCTTTGGTGAACATGTTATTGGTGAAGAAGTAGAACAAAGCATGTTAAAGGCGGCAGAGCAATCACAGGTGAAAGTGGTAGAGTTTACCGTGGCTCCTTTCATTACACAGGATAATGGTAAAAGTTATCATGAGTGGTTTGTGGAGTTTGAAAACACACCTGGTGATCTGAATGCCTTTGCTGAACAGGTTGACAATAACCTCAGGGAAAAGAATATTTATTATGATGATTTAATAACGGGTAATATTTTAGAACGATTAAAAATTACTCCTGTTCGTAAAAACGGATTTATTGATTATATGAAAAGTATCGGTAAACTGGGCGGACAAAACAAAGTACCGAGATTGAGTAACGACAGAAAGCTTGCAGATGATTTACTTCCGTTTACAATAAATAATTAGCTTTAGCACTTTCAGGAAATTTACACATGACTAAAAAACGCATTGCCATATTTGGTTCTACAGGTTCTATTGGTACACAGGCACTGGATGTAATCCGTGCTAATTCTAATTTGTTTGAAGTTGAAATTCTTACTGCACATCATAACGATGAATTACTGATTGCACAGGCAAAAGAATTTAAGCCCAATGCTGTGGTGATTGTGGATGAGAAAAAATACCCTAAAGTAAAAGACGCATTGGCATTAACAGATGTAAAAGTATTTGCCGGCGAGCAATCATTGGAAGATGTAGCCCAGTTTGATACCTATGATATGATGCTGGCAGCAATTGTAGGTTTTGCAGGATTAAAGCCCACTATTAAAGCCATTCAAAATAAAAAGGCCATTGCGCTGGCAAATAAAGAAACGCTGGTGGTGGCGGGTGATATTGTAATGCAGATGGCAGTTGATAACCGTGTACCCATCATCCCTGTGGATAGTGAGCACTCTGCCATATTTCAGTGCCTGGTTGGAGAGTCAAGAAACAGGATTGAAAAGATCATACTCACTGCAAGTGGTGGTCCTTTTCGTGGTAAGAAGCCCAATTTTTTACTCAATGTAAAACGTGACCATGCGTTGCAGCATCCTAACTGGAGCATGGGGGCTAAAATTACGATTGACTCTGCCACACTCATGAACAAAGGTTTGGAAATGATTGAAGCCAAGTGGTTGTTTAACCTTGCGCCTGAACAGATACAGGTGGTGGTACATCCGCAAAGTATAATTCACAGCATGGTACAGTTTGAAGATGGCAGCATTAAAGCACAGATGGGCTTGCCCGATATGAAGTTGCCCATACAGTATGCGATGGCTTTTCCGCAACGTATAGCCAATGATTTTCCGAGATATGATTTCAGAAAGGTAAATACACTCACTTTTGAAGAGCCTGATTTAAAAACCTTCCGCAATCTGGCTTTAAGTATTGATGCCCTCAATAAAGGCGGCAACCTTCCCTGTATTATGAATGCTGCCAATGAAATTGCAGTATGGGCATTTTTGCGTAACCGGGTTGGTTTTCTGGATATGACGGATGTAATTGAAAAAACAATGAATGCTGTACCGTTTATTGAAAAGCCCACTTTGGATGAATATCTGGATAGTGATGGTGAAGCAAGGAATTATGCAGCATCATTGATACAGTTATGATGATATAAATTGTAAAGAAAAACTGAAATTTGAAATAAAAGACGCTACTTGCAGCGCCGATGAAAGGATTGCGACGCAACGAAGATGCCATGAAATCATATGCTGGTATCATCCATTTACAAAAAATTACCATTTTACATCTTGATTTTCACTGATATTTGCAAACATTAAAACAAAACAATATCCCTTATGCTGTTAGCCATTAACTGGGCAAATGTGGGTGTACAGGCGGCTCAATTATTACTGAGTTTATCCATTCTCGTCATTCTGCATGAATTTGGACATTACATAACTGCACGCTGGTTTAAATGCCGTGTTGAAAAATTTTATTTGTTTTTTGATCCCTGGTTTTCACTGTTTAAAAAGAAAGTAGGTGATACGGAGTACGGTATAGGTTGGTTGCCACTGGGCGGTTACGTAAAAATAAGCGGTATGATTGATGAGAGTATGGATAAAGACCAGCTCAAACTACCACCACAACCTTATGAGTTCAGAAGCAAACCCGCCTGGCAGCGCTTGATTATCATGATTGGCGGTGTTACAGTGAATGTGATTCTGGCGTTTATTATTTATGCGATGGTATTGTTTGTGTGGGGCGAAGACAGAACACCCATAAGCAGTGTTAAAAATGGCATCTGGATTACTGATAGTTTGATGTACAATGCAGGGTTACGTAATGGTGATAAGATTATTTCTATTGCTGATAAACCTGTTGATTATTTTGAAAGCGTAAACAAAAATATTCTTACTGCCCAAAGCATGGTGGTGGAACGAAACGGTGAGCAAAAGCAAATTAAATTTCCCACTGACCTTGTGGGCAAGCTGGTGGAAAGCAAACGCAGAAGAAGACTGGTTGAGCTGCGTGTGCCGGTAATTGTACCAAGGTTTGAAAAAGATGATACAACTTTTGCAGCAAGAAGCGGATTGAAAGAAGGTGATAAAATTGTTGCTGTTGATTCAGTAGCTTTCAACTTTTTTGATGAGATGGTGCCTTTGGTGGAGAAAAAGAAAAACGGAACAGTGTTGCTTACAGTTAACAGAAATGGTGAACTTGTGAATGTAATTTCAAAGGTGAATGAGAATGGCCGTATTGGTTTGGGTATGACGGAGCAGAAAGAATATGTAAAAGCAGGAATGTTTGAAGTAGAGCATTTAAGTTATGGATTCTTTGAATCATTTCCTGCCGGTGTAAAGAAAACAATCACCAAGCTGGGCGATTATATTGACCAGTTTAAATTAATTCTTCGCCCGGAAACAGGAGCTTACAAGGGTGTGGGTGGTTTTAAATCAATGGGGTCTATATTCCCTCCCGTATGGGATTGGGAAAATTTCTGGAACATCACCGCCTTCTTCAGTATTGTACTTGCATTTATGAATTTATTACCTATACCGGCATTGGATGGCGGGCATGTACTGTTTACGTTAATTGAAATGATTACAGGCCGAAAGCCCAATGAGAAATTTTTAGAGTATGCACAAATTGTGGGTATGGTGTTACTATTAGGGCTAATGATTTATGCAAATGGAAATGATTGGTTTGGATGGAATAAATAATGGGTAATTGTATTACGGATAAATGAAAATGGGAGAGCGGAAAGCTTTCCCATTTTTTTATTTGGTCAAGGCTAAAGCCAAACCACTTGCGATGTTATGCCCCGACTTAAAAGTGGGGGTTATAAAATTGCACGGAATACACGATGAAATATTTTCTGTCTTTGTGACTTCGTATTTTTTTACAACTAAGGCACTAAAAGCACAAAGAAAACATTGGTACTTCCGGTCTTCTCGGCTATTTCTTTTTTGTGCCCTTTGTGCCTTAGTGGGATTTCTCCTTCAACAACACTCATCCAGTAAATAAAAAATAGATTGATAGTTTTTGCCCGTAGCATCATACAAACTCATTTCGCAGGTTTTGCCGGAAGAGTAATAACCATCATACTCATTCTGCAATACTTCTGTAGCTTCCGGTTTCGTAGCAGCCTGTGTTAGTGAAGGATAGTAAAAGCCTCTGTCACCAGCCATACCGCAACAACCGCTGTTAAACGGAATAACAGCCTCTTGCGAGCAATGCACACCAATTTTTTTAAGATTATGAAGATTATTCATCTTATGCGTTGTGCACACGGGATGAAATACAATTTTCGATTTTTGATTTCTTACGTTCAGCTTTGGTAATAAATAATCAGCAGCAAAATCAATGCTGTCAATAATCTGTAGTGCTTTGAAACGTTTTTTGTTTTCTTCCGTGAGATACGGTTCTGCATGTTGTAAAGAATACGTACAGGAGGTAACATCCATGAGCACAGGAATAGCCCCCTGCTTGGTTCTTTGCCACAGCAGTTCTATGGTATTATTTACTGTGTGCGTGTATGCCGGCATAAAACCTTTGGATGAAAATAATTGTCCGCAGCAAACACCATTGTTGTTTTGTGCAATAAATAATTTAATTCCTGCTTTACTGCACACAGATTGAATTACTTCACTGATGGGTTTTGGTTGTTCTTTATCTGCACCCATCATACGTGTAATGCAGGTGGGAAAATAAACCACATCTGCATCAGTTATTTCATTGGCTTTTATGGAAACAGGTTTACTTAATGATTTTGTCCAGACAGGAAAAGAAGGAATAGCTTTTTTTATTGTAGAAGTAATGAAATGCATTCCTTTACCACCTGTAATAAAGTTGAACGCATTGCCGCTGTACAATACCAGCTTGACCAATCGCTCAACAGTTCCAAAGTGTTTGGCAACTTTCAGTGCAATGTTATTTGCAGAAGCTGAATGATTTTCTCTGCGTAAGCGTTTGATTAATTCGCCGGTGTTGATGTTTACAGGACAATCTGCAGCACACATACCATCTACTGCACAAGTGTCCATGCCATTGAACTGGTATTCATCTATTAATTGATTGTAATCAGTTGTATTGCCTTCTGCTTTTAAACGTTGTAATGAACGACGTACTTGAATACGTTGTCTCGGCGTCATGGTAAAATCTCTGCTGGGACATCTGTTTTCACAATAACCGCACTCTACACATTTATCTACTTCTTCCTCCACTACGGGCATGCTCTTTAAATTTTTGAGATGACATTTTTCATCTGCATTAATAATCACACCGGGGTTTAAAATATTATAAGGATCAATTAATTGCTTCAATGATTGCATGATGCGGTAAGCATCAGTACCCCATTCATCTTTTACATAGGGAGCAATTTGTCTTCCCGTACCGTGTTCTGCTTTTAACGAGCCGTTATATTTTTTAATAATGATTTCAGCAAGTTCATCATTAAACTGTTCAAATACTTTTGTTTCTTCAGTAGTGTTTACAGGTTGTGTAATTAAAAAGTGAAGGTTACCTTCTTTGGCATGACCAAAAATGATAGCATTGTGATACTTGTATTTTTGAAACAGTGCCTGTAAGTCAGTTACTGCTTTTCCCAAATACTCCAAAGGAACCGCCACATCTTCCAGCATGGCAGTTGTACCTTTTGCACGCACTGCCGCAACGGATGGGTACATACCTTTACGCAGTTTCCAGAATTTTTGTTGCTGATATTCATCTAATGTAAAATCAACTTTACCCAGTAAGGGTAATTGATTGATGGTGCTTTGTGCTGATGCAAACAAATTGTGTAATTCTTCTTCAGTAGTTGCCTGGTATTCACAAAGGATAGCCGTAGCACCTTCGGGCAATGATTTAATAACATCAGGACAATAATCCAGATGTTCGATAGAACGAAGTGCAGGTCGGTCCATTAACTCCAACGCTTCTGCATGAGTTGATTTGAGCAACGGAATATTTTCAGCAGCTGCAGAGGGTGATTCAAAAAATAAAAGTCCTGTTGTTTTAAAACGTTTATCAGGAATCGTTTTTAGAACAGCTTCTGCAATAAAGGCTAATGTACCTTCACCGCCAATTAATAAATGTGCAAGTATGTCCAATGGATGTTCGTAATCAATAAATGCATTGATACTGTAACCAACCGTATTTTTTATTTTATACTTGGTACGTATTTTTTGAACTAATGGTTTATTACTCAATACTTCATTTCTTAAGTGCAGGATTCCTTCAGCAATTGTTTTGTCATCTGTTTCAAATCGTTTATAATCTACTTTTTTTGCAGTATTGTATTCATTACCATTCGGCAAAATAAAATGTACAGACGTAACGGTGTGATACGAATTAAACATAACGCCACAACACATACCACTGCTGTTATTGGATAAAATGCCACCCATCATGGCTGCGGTAATGGAAGCAGGGTCGGGCCCGATCTTCTTTTGAAATTTTTTAAGCGTATGGTTTACATGAGCACCAATAGCAGCAGGCTGTACGGTTATATGTTCACCGTTGTTCAATGGTTGAATCTTTTTCCAGTTGCGGCTCAGGTCAACAAGTATGCCATCTGTTATGGATTGTCCGCTCAAACTGGTTCCGGCCGCACGAAAGGTGAGGGGAATATTATTGTGCTGTGCAAATGAAAACAGTTGTTTGATTTCTTCAACTGTGTCTGGCTGTACTACGGCCTGCGGCAACAGATAATAAAAGCCTGCATCTGCAGCAAATGCATGACGGTCTATCAGTTTAGCTTTGATTTTATGTGGCGGAAGAATTTGTTCTAATTGTTTGCTGATGGACGTCATACAGAGTTTAAAAATACGTAAAAGCATTGCAACAAGCCAAAGCTTTATCCATCATGTTATTTCAATAAAAAAGCTCTGAAACAATTCAGAGCTTTAAAAGCAGTATGATTGGAAAAAATTTATACGCCGGCTAAGAACTGACTGCCAATATAATCAACCACTGTTTCCATACTCTTGGTTTGTTCATACACTTTCAACTGTCTGTCAGCTCCTGTGCCCTGTTCCAGCATTTTTGGAATGAAGTTTATGGCATAGCGGCAGCCAAGCTCATCTACAACATCATCAATAAAATCAAGTAATTCATAAATGAGCCCACGTGTATTGGTTTCCTCTTCCTTTCCAAAATCAATTAAATAACCATCAATACCATAACGGCTGGCCCGCCATTTATTTTCGTTGATGAGTGCACGCTGGTATTGTATAAAATTCATGTTCTTGTTGCGGAGTTTGTAAAGCTTTGCAGTTATTGCCTGAAATAATGCTGTGATGGCAATCGTTTCCATCACCGTCATGGGCACATCGCATATACGAAACTCAATAGTGTTGAAAAACGGATGCACACGTAAATCCCACCAAATCTTTTTGGCATTATCAATACAATTTGTTTTGATGAGTAATGCTACATAATTGTCGTATGCTTCAATACTGTCAAAGTATTCAGGAATGCCGGTGCGTGGAAACTTATCAAAAACTTTTGTTCGAAAGCTCTTATAACCCGTTAAGCGGCCTTCCCAAAAAGGAGAATTGGTGCTGAGTGCATACACATGCGGTAAAAAATAACGGGCACTGTTGGCAAGATGTACCGCCATCTTCCTATCCTGCATGCCTACATGTACATGCAAGCCAAAAATGAGATTACTTCTTGCAGCTTCCTGCAGTTCATTTACAATTTGATTGTAACGTACATGGTCTGTTATTAATTGATCCTGCCAGTGGCTAAACGGATGTGTGCCACTGGCACCTACAGCTAATCCTATGTCACCCGCAATTCCACTGATGGTGCGGCGGAGTGTAGCTACATCTGCATACGCTTCATCAATATTGGCACAAATGTCTGTACCCACTTCTACCACAGCCTGGTGCATTTCAGCTTTTACTTTATCCTTGATCACTTTCTGGCCTTCCGTAACTATGCGTTGTTCATGACTTTTCAATTCACGTGTAGAAGGGTCAAACACCATGTATTCCTCTTCTACCCCAAGTGTAAACTGTTTATAATTGATGGATCCCATAATGTACCTTTAATAGATTAATATAACTGTTGCTTATTGGCCCCACGTTTTACATATTCACCCCAGGTTAAATTATCAGCACCTTCCTGATGCTCCATGGCACGTTCAATAGCGTAGGTTGCAGCTGCCTCTACCACCCAGTCAAAATTTTCCTGACCCACACTGGCCAAATCAGCATCAGGTGCAGGATTGCAGAAATCAATAGCATACGGAATACCATTGCGTAAGGCAAGTTCTACTGTATTAAAATCATACCCGAGGTAATTATTAATACGAAGTACAATATCTGTCATCATCTGCAGTTTTTCTGCACTTGGTTTGAAATCCGCCACATAACGCAGATGATGCGGATTGCGTGGCTCATAGCTCATGATGCGCACATACTTACGGCCAATGCAGTAACAACGGTAATATTCTTCAAACTGAATTTCTTCCTGCAGCAACATTACAAGTTGTCCTGTTTCTGCATGTTTTTCAAAAAAATCATTTGCATCATTCAGTTTATAAACGTTTTTCCATCCCCCACCTGCAAATGGTTTCATGTATGCAGGAAAGCCAATATAGTTAAACATACCTTCCCAATCCATGGGATAAGCAAGGTTGCTGAACGATTCCTCACCTGTATCATCCGGTCTGTCCTTGGAAGGAAGGATAACCGTTTTGGGAACGGGTACATTTATTTTTGTAGCAAGACAGTTATTAAAAAATTTATCATCAGCACTCCACCAAAACGGATTGTTGATTACAGCGCATCCGGCAATAGCTTCGTTCTTAAGCATAGCACGGTAATGCGGTACATCCTGTGAGATACGATCAACAATTACCGCATAGCCGTTACCTTCACCCTGCACCACTTTATCTACACGTACCGGTTCGGCTCTGATGCCATCAATGTTTTTACTGTTAATACGTTCAACAAATGCAAGCGGAAAAGAGCGTTCTTTACCATGCAGGATGCCTATTTTTTTCATAACAAATGATTTTTTGGATGAGCGATATTATTCACACCAGTTATAATGTATGTTCAATATAGTGCACATTTTGTAAACCCCGCTCAACCAGATAAAATTTATTTTAGCGATTTCCTTATTTTTGAAATCATGCATAAGGAAAAGAGTTTAAGCATATTAGTAGAGGAGAAAGAGCTGGAATCTGAATATCTGGAACGGAATGTAAAAATTGATTTTTACCTGCCTACACATGTAAAGCATCCTGAAAAGATGAGTCTGCTGCTTATCAATGACGGACAGGATTTGCCTAAGATGCCATTTGAATCCATTCTTGAAGACCTGTATTACTATCACAAAATAAACCCACTGCTTTGTGTGGGCATTCATTGCGGAGAAGACAGGAAAAACGAATATGGTGTAGCTGCACAGAAAGATTATCTGGGCCGGGGTGCAAAAGCGGGATTATACACTGATTTTATTTTTGAAGAACTGCTCCCTTTTATCCGCAAAAAATATCATGTTCCTCATTTTAAAGAAAAAGCATTTGCCGGTTTCTCTTTAGGAGGATTGATGGCTTTGGATATTGTATGGAATCATCCCCATGAATTTTCAAAAGTTGGAGTGTTTTCGGGTTCCTTATGGTGGCGGCAAAAAAGTTATGAAGATGGTTATAGTGATGAGGTTGACCGTATTATGCACAATCAAATCAGAAATACGAAGCAGATAGCTCCCTGGCTGGAGTTCTTTCTCCAAACCGGTGCAATGGATGAAAAGAAGGATAGAAATAATAATGGAATTATTGACAGTATAGATGATGCACTTGATTTAATTAAAGAATTAAAAGCAAAAGGGTATAAAAATGATGCAATTGAATATCTGGAACTGGCTGATGGTAAACATGATGTGCCTACCTGGGGTAAAGCATTTCCTGATTTTTTAAAGTGGGGTTGGGGCGAGTAGCGCAATAACAAGTTGGTAGCTGATATTTATTGGTTGATAGTGATAAAAAAACTCCGCTGTTAAGCGGAGTTTTTTATGTGTTGTGTGCTAAGTGTATCTTATTGGAAGAGGTAGCGAATACCAATTTGCATACCCCAAACACTTGAAATACTGCGGTTAAGCTGGAATGGTCTTGTTGGTAATTGACCTGTGGTAGCTACAGTTTGCATACGGTAACGTGGTGCACCTGTAGTGGGGTCAACACTGTCAAAGATCAATGGAGTAATGTTACCGCCACCACCTTGATAGTTAAGATAACGAACACCCCAGTTTCTGTTAATCATGTTCGCAAAGTTGATTACATCAGCCTGGAATCTTAACGTATGAATAGTCCCGTTCTTGGATTTCACATAAAAATCCTGCTGGAACTGTGCGTTAACGTTATGTACCCATGGGAATAATGCTTCGTTACGTGTAACATATTGTCCTCTTCTTCTCTTAAGCGGGCTGTTTTCAATAAACTGATTGAACGCATCCCATTGTGCCTGTGCACTATAAGGAGTAGAACCTGTAATAGGTACAAAAATGATTTCAGATTGGTTACGGGGTACGTACATTAAATCAGCAGCGTTACCATCACCATTCATATCATTCTGGTACACAAAGCTGAAGTTGTTCTGAGGGCTTCCTTCATACCATAAAGAGAAACTGGATGCAAAATTCTTGGCATATTTTATAGTATAGCTGATATTACCAATGAAGCGATGAGGTATTGCATCCCTGGCCATGCCCAGCTCAATTGTATTTTGTGTATTAGTTGTAGGATTGCTGTTCCATACAGAAGCGGCAGTTGCACCCGGGTTAGAGGTTACATCCATCATGGCAGTGTAAGTATAAGCAAACATTGCAGCCCAACCTTTTGACAATGCCTTTGTTACCTGTGTTGTTAATTGAATACCACCTCCTTTATTTGTATTTTCAAGTACAATAGCTGTAGGAAGTGCATTATAGATACGTCTTTGAGTAGAGGATGTTGAAGAATAACGTGGTCTGCCGTCTACACCGTTAAATCTTGTATCAGGAGCTTTTTCATTAGCATTACGCATAATAATTGCGTTAACATCCTTATTTACAATTGCTTCAAATGTAACTGACCATCCTTTACCTAAGCGTTTATCAACCGCAAGGTTAAGACGTGCAACCTGAGGAAATACAAAATCAGGATCAATTAATACTGGTGCGGAGCCGGGAGGTAATGGTCCACCTGCAACAGAAGAGAAATTACCTCTGTAAGCATTTGGATTAGGATTGAATAAGTAATTATTTAAGCCACTTGTTACAGTAACGTTACCCTGATACATCTGGCTGTTAGATGGCATGTTTGTAAGGAATACAAATGGGAAACGGCCGGTGAAAAGACCTGCACCACCACGAACAATCATGCTTTTATCTCCCATTACATCCCAACGTAAACCAATACGTGGGCTCCATAAAAATCTTTGAGAGGGGAACTGACCTGTACTGTAGTTGGTAGGATTGCCTTCACTATCAGGGAAAGTAAATGCTTTGATTGTTGGGTTTTCAAGTGGTCTTTCAATATAGATTGCTTTATCTACTCTCAAACCGAACGTCATTTTTAAACGATCATTTAAATTCACCTCATCCTGAAGGTACAAACCTAACTGACCCACTTTTAAATTAGCAGAATATACCCCACCATTATCGTCTGTTTTATCAGGTACCAGAGAATAAGTATAGCTATAAGCTACCGGAGGAGCATTATTAATAAAATCACTTATGTTTCTGAACATGTAATAACTCTGAGAACCGGGCATAAACATATTACCTACAAATTGCTGCTCATAAGTTCCACCAATTGTAATGGTGTGCTTACCTAAATAGTAATTGAAATTGTTGGTAATGTTAAAGATGCGGTTGGTAACATCATTATTATTTGAGAACGGCTCACGACCGAAGCTGATATAGTTGTTACCTGCTCCGTCAAAAATGTCAACAAAAGGAAACAATGTACTTGGAGTGGTACGTGTTGTTTTGTTTTGTGTATAGGTAGCAATAAACTTATTTGCCCATTGCCCGCCTTTAGAACTGTTGATTTCAAAAGCTCCGTTTCTTACAATGTTTCTGAAGGCATACAGAGAGTTTTGATAACTCATAGCAAATGCACTCCAGCGACCCTGTGGCAAATTGGTTCTTGAACCTGTACCGCCGGGAACACTATAGTTTGGATTATTTGGAATGGAGGTGGCATTGGTAATAATATCCTGATCACCTATCATTTCATTGTAACGGAGTGTAACACGGTGTACTTTATTTACGTTCCAGTCCAAACGGCCAAATACTTTATAGTTACTGGTTTCAAAATTTTTGAAGTTGTCAAATCCTCCTGTTTCATAACCATATCTTGTACGGAGATTATTAGATACTAACTGTAAATCAGCTACCGTAACCCTTGAAATGTTATTTTGCCCTGAACCTCCTGTAGGAGTCCAGTTAATACCGGGACGGCTTTCTACCTCATATTCACCGCCGGCAAAGAAGAATAATTTGTTTTTAATGATCGGGCCACCAAATGTACCACCGTAAATGCGATTTGTTCTCGCTGTTGCAGCAGTAAGCTTAGTAGAAGCCACTCTTTCACCATTAAAAGTTTCATCACGATAAAAAGTATAGGCACTTCCTCTGAAGCGGTTGGTACCACTCTTTGTTACAACGTTGATACCTGCACCGGTAAAGTTACCCTGTGTAACATCATAAGGTGCAATATTCACTGCAATTTCTTCAATAATGTCCAGTGATACAGGTTGGTTACCACCACCTGGTAATGGATCATTACTAAGGCCGAAGTTGTTGTTAAGGTTGGCACCGTCAATTTGTGTGTTGTTCAAACGTGCGTCACGTCCGGCAAAACTGGAGCCATTTGCCTGCGGTGTTAATCTTGTAAAATCAGTTATAGATCTGTTGATGGAAGGAACTGTTGTGAGCAGGCGGTTATTGATATTCATTGAAGCGCCTGTTTTTTCTACAGCAGCTCTTCTTCTTCCGCCAGTTACCACTACTTCTGTGATTACTTTTACATCATCGCCCATTTCAACTTTAATGTCGTAAGGCTCACCCAATGAAAGGTTAAAGCCCTCTACTTCGTAAGCTTTCTGGCCCACAAATTCAACTTTGAGTTTGTAAGGACCACCAATTCGGGCATTGGCAATGTTAAACACGCCGCCTTTCTTGGAAATGGTTTGATAAACCGTACCGGTAGGAGTGTGAGTAGCTGTAACGGTGGCACCTTCCAGTGCGTTACCGCTTTTGTCTTTAACTGTACCTGAAATGCTACTGGTTGTTACCTGTGCAACTGCCGCCAGTGATACAAACAATGCAAATACGGGCAACAGTAATTTTCTGAGTTTTGGCATACATTTTTTATTTACGGGTGCAAAGAAACGATAATCTTCCTTTATAAAGTGCAGGAAATATTAACAATTCATAAAGTTTCAAGACAGGATGCTTTAAATCATAGCTGCAAGTTTTTAAAACAAACTTTTCCACTTGTTTTCAAGGCTTATTACTGTCAGGATTCAGCTAACTTTGCGGCAAAATAGGAATTGCTATGCTTCATTCTGTTGAAAGTGCTATTGAGGATATTAAGATTGGTAAAATGCTGATAGTTGTGGATGATGAAGATCGGGAAAATGAAGGTGATTTTATTATTGCTGCCCGCTTTGCTACCCCGGAAGTTATCAACTTTATGAGTAAGTATGGACGTGGACTCATCTGCACAGCCCTAACGGATGAACGCTGTAAGCAATTGGAACTGAATGCAATGGTGAGTAGTAATACCTCTCTCCATGAAACTGCTTTTACTGTTTCTGTGGATTTAATTGGTCAGGGTACCAGCACGGGCATTTCGGCGCAGGACCGTTCAAAAACCATTCAGGCACTCATCCGACCGGAAACATTACCCTCTGATCTGGCACGTCCCGGCCATATTTTTCCATTAAGGGCTATGAATGGGGGCGTTCTCCGCCGTACCGGACATACTGAAGCAACAGTGGATCTGGCAAGACTTGCAGGTTTGGAACCTGCAGGCGTTTTGGTTGAAATAATGAATGAAGATGGCACCATGGCACGATTGCCGCAACTTGAAAAAATAGCTGAGCAGTTTCAGCTTAAAATCATCAGCATCAAGGATTTGATAGAATACCGCCTTAAAACAGATTCACTCATTGAAGAGATTGTGCGGGTACAAATGCCTACTGCTTATGGCGAGTTCCAACTGGTTGCTTTTAAAGAAAAAGAAACACAACAGGAGCATATGGCTTTAATTAAAGGTGAGTGGCAGCCCGGTGAGCCGGTTTTAGTAAGGGTACATTCCTCCTGTTTTACAGGTGATATACTGGGTTCACTCCGTTGTGATTGTGGCGACCAGTTGCACAGTGCTATGCAAATGGTAGAGCAGGAAGGAAAGGGCGTAGTACTTTACATGAATCAGGAAGGAAGAGGTATTGGCCTGTTTAATAAACTCAAGGCTTACAAATTACAGGAGGAGGGTATGGATACTGTAGAAGCCAATGTACACCTCGGTTTACCCATGGATGCCAGGGATTATGGGGTGGGTGCACAAATTTTACGTTACCTCGGCGTTTCCAAATTAAAACTCATGAGCAATAATCCAAAGAAAAGGGCGGGTCTGCTGGGTTATGGTTTGGAAATTACAGAAACAGTGCCCATTCATATTCAGCCTAACCAGCATAACTTAAAGTATCTGGAAACAAAACGGGATAAAATGGGGCATGAGATATTAAAATAGATAACTACAGTTTGTCGAAGTCTACCACATAGGAAAAACTGATACCACCTCGGTTGCTCCTGCGCTGAATATCAAAAATAGTTCGGTAATAGGCGCTGAGCCTGAGTTTTCCATCATTACTCAAAAGCCAATCAATTTGCACATCGGGTGTTAATTGGTTTGAGCCTGTGGTAACTGTGGTTTGTTGTCCGGTACCTACAAATACCGACCCTCCTGCCTTTAAAACAATTTTACCTTTCAGAAACTGCTTTTTAAAACCAATATTTCCTGAACCCTGTAATCCCGCATTTTGAACCGTTGTGATTACGCCGGGCGTAAACGTTACATAAGGATCGAGTTTTAGATCTTTAATGCCGGGTATATTATTCAATGCAATATCCAGCCCAATATTTATTTGTTGCGCTAAAAATTCTGATAATGTGCCTGCGGCCGAGGTTAGCAACGAAGAAGAAATACTTGTACCCTGAACACTGGAACCTGAATTATTAAATGAGTTAAGAAGTAAAAGTGAAAATACCTGGCGGTTTAATTCGTCTTTGTTTTCATAAAGCCTTTCTAAAGCAGCCCTGGTAATAGGATTATTTTTGCAGGGATGATTAGGCAATTCAAATTTAAAATCAATTGCGGGATTTGAAATGGTGCCCTTGAGTTTGGCTATTACATATATGTCAGTTCGTTCATTACCACAGTTTGTTCCGGCAATAAATTCAGGAAGCAATGAAATATTATCAACAAAATAACGTGCGTCAATATTTATGCTTGCATTATAAGGGTCGCCATTCCAAACAACAGTTCCATTGTTAATTTCAAATGGTTTTTTGAATAATGATTGCCAGTTGAAATCATATCTCCCTTTAGTAATCGTGAAGTCTCCTTTTATTGAGGTAGGTTCATTAGTGCCTACTTTCAGGTTAATATTCCCATAACCCTGCCCTTCAATAA
>CAYPBV010000016.1:0-7241 GCA_964409025.1 uncultured Chitinophagaceae bacterium | reverse complement strand
TCTTTGGTGAGTTCGTCTAAAATCAAATGAACTTTTGCAAAAGGGTTGGCAACAACATCTAACTCTACATCTAAAGTACCTGTTTCTTTTAACTCAAACTGCGGCCTCATTTCCTTTCCGTATTTTCTGAATTCAATAAAATCAGCCGTGCCTGTAACTCTGGAGTCCGATGTGAGTAAGTTGAGTGAAGAACTGTCAGTTGGCTCTCCTCTAAGTTGAATTTTAATTTTATTTTCCGGACCTCTTATGCTTCCGCTTGCATTAGCCACTACAGTACCATAAAATAAATTATTATCTTTTTTGGTAGTATTTAATACCAGCAGTCCCTTTTTATTATCTGCTGCATTGAATCCCAGGTTAAAATCAAGTTCCTTGAAAAATGCATGTTTCATGGTACCGCTGAATATGGCAAAACGATTGGCAGTATCACTAAGTTTCATGTTGCCAAAGTCAATTTCCCCTTCTTTGAATTGTATGATAGTACCATTATCTATTTTATAACGAACCTGTGTATAATCCAGAATGAATGAGGCGTCATTCAATGTAACCTTTCCAATAATTTCAGGAGCAATGCCTTTGCCTTTTACCCGTAAAACACCATTTCCTGAACCTTTGATGTCTTTTATAATAATGCCCAGGTATTTATTGAGAAGACTCAGTTGTTCGTTGTCAATTTTCAATATATTGTCTGTAGTAATGTTTTTTAAATCCTTAAGATTGGTATTGCCATTTATGGTGAACTCATGTTTTGGGTTGGCAGATTCAATAAGGTAATTAAGTAAACCATTGTCATTATTGTAATTGGTGTTAATCGTAACACGGCCAATTGAATCATTGTTAAAACGAAATTTATCTGCAATCAGTTCGGCATCCATAGAAGGTTTGCCCAGCGGATTCATAATATCAATCTTTCCGGTTACAGTGCCTTCCAGTCGTGGATCTTTTAAAAAGAAAGGAATGATATCGCCCGCCTCCACTTTCTTCAGTTCTACAATTATATCATCCCCGGTGCCTGTTTCAGATGGATGTGTGTACGTATATAGTTCTTCATTACCACTGTTAAACCGTAGTCCGTTTGATAGTAGTTTTCCTTTTCCTATAAACACATCACTGTTGTTTTCAATGGTCCATTGCTTATCATTTATTACCAGAGATGAAGGTTGAAAAGTAATGGTAAACCCTTCTTTGGCAGCAAGAAATTTTGCTTTCAAATCTGCATCTTTCAGTGTTTTGGAAGCACTTGTTTTTATGGATACTGAACCGGTATCATTTGCAGCATGAATAACAAAACTTGAATTGGGAAGACGAAGGCTATCGCTGATATTTACACTGCTGACACTTCCGTTTAAATTGAGGTCACTGAAATTACCGTTACCTGAAATCGTTACATTATCAAACAATACATTTTTATAAGTAAAGCCCGGTACATTGGTTTCAAGTGTGAGCTTGTTTTGGCCAATATTAATATTGCCTTTTATAGTGGAGTAATCAAAGCCTTTAACGGGTGTGTTTAGTAAATCAATAAACTCACTTATTTTTTTTGTTTTTATATCAAAACTAAAATCCTGCACAGCAATCTGACGGGATGGTTTTGAAATGTAAGCCGGAAAATAGTTGTGTAAAAAAGCCATAACTATATCCGGAAAATAAACCAGATTGTATTTTCCTTTCAGCAGGGCATCAATTTCGTTGCTTCTGAGCGTTAACTGTTGAAGACCCGGCGTGATTTCCTGATTGCTGAGGTATAAGGAATCAAAGGAGAGCTTTTCACCTTTATGTAAAAGTTCAGCATTTTGAATAAGCGCTACTCCCATAAAATCTTCAATGCTCTTTACTTTGAAATTAAAATCAATAACACCCTTAAATGACAAATCATTCCCTGAAATACCCAGTGGTTTGAAATTGAGTTGATACACCATTCCATTTAATCTGTAAAGCGGAGTATCTTTTCCAAAATCAACAAGGCCGGAAAGGTTTACATTAATATTACTGTCGTTTACCGCCAGCGCTCCATCAAATGTTCTTTTATCAACAATACCTTTTGCCGTAATGTTTTTATAGTTATAGCCATATAAATTTATCTGACGAATGTTTCCGTCAATTTCTGCAAATAATTTATTAAGTGTAAAGCTCTTTCCTTTGAGTGAACCATCCATGGAAATGGAGCCGATGTTTTCATTGTTCAGGAAACGACCAAGCTCAAAGCCATCTGTTTTTAACTTGCCTGAGTAAATTGGTTCTTTACCATTGGGCAGTTTTAAATTTATATCAGAGGTTACAGATCCCAGATTTGTTTGAATGGTGCCATAGGTTACAAAGTCTTTGATAAATCCTGTAAACGAACCTTTAAACTTCAAATAGCTGATTTGCTGCAAAGCAGGCTGTTTAATTTTACGCAGCTCCGGATAAATCTGTACAGCATCAGCATAGTTTGTGATGAATTGTTTTGCTTTGATATCTAGGAAAGTATTATTGATATCAGGTAAACCATCCATTGTAAAATCGCCTTCAAACAAGGTGTTTTTGCCCGTAGTAATTTTAAGGTTGTTTCCTTTTAAGTGATCAATAGAGCCTCTTGCTTTTCCATTTACATAAATCACATCATTCCATCCTTTTAACTCCGGCGCAAAAAATGCGATATCATCACTATGCAACCTGCTGTTATTGAAATTTCCCTGCAGGCGTACATGCGTAATAAAATCAGCCATATCATGATTGAAATGGCTGTAACGCATGGCAAAATAATCTGCGAGTTTGCTTTTAGGTGTTTCAATAAGCATCTCGTTAAATTCCATGCCGGTGGGGTGAAAAAGCATATTCGCTTTTAATTGATTTACAGTAAAACCGCTGCGTTCTTTTGTATTTAATTCAACGGATGTGTAGAGCGTGTCACCTTTTAGAGCTGTATTTTTTAAGTTTGCGTTGATGTTGTAGAAACGAATATGGGCACCATCAAAATAAGTAAACGGTTCACGTTCTGTTGTGAGGTCATTTTTAAACTCACCATTTATAAGGCTAATTGTTCCGGCCTTTATGCTCCAGTTATTTGTGTTCCATATTTCAATGGTATCATTTGCTGGATGCCTGTCAGCCGTAGGGGGGCTTTTTGGACGCAATCCTGTAAAGTTTGATAAAGAAAATATGATATCCTGAAGTTTAATTTCTTTAATATCAATCAGCTTTTTGCTGAGGTCCATTTTGTTCATCTCTAATTGCAAAAAGCCCAGCTTGCCTTCCTCAGTTACACCACGCCATTCATCTTTTCTTGTGAAATGAATGTTTTTAAGTACGGTCTTTTTCAAACTCAGTTCAATACCATTGTTTTTGCTTTTTCCTGATGAAGGTGAAGAAAAATAATCAACCAAAAACTGGTAATTCCACACACTATCTGTTCTGTGGAGGTAAATATGGGTGTTTTCAAGTCCTAAAAAACCAATCTCAGCTTTGTCTTTAAAAAAGAACCAGTCTGTAATGTTTACTGCTACTCTCCCGGCATAAGCCAAAGTATCTTTTTGTGTGTCTTTTACCAGTACGCCTTCCAGCAGCATTTTATTAAACAAGGAAAACTCAACATGTTTTACTGATACTTCTGTATTGAGATTTTTACTGAGGCGTTTTGATGCAGCATTTACAAGCCAGTTCTGTACGGGTGTAAACTGAATGAGAATCCATACAGCTATCATTAAGAGTAAGATAACCAGCAATACACGGGATAGTATTTTAACAATGCGTTTTAACAAAGCTTGATGGTGTAAAAATAACTGAAACACGGGTTTAAGGCAAATACAATACCAGTTTTCAACAACAATTCTGTAAAATATTTCAGAATAGTAAACGTATAAAAAAAGACCACAAAGGGTCTTTTTAATGCTTCATTATTTTTTTTCAAGCCAGTATCCAAATCCAATACTTATGTTTCGGTATTTTAAATTGGGTCCGTTATCAGTATTAATCATACCACCCAGCCCGTGTGCATATTCCAGCAAAAAGCGTAAGCCGTTGGTTGTTTCATAACCTATACCTGTGTGCCAGTTAGCATCATAACGGCCATAATATTTAAAACCGTATCTGAGGTTAGCATCTGCGGGTGTGGCGTTGTTGTCCTGTTTCGTTTCTCTGCCCCAAATACCAAATCCTACTGAGGGGCCAAATTGTACAAATAATGTATTGCTTTTGGTTTCAGGATCTTTAAAGTTCAACTGAAGTAAAGGTTGCACTCTTATGTTTATTTCTTTTATACTGCTGTATACATTTTTCTGCAGTGAGTCTGTAGAAAAACCTCTGTAACTGGCATCTATTTGCGGCACAAAAAATAAACGTTTATCAAAAGGTACTTTTAGCATGAGGCCGGCATAACCACCATGCACTGCATTGGTAGGCAATTTTTTGTTGGTAGTATAAGAGCTAAGGCTGTAATTGTATCCACCTTTAATTCCTAAAACTAAATGTCCCATGTCCTGTGCTGATGTGTAATTGTAAATAAACAAAGGCAGGAATAAAGCAATAAATTTCTTCATCTTGTTTGATTTGGTTATAACTGTTCAATTAACTGAACCAGCTTTTCAAGATCGGATTTAAAATGAAGCGCATTCACAACAATCCGGTTTACCACATTATTTTCAGGACGTGGATAGCCGAAGGAAGAAATGATAACATTGTTTTGAAGCAGGTAAGGGGCAACGGATGCTTTATGTACCACAAATACCGGCGTTCCTTCATTGGTTGCAAATGTAGAGTTTGAAATTAAGTTTTGCAAGTATTGGAGGTTTTGATGTAATTGGTTTCGTTGTTGTTGAAAGATGGATGCTCCTTTGATAAATACATGTGCTAATGCCGGCATGGGTGGGGTAGAGGTAGTAAAGTTTATATGCTGCTTTGCTTTATCAATCCAGTAAGCGGTGCCGCAGATGGCACCGGCATTGAGATGAAATGCTTTGCTCAATGAAAAATTTAAAAGCAGTTCCACATTGCTGGGCAATTGCAGCTTGGATACGATGCCTTCACCATTAGTGCCCAGCCAGCCAATGCCATGCGAATCATCAACAATAAGAATTATCTCAAACTCTTTTGGCAGATTGTACAAAAAACTGAAATCAGTAAAGCTGCCGGGGGTGGGATTGATGCTGTCTGCAATAAGTCCAAAACGAAATTCATGATGCTGTCTTCGTTCATCGAGGAAATCATCCCAGTTGGTTTTTATTTCTATTGCCTGATGATGATGTGCTGAAGCAGGATGTGCAGGATAACGGTAATAAACATTCATTTCATGCGCTACTACCTGCGTGGCCGTTCTGGCTGAAAGAAAACCGGATGAAAAAACAGCAGCAGCTTCTTTGTTTGTAAGTTGAGCTAATGCATATTCAAATTCACTATATAGTTGTAAAGGTGTGTTGGAAATGCGTGATGATGGATAGACTACACCATATTTTTCAATGCCTTCATGTATCAGATTCAAAAAATCTTCATGGCATCCCAAACCCAAATACGAGTAACCGGAAAAGAATAAATACTCTTTTTCATTAATGATGGTGGTACGGCCGGGCTTTTGTTCTAACTGTATCATTAAGCTTTATGATTCATCTTTTCGTTAAACTGCTGCGATTGTCCTTTGGGTATAGAAAGGGATTTCCATGTTTTGCTTTTTATCATCTTGCCAAGATAAATAATCTGACCGATGTGATAGGGATAATGCGCCATTTGCCTGTTTAATGCATCTGTAACAGTTAACTGTTCTGATCTGATAGTAATTGTTTTTTCCAGTTCATTTTCTGTAAGTGATTGTACTGCGCCTAAATAACAATCCCAGCCTTTTTGCCAAAGCAACATCAACGAATCTTTGTTCAAATGCTGTTCTTCAAATTCAGCATCTCTTCTTCGCCATTCTTTTTCACCATCTTCAGTTAGAAAATTAGTGAAGCGGCTGAGCATATTACCTGCAATATGCTGTATAATCATGGCGATACTGTTGCTTTCTTCATTGGGCTGATAATGAAAATCCAAATCGTCCAACTGTGCAAAAGTTTGTTCACCCAAATTTTTGTAGTAAGTGATTCGTTTGATGTATGAATTTAAAAATGAACTCATAGCTTTACAATTATCAATTTTCAAATTATCAATTCCTAATATCCTTCCGCCGCATCATCACCTCTTTTATCACCTACTGCTTCTATTTTTCCATTCACAATTTTTATGGCTTCAAACCTTCCTATATTTCCACGTTCCACTATTTCGTAACCCATTTCTTTCAGTTTTGCTCTTGTGGCCTGTGGAAAATCCTTTTCTACATATATCACATCAGGCAACCATTGATGATGAAAACGGGGATTCCAAACGGCATCCTGCAAACTCAAATTGAAATCAATCAAATTCAGCAACACCTGAAATACCTGTGTGGTAATGGTGGTGCCGCCGGGTGAACCCAATACCAAATAAGGTTTTCCATCTTTTAAAACAATTGTTGGACTCATGGAACTCAGCATTCGCTTGCCGGGAGCAATAGCATTGGCTTCGGTACCCAATGCACCATACATATTTGGTGTACCGGGCTTGATGCTAAAGTCATCCATTTCATCATTCAACAAAAAACCTGCACCGCCCACAACGGTTCGGCTGCCGTAAGCATCATTAAGCGTTGTGGTTACTGCCACTGCATTACCATTTTTATCATACACACTCATATGGGTGGTTTCTTCACTTTCAGGATTGATAGTACCAT
Source organism: uncultured Chitinophagaceae bacterium (assembly GCA_964409025.1). Taxonomy (GTDB): domain Bacteria; phylum Bacteroidota; class Bacteroidia; order Chitinophagales; family Chitinophagaceae; genus Lacibacter. The sequence goes on along the minus strand of CAYPBV010000016.1, from coordinate 526 downwards.
GTGTTACAACTGAACTCTTACCTGCTTTTTCAGGCACATAATCAGCCATGCGTTGTTGTAAATAATCAGGAGCAGTTAATTTCTTTACAGGCACTTTTACAAAATCAACGTCGCCCAAAAATTCAGCACGGTCAGCATAAGCTCTACGCATCACTTCCGTCATCAACTGTACAGCTTGTGGCGAATGAAAACCCATGGCTCCAATATTATAATCTTTCAGCATGCCCGTCATTTGCTGAATCAACAAACCACCGCTGCTGATGAGTGGCATTCCCACAATGGTATAACCACGATAGTTAGAAAGCATGGCTGTACGTACTGCTGTTTGATAATTTTTTAAATCAGCCAGTGTAATCATTCCTTTGCCACGCTTTATCTCTTCTACAATCAATCGTGCGGTTTCACCTTCATAAAAACCTTTTTGTCCAAAATCACGAATGCGGATTAATGTTTTAGCCAAATCTTTTTGCACCAATGTATCACCGGCTTTCCATCCGCCGTATTTGATGAATGCATTTGGCTTTGT
>CAYPBV010000015.1:30003-41067 GCA_964409025.1 uncultured Chitinophagaceae bacterium | reverse complement strand
TGGAGTTTTCCTATTTAATCGAAAAATAGAAGGCTTCAAGGGGTTTATATTTTCGTTAGTCCTTTTTGCGGTTCTCAACACTATACTTACTGGAATATTTAACAGGTTCGAAAACGAAGCTTATTACTACTTTAATAATTTATCGTATACACCAATCGAGTTTTTATTAGTTGCCCTCATGATTCGAACGATTTTGAAAAATGCCCAGTTTAAAAGACTTGTTTTACTAAGTATACCAATCTTCTTTTTTTTCTGGATAGTTATATTATCAACAATCAGCAGTAAAAATTTTGACTCCGCAGCAGTTGCTCTTGAAGAACTACTTTTAATTACTTTTTGTATCATTTATTTTTATGAAAATATAAAGAACCCGAATACAATTTTTATTTATTCAACTCAGGAATTTTGGGCAATTACTGGTATTTTAATTTATGCATCCAGTACTTTTTTTGTATATCTCTTCAGAGAATCAAATTGGCAAAATCTGAATTTCAGAGAGCAATATGATTATATTCACCATTGTGCTTCGATTTTCAAAAACATTTGTTTTGCCATTGCCATAGGACTTAAGCCATATAAAACAACAAATATTTTAAATAAAATAGACAGGCAAGTTACTTGACAGCTAAACTTCGACAACCCAACCCATGATATTCCTTCAGTCCACAAATCTTCAAAATACTACCTACGTAGTTTATTTCGGCACCTTTGGTATGCTATTGCTGGCCGTGGGGTTAATTGTGTTTGTGGTTTTTCACCAGCGAAAGGTCATTTACTATCAGCTTAAAATGCGTAACATGCAGGAAGAACACCAGCGCCTCATGTTACAGGCTACGTTAAACAGTCAGGAAGAAGAACGACAGCGTTTAGCTGCAGATTTACATGATGATGCCGGCCCGTTACTAGCTACCGTACGTCTTTACTTAAATGAAAACCTGGTACATCAGGACCATGCCACCCAGCTTCAATCCATTTACAATGCCAAGCAAATTGTTGATGATACCATACAACTCATCCGCAATATATCTCACAGCCTTATACCTCCCACGCTTAAGAACTTTGGACTTGAAAGTGCGATGGTGGATTTAGTGCAAAAAATCAATGGTACCGGAATGATTAATGCGAGTTGCCGTTTTCATGATTATAAACGTCGCCTCAAAATTGAGCAGGAACTTTCCACATTTCGGGTTTTGCAGGAGCTTGTAAATAATATTTTAAAACACAGCCGCTCCAGTTTTTTGCATATAACTCAAAATAAGAACGAAAATTATATTTACCTCCGTATTCACCATGATGGTGACGGGCTTACCCAATCTGAATATGAAAAAATGAGGGATACGCCTACGGGATTAGGGTTAAAAAATATTGACAGCCGCATACGTATTTTAAACGGAAAACTGTTTTTTGAGAAAGATTCTACCAATACATACTACAAGATAACACTTGAACTGCCCATCAATGCATTAGAGTAATCAAGCTTTTCCTTTAACTTTACGAATCGTATCTACCGCATATGTCGCAAATAAAAGTAGCCATAGCCGATGACCACCAGATTTTCAGGAAAGGTGTAATCCTTTCACTAAGGTCTTTTCCAAACATTGAATTTGTTCAGGAAGCTGAAAATGGTGATGATTTGCTGGCCGGAATTTCTCAGTCACAACCGGATGTTATCTTAATGGACCTGCGTATGCCAGGTAAAGATGGCATTGAAACTACAAAAATCATAAGCAAGCAATATCCCAATATTCATGTGTTGGTGTTAACTATGTATGAAGATGAGCGTTTTGTGACGCATCTTATGGAAAACGGCGCCAATGGTTATTTACTGAAAAGTTCAGACCCTTCTGAAATAAAAAGAGCTATTCTCGAAGTTTATGCAAAGGGTTATTATCTCAATAATTTTGTAAATCGCATTCTTCTTAAAAAATCACACACAAAATTAAAAGCAATTCCCTCACTCAACAGTGAAATCCAGATAAGTGATAAAGAAAAACAGGTAATAAGGCTGCTTTGTATGGAATACACAGCACAGGAAATTGCAAAGGAAATGGAGATAAGCCCACGTACCGTAGAAGCCATCAAGGATCGGTTAATGGAGCGATTTGGGGTAAAAAACTCAGTAGGGCTTGTGTTTTTTGCAATGAAAAATTCACTTATTGATTAGCAAGTTGCTCCTGAATATATTTTAAATTCAAAGCATCATCCAAAAAGCTTTTATAGCATTTTGCAAGTTTAGGATTGATTTCTTTTAATTTTTCCAAATCATTCAATCCAAGTTGATAAGCATCCATAATGGCTTGTTTGTTATTTCCCAATTCTATAATTGTATTATCTTCATTTAATCTCCGGTCTTCTTCTAAGTCTTTAAAGTCATCTATCAACAGAATTGGACGTGCACCTGCATACCAATAAGGAAGAAATTTATGAACCCATTCGTCGGTAATATCCAATTGTACAATTGTTAAAAGGAAAAGATCGCTTCTAAGCAAAGATTTATAGTTGGTTTCAAAGTTAAAATACTGTGGGTTCTTACCCTTAAATAAAGCAAATATGTCACTTGCAAGATGCGTTTGTATTATTTTCCCATCAAGTGCTTTTTGAAACTCCTTAATTAATTCTTCGGATGAAAGTTCTGATTTTTCATGCCTGATAACAAGGTGAAATCCAATTTCCATAAACTGAACAACATCTTCCTGCAGCAACTGCTCCTTTGTAATACCGCATTTATTAAACAGATCAAAACCAATTGGAATAGTGAGGTATCCTAAACCGGCCGATAAGTAAATACGTTTGTTATACCATAACAGATTATTTGCAGGTATTTTCCTTTTATTAGCAAAGTAATCTGCTATCTCCTCATCAATTCCGAACCGGTCTACTAACATTCTTGAGGTAATTACCATCTCTAGTGAGTTTTAAAGTATCTGAATACATTTTTGTTGTAAACCGTGTAGCCTGTGCAACCAGTGAATCTGCAATGGGCTTTAATAAATCAGGATGAGCCAGGTAGTACTCATAACTTTTTTTAAATTCAGCAACTGAAATCTTGTGATTTGAAAGAATTTTAAGTGCTGCTTTACTGTTTACATCATTTAATGAAAAAGGCCGGAGCGTATAATCCTTTGTGGAATTGATGGCATCTATTATAAGTACATCCATAAGAATAGCCTGCATAGTTGCCGGCTGCAAATATTGTGAGGGAACCTTGTTTCTGTCTGTACATCCCACAAGGCAGATGATGAATATAATCTTTGATAAAGTTTTCATTTTAATTCCTGCTTATACTTTGCGGCATTTTTAAGATCTACCCTTTGTAAAATTTCTGATGCCTTTGCTTTTTCCTGTGCTGATGCCTTTTTGAAAACACCAATCATTTCATCTACTTTACCAAGCATAAAAAACTGTACAATAATAAGATTGGGGTTATCCCTATTGATATTATCCAGATAAATCAATGCATTGAGTACCTCTGACCGTGCAGCAACCTCATCTTCATACATCTTATCAATTCCTTTACGGTAATAGGTATAATAAATATCATGTATTAAGGCATAACGGTTATTAATTAACTGGTCAGTAAGTGAAAATCTGGTAAAGCCTGACCCATCCTGCCGCCAGCCATCAATTTGACTGTTTTCAGGAGAATTATTTACAATGTTCAATGCTTTTTGAAAATAAATATCGCCACCTCTGGGAGAAAATGAATCATAATCAAAACCTAAAATAATATAGGCATAGTATGCTATTACCGCCGTTAGATTTGATACCAGCGGGTCTGAACCTGTAACTCTATTTTCGTTAAACTCAACGGGCTGAGATTCAATATACCTGAATACCAAAGCCTGATCCTGATAGTTAATAATTGGAGAAACATAAGTGGATTGAAAAACGGGTCTTCCCACCTGTATAATAAGACTTCCTTCATATACATTCTGTTCAGGCGACTTTATTAGATTGATCAAAAACTGGCAATTTATACGTTCATTCGGCTGAAAAGCATCAGTACTCCATTTTCGCTTATTAATAAAATTAGTAAGTGCAGTTTCCAATGTTCTGAAGATACGACGGTCAATTGTACCGGGTAACTGGTTGTCCTGAACTTTTACACGGCAATTAAACTCCTGTGCCTTTAAAGCAAACGCATAAAAAAAAATGATAATAAAAATAATTAGAGGCTTATTCATGCATTAAGGTTAAAACAGCATCAACTATATCAATTGCCACCTGTTTTTTTGCTTTTAACGGAAAGGCTAATTCCTGACCGTTGCTAAAAAACAAAGTAACCTTGTTTGTATCATATCCAAAACCGGCACCTTCTTCACTGGTTGAATTCATAACTATCAGATCTGCATTTTTTGATTTGAGTTTATCCAGTGCATATTGCCGCTCATTATTTGTTTCTAATGCAAAACCCACCAGTATCTGATTTGTAGATTTTAACTTTCCCAAACTGCCTAATATATCTCTTGTCTTTTTAAGAGATAGTTGTAAAACTTCATCCTTCTTTTTAATTTTTTCAGTTTTAACCTCATCCGGCGTATAATCTGCTACTGCAGCTGTCATTATTGCAATGTCTGTTTCTTTAAATACTTCAATACACGAATCGTACATCTGCTGTGCACTCTTAACCCGTACAAGTTTTTTCAGTCCGCCCGGTATTGGTAAGTTCGATGGCCCCAGCACCAATGTAACAAAAGCACCTCTACATATCATTTCCTCAGCAATGGCTAACCCCATCTTACCTGTAGAATGATTGCCAATAAAACGAACGGGGTCAATGTTTTCATATGTGGGGCCTGCTGTTATTAAAACATTCTTTCCTGCAAACTCCCTGCTGGTTTTGCCGTCAAGGAATTTGGACAAGTGTGAAAGTATAGTTTCGGGTTCTGCCAATCGCCCTTCACCAATTAAACCACTTGCCAGCTCACCACTTTCAACAGAAATAAGTTGATGGCCGTATGATTTAAGCAGTGAAAGATTTCTTTTTGTGGCCTGATGCTTCCACATATCTTCATCCATTGCTGGCGCTACTATTACCGGGCATGTAGCTGATAAATAAACTGCCATCAATAAATTATCACATATACCATTGGCCATTTTAGCCATCGTATTACAGCTTAATGGTGCAATAAGCATTACATCGGCCCATCTGCCCAAGGCTACATGATTACTCCAGGTATTATTGTCAGACAACTCAGTAATCACTTCATTTTTCGATAGAGTGGAAAGCACCAATGGCGAAACAAATGCTACTGCTGAAGGTGTCATTACTATCTTTACTTCTGCTCCGTTTTTAACCAATAAACGAACTAATAAAATAATTTTATAAGCTGCAATGCTGCCCGTTACACCAATTAATATTTTTTTTCCCTGAAAGTTCATATAGCTGATAACAAATTAGACACCTAAAGTTTAAGAGAGTGTAATTTACCAAATTTTTGAGGCAAATAACAAAATTGGCGACCACCCGGATCGCCAATGTTCATTTCTTTCAATTTCGACTTAAGCAAATAAATCATTATCTGCTCTTCTGTGATATACCTTATCATCAATAAATTCTTGAGTAGCCAATATAGCAGGATTGGGCATACGCTCATAAGCTTTTGAAATTTCAATTTGCTCTTTGTTTTCATGAATTTCCTCAAGACTGTCGGTATGACTTGCAAATTCATCAAGTTTATTATGTAATTCTTCTTTCAAAGAAATATTGATTTGATTGGCACGCTTGGCTATAATGGAGATAGATTCATACAAATTACCTGTTTTGCTTTTGATATCGGCCAGGTTTTTTGTTTCTACTACATTACTTGTATTGGCACTAACTTTTCTTATCAGTCTGCTCATTGTTTAAAGCTTTTAAGCTGTTTTTAGATAATGTGAAATATTTTTCAGCGTCTTTGGTGAGTTTACTTTCAGGGAAACGATCTATAAAATCATAATATTCCTCCAGAACTTTCTCAAAACGCTCTTTTTGTTTTTCTTCTACGCTCATATTAGCAAACAGGTAATACGATTTGATGATCATCAACTTATATTCATCTGTTCGCTTTGAATCAGGATAATGATTCAAAAGGTTAGTAAATGAAATGGCTGCAGCCCTGTAAGCACTGATATTAAAATACAATTCAGCACTTTTGTATTCTTTGAGCTCCAGTTTATCATAACATTGATCAATAATTTTCTTTGCATCTTCAATTTTTGAAGACTCAGGATAATTATTAAGATGGGCCTGCATAAAACCGATTGTTTTTTCTGTTGTTGTTTGATCAAGCTCCACTTTGGGAGATTGCTTATAAAAACAATAGGCATGCATATAATCCGCTTCTGCAGCCCGCTGGCTTTTAGAGAAGGCATCTAAAAATCCTTTAAACAGATTTTCGGCATTCATGTAATCCTTCAGGTAATAAGCACAGTAGGCATACTTATAATAAAGATCTTCAAATCGAGGGTCGTTTCTCAAAACAGGGAACAAATCTTCAAAAATCTGGGAGGCTTTACTATACTTTTTATTGGCATAGTACTGCTCAGCCATTTTTAACTTGTATTCAATATCATTGCTTTTAAGAACCTTGCTTACACTTTTTCTGCTGCATGCAGCAAAAATGAAAACAGACAATAATATTAAAATCAGCTTAGTTCCTTTGTTCATAAATGCGGGCAAAGTTAAGAGTTTCGGGCAAATTAAAGCGTTCCTTTTTTTGATGCCAATAACCGGGGTTAATCTTTTCCTAAAGAAAAAGCCCTCCGAAAACGGAGGGCTTTTATATTACCAGGATTTATTCTTATTTCTTTTCTGCACGGAGTTCAACAACTGAAGGATCGCCTTCACTGCAATCGTATTGTGCAATTACACGGTCAGCACTGATACCTTGTACTTCTACCAGGTATTTCACAATTGCATCTACACGCTTTTGGCCGGCTGCCTGTCCAGATTTGCTCTTGGCAGCGCTTCCGCATACAATGAGCTTACATTCCGGATTACCACGCATATTTGTAGCTACACTACCTAAGAGAGCTTTCGCTTCTGCTGAAAGGTTAGCGCTGCCTCCGGTAAAGTTGATGCTTGGTAAATCAACTAAGTTACATGTAGGTTCGGGAGCTACACGATCCTTGCAACAAGCAGGATCCGGACACTTACCTACACCGTCAGCATCTACCGGCTGGCACTGAGTAGGAGTAATTAACTCTTTATCCTTACAATCAGGAACACCATCACCATCCGTATCACGGCTCACACCATGACTATCTACAGGGCATCCGGCAGGTGTATTAGGTTCATTGTCAAATTGATCAGTTACACCATCACCATCAGCATCATCCAAAACAGGTTTTGGAAGTTTCATATGACGGGGGGCGTTTAATTCATTGTATGCATAATCCAATGGGTTTAACCACCACAATGGTTCAACTGCTTTAGCACCAAGGCTGTAATTCAGATTTACATTTGTGTAATGCCATGCATCAAAATCACGGGTCAATGCAGCATCACCTGTAGGATTTTCCTGCCAGCGTTGTCCATCAAGTAAATCATCATTTGTCCATGTTAATACTTCTTCTATACCAAGGCTGAACTTACGGCTCAATTTAAATTGAACACCGGCACCAACTTGTACAGTTGGTCTAAATGTCCTGTCAAATAACTTAGGGCGACGTAAATCATGACCTTCAGCATTACTTTCATAAACTCTATCCATTCCGGCTCGCAAATCTCTTAAAACTTTATTACGGTTTTTGTATTGATTTGTATTGTACTGGTTAGCGATATTATTAAACAGGTTATTTCCTGAAGCATTATATGGTCTTCCGGCAGCATCAAAAGCATCCACTTTAGTTTCGTAAATCATAGCACCAATGCCTCCAAGCCCGTAAACCACAAAACCTGTTTTTGCTTTGTGGAAACGCACATTGTTAAGTGTGAAAATACCCTGTAATGCAAGCTGATGCATGCTTGAACGATAATTATAAAATACAGGATCACCACCGGTAGCCGGATTAAATGGCTGGGATGGATTATTACTTTGAACCTGGTATAGAACACCTGCAGGCTGACCGGGAATAGGTGCAAATTGCCATTGTGTATTTCTGGGAGCATTATAAAAAGGACCCCAGGCAGGATTGTTTGCATAATTATAAGCAGGTAACCAGTTCATACCTCTGGCAATACCCCCCGAATAGGTCAAACGGGTTGAAAATACATAACCCATTGCTTTACGAACATGGGCGCCCCAACCCCAGTTTGGGAGTCGTGTGCTTACATCACCGCTGATGAATACATTACCAATGCTGATACCAATTTCCCACTGATTACGTGGCTTTGCAGGAAAAGGTTGTTGATTCTTTAAGAACTCGCTGTGCTGAGCCTGACCGCTTTTTGGAATTAACGAGGAGTCTTTCCAGTCGTAGCTCTGGGCAGTAAGGTTGGTGATTAAGAAACATAGGGCTCCCAGTAAGAGAGCGTACTTTTTGCTTGCCATAGTTGTTGTATTAAGTTTCGAAAAATCCTGATGATTATTGCAAAAATATGTATCACAGGTTAAAAAGCAAATTTTTTATATTTATTTCATGCCCGTTTTACGACGTAACAGACCATTTATGACCTTGATGTTAAAGAATAAACAGCTTATTTCAGAACCCATACCGTAAATTGCCGTTTCATGCAGTCAATAGAACCTGTTCAACAACTCATAAAAGAAGAACTTGCTGCTTTTGAAGATAAGTTTAAAGCAGCAGTAAAAAGCCGTGTTTCCCTGCTTGATAGAATTATGTATTATATCATCAAACGAAAGGGTAAGCAAATACGGCCCATGTTTGTTTTTTTAAGTGCACGTCTTTTTGGCCCTACGGATGAAAGTACTTACAGAGCCGCTGCACTTGTGGAGCTATTGCATACAGCTACATTGGTACATGATGATGTAGTAGATGAATCCTTTGAACGCAGGGGGTTTTTCTCTGTAAATGCATTATGGAAAAATAAAGTAGCGGTTTTGGTGGGCGACTATTTATTATCAAAAGGATTACTGCTCTCCTTAAAAAACAAGGATTACGAAATTTTACAAATTCTTTCTACAGCGGTTGAAAAGATGAGTGAAGGGGAGCTTTTGCAAATTGAAAAATCCAGAAGCCTTAACCTTAAGGAAGATATTTATTTCGAAATCATTCAAAATAAAACAGCATCACTTTTGGCTTCTGCCTGCAGTGCAGGGGCGTGGAGTACAACCCGTGATGAGAACAAAACAGAAAAAATGCGCAGGTTTGGTGAAAAAGCGGGACTCGCTTTTCAGATTAAAGATGATTTATTTGATTATGGATCTGAATCTGTAGGAAAACCAACAGGCAATGATATCAAAGAAAAGAAATTAACACTTCCGCTCATTTTTACACTCAATAATATAAACGGTGTAAAAAAGAATGAACTTATGTATATAATTAAAAACAAAAATAAAGACCGCAATTCAGTTCAGTACGTAATTGATGAAGTAATAAAAGCCGGAGGCATTGATTATGCACAAGAAAAAATGATTCTATTAAGAGATGAGGCTATTACCATACTTCATGAATTTCCTGAAAATGAAATTCGAAATGGATTAGAATCATTAGTACGTTTTACAACAGACAGAAAATACTAGCACGTGCAAAAACGCTGGACCATAGCACGTGCTGATGCGCAACGCATAAAAGAGCTTCAGGAGCATCTTAAAATACATAGTGCACTTTGTGAAATTTTAGTACAACGTGGAATTGACACATTTGAAAAATCAAAAAATTTCTTTCGCCCGCAACTAACTGAACTGCATGACCCATGGCTTATGAAAGACATGGATAAAGCAGTTGCACGAATCATCAAGGCAATACATGCGCAGGAAAAAGTTTTAGTTTTTGGCGATTATGATGTGGATGGTACAACCAGTGTTGCCTGCATGTATCAATTCATGCAATTAATTACGCCACCCAACCTGGTAGAGTTTTATATACCGCATCGTTATCGTGAAGGGTATGGCGTATCAAAAATGGGAATTGATTTTGCTAAGGCCAATGGATTTTCATTGATCATCTCATTAGACTGCGGTATTAAATCTGTTGAACTGATTCAATATGCCAGAGTGCTGGGAATCGATTTTATTGTATGTGACCATCACCTGCCTGATGCTGAGCTGCCGCCTGCTGTTGCCATTTTAAATCCCAAGCAAGCAGATTGCAACTATCCTTATAAAGAATTATGCGGCTGCGGTGTGGGTTTTAAGTTGATTCAGGCTTTGGTAAAACAACTGGGCATGCCTCAGCAAACTGCTTATCAATTTCTTGATTTAACTGCTACAGCCATTGCTGCAGATATAGTACCCATTACCGGTGAAAACAGAATATTAGCTTATTATGGTTTAAAAAAAGCCAATGAAAATCCATGTAATGGAATTAAAGCACTTCAATTTTTAAGTGGCCATACAAAAGAACTGCACATCACCAATCTCGTGTTTTTAATTGCACCCCGTGTAAACGCTGCAGGCAGAATGGATGATGCCAGAAAGGCGGTAGAAATGTTTATTGCCAAAACCTATGAAGAGGCTTTGAGTTATGCTGAAATGCTGCATAATGATAATGATGAACGAAAAGAAGCTGATGCCAGCATTACAGAAGAAGCACTGCATATGCTTCAGCAAAATGAAGAATTGCAGCATCGAAAAACAACTGTAGTATATCAGCCTCATTGGCATAAAGGGGTTGTGGGCATTGTAGCATCCAGATTAACGGAGCATTTCTATCGACCCACTATAGTTTTAACGCAAAGCGGCGACTATGCTGCAGGCAGTGCAAGAAGTGTAGCAGGCTTTAATTTATACGAAGCTATACATGCTTGCCGTGAACATCTGTTGGGATATGGTGGTCATTTTGCTGCGGCAGGTTTAACACTGGAAACAAAAAACATTCAAGCCTTTTCGGATGCGTTTGAAAAAGTGGTTGCATCACAAATAACGGATGAACTCCTGATTCCTGAAATCAGGATTGATGCAGAAATTTCATTTGCTAATATTAAACCTGGCTTTTATAATATTCTGCAGCAAATGGAAC